>DATCIA010000001.1:0-7480 GCA_036508075.1 Coriobacteriia bacterium
GCGGCGGTGTTGTCTGCGAGCGCCGTCAGGAGGCGCGCCAGCTCGGCGCGGTCCGGCTCGGAGAGCGAGCCGACGGTCTCATCGACGTAATGCGCGAAGAGCTCCTTGGACGCGTCGGCTTGGGTGCGGCCAGAGGGTGTGAGCTTGAGGCGCGTCAGCCTCTGGTCGGCTTCGTCGTCCCAGCGCTCGATGAAGCCCTGCTGCTCCATACGCTGCAGCATCGTGGTGACGGTCGGGCGCGAGAGGTGCAGGCACTCGGCGAGGTCACGTTGGCTCATGCCCTCATGGGCGGCAAGGATGCGCAGTACGCCTTGGGCGCCCGGATGCACGTCTGCTGTCGCCATCGCCCGGCCGAGGTACTGCCGGTTGAGGTGCATGACGCGGCGGAAGACCTCGAAGACCTCGGACGAGGCGGGGTCGAGTCCCTCGAAGCCGATGGGCCCCGGCCCGTGATGATGGTGCGCGTGGTGCTCGTGGTGGGGAGGATGCACAGTGTTGCGCCCCTTTCGAGACGGCGGTTATCGTTTGGAAGCGAAAGATTAGCATACGAACGGTTATGGGGCAAATCGGATTCTCGTGTGTCACCGCCGCGCGGCAACGGGGACAATGGGTTCGGGGAGTCCGCGCCGCCGGCTCGCCGAACGATCCGATCGGAGCACTGATGCAGGCGAAACGGGTCGCCGTCATGTTGCTGCTTGGCGTGCTCGCCGCGACCACGTCGGGGTGTTCGACCACACGCGTTGCTCCTCCGCGCCCGTTGCCGACCCGCTCGTGGGCGCCGTCGCCGTCGCAGGTCGGCGGCCTCTCGCGCCTCGCCCACACCGAAGGGGAGCGGCTCCTGCTCTCCACGAAGAGCGGCGACATCGCCTTCGTCCCCGGGATCAACCTAGGGGCGACCGTCCCCGGAACGAGCCCGGGCGAGTTGGCCGTGACCGCGGCCGAGTACCGCGCGTGGTTCCCGCAGATCGCCTTACTGGGTCTGCGCGCGCTGCGCGTCTATACGATCCTGCCGCCCGGCTTCTACGAGGAGCTGAAGGCGTACAACACGGCCCATCCCTCTTCGCCGCTCTACCTGGTCCAGGGTGTCTGGATCCCCGAGGAGGAGTTCCTCGCCAGCCAGGATCTCTACTCCGCGACCGTACGCGGCGGGTTCCGGCGTGAGATCAGCAACGCCGTCGCCGCGGTGCATGGGACGCTTCGACTCGATCCGGCCCCCGGGCATGCCTCCGGGACGTGGACGGCCGACGTCTCACAGTGGACGCTGTCCTGGTCGCTCGGCGTCGAGTGGGACCCGACCGCGACCCAGGCGAGCGACGCCCGGAACGCGCGCGTGGCCAGGTACGCCGGCCGCTACTTCTCGGCGGCGCCGACCTCCACTCCCACGGAATCATGGCTCGCGGAGATGCTCGACCACCTCGCCGCAGAAGAGTCGTCGCGTGGCGTGGCGATGCCGCTTACCTTCACCAACTGGCCGACCACGGACCCACTGAAGCACCCCGGCGAACCGAACCCGATGGAGGACCTCGTCGGGGTCGACGCCAACAACATCCGCGTGCAGCCCGCCTGGCCGGGCGGGTACTTCGCCTCCTACCATGCCTACCCCTACTACCCCGACTTCCAGCGCTACGAGACGGCGCTTCAGGTGGTGCGTGACGGCCGCATCGATCCGTACGCGGGTTACATCCGAGCCCTTCGCACGCATCACGCCGGGATGCCGCTCGTCATCACCGAGTACGGCGTGCCCTCTTCGCTCGGGATGGCGCACTACGGTGCGGCAGGACGCAGCCAGGGGGGGCACTCGGAGCAGGATGCGACTGCGATCGATGCGGATCTGCTCCGGATAGTGCGCGAGGAGGGATGTTCCGGCGGCTACCTGTTCGAGTGGACGGACGAGTGGTTCAAGTTCACTTGGAACACCGTCCAGACCGAGCTTCCCTCCGATCGTCGCCAGCTGTGGCGCAACCCGCTTACCAACGAGGAGAACTTCGGTCTGCTCGCGATGGACTCGCGTTCCGCCTCGTCCGTGGTGGTGGACGGCGCAGGTTCGGAGTGGGAGGGGAACGGCTCGCAGGTGATCCACGAATCGCGGACCGGAGTGCGTGAAGTACGGGCGCTGGCAGACGAGGCGTATCTGTATCTCCGCATGGTGCTCGAGGACCCCGCTGCACTCGAGAAAGGAACGCTTGCCGTCGGCTTTGATCTGATACCCGGTGGAACGCCGGGGCTGCCCTTGATGCCCGGGGTGGCAGCCGGTTCGGACACGGCGGTGGTGCTCGGTCCCGGTCCCAGGGGCCGCGCGTACGTCCGGGCCGACGCCGATCCCGCTCTGGTGCCCGCGCCCGCTGCGGCCCTGCCGTCCACAGGCTCTGCGGACTCCGCATGGCACCTGCAGCGGCAGATCATCAACCGCGCGCTGACGGTCCCGGGGACAGGGGAGGCGCTGCCGGCGGAGTTCTTTGATGTGGGTATCCTGCGCTCGGGGACCACGGACGTCACCGATCCCGAGTTCGATTCGCGGGTGACGTGGGCGGTCGGCGATGTCGTCGAGCTGCGGCTGCCCCTTGCCATGGTTGGATTCAGCGATCCGTCGTCGCTCCAGGCACTGGTCGTGGGCCCGGGGAGCACCGCCTCGACACTCGCGGTCCCGCGCGTCGGCATAACGGTGGCTGTCACAGGAAGCGCCCCGGCCGTGACCCGGGGCTACGCGTGGGAGCCGTGGCAACGGGCTCCCTTCCGCCCTCGGCTCAAGGCCGGCGCGGCTAGCGTGTTTCGGGACGCGGTGATAGACGTCCAGGAGTGAGGCGTGGCCACGCGGGACGAGCGTCCGGACGGTGGTTCTACTCGCTGCGGAGCGCTTCCAGCAGCCGCACATGCTCTCGTTCCTGCACGATGATCCGTTCGACCAGTCTCGCGGCCCTTCGTGACAGGCCCGGCTTCAGCGCCGAGAAGAGTTCGATCGCGGCGTGTTCCTTGCTCAGGGCGAACTCGAGGAACGCGGGGGTCCCTCCTGAGGAGAGCGCATCGACCTGCGCTCCGCTCATCGGGGCGAACACCGATTCGCGGGCGATGGTGCGGATGAGCGCGTCGCCGTCCCCGGGGAACGTGGCCGCCTCCTCATGAGGCTCCTGCGCGAAGATCGCCGCGAACACGGTGCGGTGACCGCCCTCCTCGATGGCGAGCCGTTCGCACAGGGTGCGCAGGCGCGAATCGGCAGCGATCTCCGCGAAGTTGGTGTAGAAGTCCAGGCCGTTGCGCTCGATCTCCTCGGCCATGCGGGCGATCTCACCCATGGTGAATCGTGCGGGCACGGCTCCTCCTGTGCAGTCTGCGGGTAACGAGTCATATCATATGCTCACGCGACAATGGGAGGGACGTGCTGGGTGGCGGAGTTCCGGGGACGTATGCTCGTTGTCGAGGAGGATGCCCTCGCTCGTCGGATCGTCGCGAAGAGGTTCGCGCGATCTGGCTGGAGTGTCCAGGTGACGTCGACGGACGAGGAAGCGCTCGAGCTCTTGGACGCGGCTGCCGGCGATGTGGACATCGTGGTCACCGACCGGTTGCCGCTCACGTTCAGCGGGTTCGATCTTGCGAAGCGCATCCGTGAGATCCCAGGGCCGGTGGGGGCGACTGCCGTTGTCGTCGTGTCCGGGTTGGATCGCCCTTCGGACATCGCCTCGGTTCTGGCTGCCGGCGCGGACGGCTTTGTCTCCAGGCCGTTCGACCTTGCCGACCTGGAGTCCGAGATCGAGCGCGTTCTCAAGGTGCGCTCGGCCGCCGATGACGGGCAGGTGGGGCGAACGTGAACTACTTCATCGTCTCGCGGGTCGTCGCCTTCTTCGCACTTGCCAACCTTGCGCTCGTCGTCTACATCGTGCTGCGGCGCGCCCTTCAGCATCCGTCCGACCCCAAGAAGAACGCCCGACGCGCCGAATACGGCGATGCCCTCGACGAGATGCTTGCTTCCGGGGAACCACCGTCCGACCCCACCGAGGTCCTGTCGTTCCACCAGCGATGGGAGGCCGACGAGCTCCAGAGCGCCATCCTGGATCGTGCGGACCTTCTGCGGGGCTCGTCGCTGGAGGTTCTGACCGGTGTGTTCGCCCGTTCGGGTCTCTTCGAGGCCCGCGTCAAGGATCTCGGGAGCCGCCGCGTCTGGGACCGACGCTTGGCGGCCGATGCCCTTGGGCGTAGCGGTTCGCAGGATGCTGTGCGCCATCTGGCGCTCTCCCTCCGCGACGACGATGACGACGTGCGCTCCATCGCGGCCAAGGGCCTCGGGAAGCTGCGAGCGGTGTCGGCCATCGGGTACCTCGTCAGTCTGTTCCGTGACATCGCGGACAGGTCGTGCGTCTCGGTGGCCGACACACTGATCGGGTTAGGGGAGGATGCCGTCCCCGCGCTTCTCGACGCCGCGGGAGATCCCGGTTCGTCCGAGCGCACGCTCTACTGGGTGCTGCGGTGCCTGGAGAGCATCGGCGACCCCGCCGGCACGATCCGTGCGGCGCACGAAGCGGGCCCCCATATCGCGCCGGCTATGACCCACGAGAGTGAGCGTGTTCGCGCGGCGGCTGCGTCGGCGTTGGGACGCCTGGGTGCTGTCTCCGACGCCCAGCTCCTGCGGGTCGCGTTCGGAGACCCGGCCCCCGAGGTGCGCCGCCAGGCAGCGGCGGCCGCCGGGCGCGTCGCCGGCGTGGAAGCGGTGCCCTGGCTCCTTGAGCTCTTCGGAGACCCGGACTTCGACGTGAGCTACTCGGCGTCTCGGGCACTCCTGTCGTTCGGCGACGGGGCTGTCGATGCGGCACAGTCACTCGCGGGCACCGCGCAGGGCGCGGCCTACGAACGCGCACTCGAAGTGCTCGATGCCGCAGGTCGGACGGTGGCCCTGTGAAGCTGATCCCGCTCCTGCAGCTGTTCGTGCTCGTCTATTTCTTCTTCGTGAACGGCATGTATTCGCTGCTGACGCTCCTGGCGTTCCCGCTCGTGCGACAGCAGCACAGGCGCTCGTTCATCGATGACCTCCCGGGCCTTTTCGGCTCGAGGCTCGCTCCCGGCGTTTCAATCCTCGTTCCCGCGCACAACGAGGAGGCGGCAATCGTCGAGAGCGTCCGGTCGCTGCTCATGAGCCACTACCCCAGGTTCGAGGTCGTGGTGATCGATGATGGCTCAACCGACGGGACCGCGGCCGAGCTGATCAAGGCCTTCGGACTCCGCAAGGTCTACCGTGTCGCGCGCGACGACATCGCGACCGCGCCGATCCACGCCACCTACCTGTCGGAAAAGCACGACAACCTCGTCTTGATCCTCAAGGGGCACGGCGGGAAGGCGGACTCACTGAACGTCGGCATCAACGCGGCGAAGCACCCATACTTCTTCTCCATCGATGCCGACGTCGTCCTCGAGCGCGATGCCGTGATCCGGGCGATGAAGCCGGTCATGCGAGATCCGGAGCGTGTCGTCGCATCCGGCGGCATCGTTCGCGTGGCCAATGGCTGCAGGATCGTCAACGGCCGCATGGTCCGGGCGGGCCTGTCACCACGCCACCTTCCGGTCCTCCAGGTGGTCGAGTACATCCGGGCGTTCTCCGCCGGACGCGCCGGGCTGTCGGCGCTCGACTCGCTGCTGATCATCTCCGGTGCGTTCGGCGTCTTCGACACGCGGCTCGCCCGGTCTGTCGGCGGCTATCTGCTCGGCACGGTCGGCGAAGACATGGAGCTTCTCGTTCGCATGCGCCGCCGCCTCCTCGAGAGCAAGACCAAGCACCACGTCCTGTACCTCGCGTATCCGGTGGCTTGGACCGAGGTCCCGGAGACATTCGGCTTGCTCGGGCGGCAGCGCGCGCGTTGGCAGCGCGGGTTGTGCGAGACGCTATGGCATCACCGCCGCATGCTGTTCAACCCGCGGTATGGGCACATCGGGCTCTTCGCGATGCCCTTCTTCCTGCTCGTGGAGTTCTTCGGACCCATCGCCGAAGCCGCCGGCTACCTCCTGCTCGTGTGGTGGATCGTGACGGGGCAGATCTTCTGGCCGTACTTCTGGTGGTTCTTCGCCATGGCCGTGCTGTGGGGCGTGCTCCTGTCCTTCGCGGCAGTCCTCTTCGAGGACGTCAACTTCACCTGGTACCGGCTGCGCCGGAGCCTCGTACGCTTGCTCGGACACGCGTTGCTCGAGAACTTCGGGTACCGACAGCTCACGGTGTTCTGGCGGTTGCGCGGCGTCGTCCAGTTCCTCCGGGGAGAGACCTCGTGGGGCCAGATGGAGCATCGCGGCTTTGCAGAGGGCGCGGATGCCGGCGCCGATGAAGGCGTCGCGGAGGCCCCGGATGCTCGATGAGCTCGTGGCCGCGCTGGTCTGCCCCTACTGCCGCGAGCCTCTGACCTTGATGCCCGGGAATCTGCGCCGCCCGAACGGGCACCACTTCGACATCGCGCGTCAGGGCTACGCGAACCTGCTCCCGGGCGACGCGCAGACAGGCACCGCCGACACTGCGGCGATGGTCGAGGCGCGCGACACGTTCCTCGGCGAGGCGCACTTCGCTCCGATCGAGCGCGCCCTCGCTGAGGTGGCCGTACGCCTGCTCGCCGACGGGCCTGAGGGCTGCGTGGTCGACGTCGGCGCGGGCACCGGCCGCTACCTCGCCGCAGTACTCGACGCCGTGCCCGGCCGCCTCGGCCTCGCTCTCGACATCTCCAAGTTCGCCGCCCGCCGCGCCGCGAAGGCGCACCCGCGCATCGCTGCGGTCGTGTGCGACGCCTGGCGCCCGCTTCCCGTGCGGACCGCCTCGGCGGCGCTCGTGCTCGACGTGTTCGCGCCACGGAACGCTGCGGAGTTCGCGCGCGTGCTCGCTTCAGGCGGCGCGCTGGTCGTGGTGACGCCCACAGCGCGGCATCTGGGCGAACTCATCGGGCCGCTCGGGATGCTGACCGTGGATCCGCTCAAGGCCGAACGGCTTGCGGAGGGGATGGCGGACCGCTTCACCCGCGTGGAGAGTATCGAGGTCGAGGAGCGGATGACGCTCGACCATGCCGATGTCTCGGCGATCGTGGCGATGGGACCGAGCGCGCATCACGCCGACGTCGGCGTCCTGGCATCACGGATCGCCGGGCTTCCTGAGCCCGTCCGGGTGACCGCCTCGGTCACGATCTCCGTCTACAGGCCCGTTTGACCGAAATGGGGCTTAGCGTCGCGCCCTTCGTGGAGTATGTTCGTGTCGCATATCGTCTGACCGGGGAGGGGTCGCGTGAAGCCAGCCACGTTGATCGGCGTCTTGGGGATGCTCGTCGCCATGGTGCTCTACTCGATCGGGGTGTGGAGCGCGTACCGGGCGAAGGGGTTCGTACAAAAGAGCGTCATGTTCATCTTGGGCGGTGTCATCTTCGATGTGATCGGGACCGGCGGCATGTTCGTCACGGCGGGCAACAGGTTCCTGTTCGACACGCCGTTGAACATCGTCCACACGTCCGCGGCCCTCGTCGCCTTCTTC
>DATCIA010000002.1:0-7887 GCA_036508075.1 Coriobacteriia bacterium
GTGATGGACATCTTCCCGCCGTACGCCGACCACCCGCTGCGCGTCGAGTTCTACGGCGACACCGTGGAGTCGGTCTCCGAGGTCGAGGCCGTCACGGGCGAGGTCACGGCCATGCTGGACAGCGTACCGATCTGGCCGGCGACCCACTACGTCACCGTCCCCGCGCGCCTTTCGGACGCGGTCAACGGCATCCGGGCCGAGCTGCAGGAGCGTCTGGCGCAGTTCCGCAGCGATGGGAAGCTGCTCGAGGCGCAGCGGCTCGAGATGCGGGCGACCTACGACCTCGAGATGATCGAGACGCTCGGGTACTGCTCCGGCATTGAGAACTACTCGCGCCATCTTGACGGCCGCAAGCCGGGCGAGCCGCCTCACTGCCTGATCGACTACTTCCCGAAGGACTTTCTCTGCATCATCGACGAGAGCCACGTGACCGTGCCGCAGATCCGCGGCATGTACGAGGGCGACCGTAGCCGCAAGCTGACACTCGTCGAGCACGGGTTCCGCCTGCCGAGCGCACTGGACAACCGCCCGCTGCGCTTCGATGAGTTCGAGCAGCTGGTGAAGCAGTTCGTCTACGTGTCCGCCACCCCGGGCGACTACGAGCTGCGCGTGTCGGGCCCCAACGTCGTCGAGCAGATCATCCGACCGACGGGGCTCGTCGATCCCCAGATCATGGTGCGGCCGACCAAGGGACAGATCGACGACATCGTCCACGAGGTGCGCGTGCACGCCGAGCGCGACGAGCGCGTCCTGGTGACCACGCTGACGAAGAAGATGGCCGAGGACCTCACCGACTACCTTTCGGACCAGGGGCTGCGCGTGCGCTACCTGCACTCGGACATCGGGACGTTCGAGCGCGTCGACATCCTGCGCGAACTGCGCTCCGGCGTGTTCGACTGCCTGGTGGGCATCAACCTGCTGCGCGAGGGGCTCGACCTTCCCGAGGTCTCACTCGTCGCGATCCTCGACGCGGACAAGTCGGGGTTCCTGCGCAACTTCCGATCGCTCATCCAGACGATCGGACGCGCGTCCCGCAATGTCTCCGGCGAGGTCATCATGTACGCCGACGCGGTCACCGACTCCATGCGCCAGGCGATCGATGAGACGAACCGCAGACGGGAGATCCAGGTCGCCTACAACACCGAGCACGGGATCGAGCCGCAGACCATCCGCAAGGCGATCCACGCGATCGTGGACTACGCGCGCGCCGCGGAAGGCGAGGGCGTCGCTGCCGAGGACGTGGCCCGCGAGCTGTCGAGCCTGCCACGCGAAGAGGTGCTGCGCCTCCTGGCATCGCTGGAGGAGGACATGACCAGCGCCGCGGAGAAGCTGGACTTCGAGTCCGCAGCCCGGCTGCGCGACCAGGTCGTGAAGCTGCGTGCCGAGGTCGAGTCCACGCCCGAGGGAGAGGTGCTCGACCGCCTGAGGGCGGGCGCGCGCAAGGGTTCGGCGTACGGGCGACGCAAGAAACGCTAGGCGGGCGCTAGGGGAAGAAGATCATCTCCACCTTGGTCACCGTGGTGCCGTTCTTGACCGTCAGGTAGTAGTAGGCGTCCGCGTACTCCTCCTGAGGGTTCACGCCGCCCGGCATGACGTCCATGAACTGACCGACCGAGACCTTGTGCTTGGCGGTCGCGTCCGCCCCGGCCCATCCGAGCATCGTGATCGGCGTCGCCTTCGGCAGGCTGAAGGTGCGCAGCTTGGCGCTCGTGTTGGCGATGAAGTAGTCGTTCGGGGGCGGAGACTCCTCGCCGGCGGCGGTCGCAGCATCGGCCGCGGCCTGACCCGTGAGGATCTGGACGTAGTCGACCGTGACCCGGTACCCCTTCGACGCGCTCCACGTCATGTGGGTGACCCCCGCGGGTTGCTTCGCGGAGGCCGGGGCAGCGGGGGGCGGCGTGGCGCTCGCCGGCGCGGTCGAGGTCGCCGGCGCCGCAGGCGGGATGGACGGTTCGTTGATCGGCGTCCACTGGACGTTCAGGGTGGGATCGACCGACGCGGTGGCCACGCCCGTGTCGACCGGGGTGCCGGCCTGATTGCGGACGCGCAGCGCCCACACGACCGAGCCTGTGAGCATGACCACTGCGATCATCGAGACGACGAACACCCACACCGGGATGCCTCGGCGCGGTTTCGGGTCCTGTGGCTCGTCGCTCATGGTCTGCCCTCTCGTCGGGAGGAGATGCCTCCCTGCGCCGCCCCTCTGTGTGCAGGAGTGTAGCGCGCCGTCGCTAGGGCAACCACTCGTTGTCGAACTTCGTGACGACGCCGTGGTTCACCGTCACCTTGTAGGGATTTCTGCGGATCATGGTGTCCGCCGCCGCTGCCGCCCACTTCGTGCGGAACGTCGACGGCGACAGCGCCGCGCTCAGTGACGCGGTGCCCTCCTTGAGGTACCGGCACGGGCACGTCTTGGCCAGCGGGAACGTGCGCAGCTTGGGGTTGTCGTTCGTGATCACCCAGCCGTCAGGTCCCTCACCGATGAGGATGTAGTCGACGGTCGCATACACATAGCCACCTCTGGCCGTCATCTTCCTGATGTAGGCGAAGTTCGTCCCGGTCTCGTCCGGGCCGGGGGTGTAGGGGAGGTCGGCCTTCGCGGCTGGCGGCGCGACGGTCGGCTCCGTGGTCGGTGTCGCGACCACCGTCGGGGTCGCCTCGACGGTCGGGGTCGTCATCGCCGGCGCCGTCGGGCCCGCGGTCGGCCTCGGGTTGAGCAGCAACCACGCCGCGGAGCCGGCGATCGCGGCTACCGCCAGCAGCGACACCACGA
The DNA here is from genome assembly GCA_036508075.1 of Coriobacteriia bacterium. Classification (GTDB taxonomy): domain Bacteria; phylum Actinomycetota; class Coriobacteriia; order Anaerosomatales; family PALSA-660; genus PALSA-660. The sequence continues at coordinate 2,774 of DATCIA010000002.1, forward strand.
ACACCCAGACCGGGATACCGCGTCGCGGACCCGGCGTCTGCGGCTGATCGCTCATCGAGAGCCTTCTTCCCTGCCATGGGGCGGTCTGCGAGGCCCCCCTGACCGTGTGTATTCCCGTCCTCGCGTGTTGCCATGTCCCCCGCGGTGGCGTATATATGAACGCATGAGCAATCATTCAGATGAAACAGTTGTAGCCACCGGAGAGTGCGCGTCCCGGATCGTCGATGCCGGAGCGGTCGCACGGGTTGCGGCCGCGTTGCCCGGGACTGCGGCCGCGGCCAGGCTGACCGACATCTTCCGGGCGCTGGGAGATCCGACCCGCGTGCGCCTGCTGCTGGCCCTGGCTCGCGAGCCGCTGTGCGTGTGCGACCTGTCCGAGGTGGCCGGCGTGAGCGAATCGGCGGTCTCACACCAGCTGCGCATGCTGCGCGACCTGAGGCTGGTCGAGTGGGAGAGGGACGGCAAGCGCGCCGTCTATTGTCTCGCGGACGACCACGTACGCGACCTGCTCGCGCTCGGGCTCGCCCACGCGGAGGAGGGGACCCCCCGATGACCGCCGCCGCGTCACGGGTCCGGTGGAGGGTCACCGGGCTCGATTGACCCGATTGCACGCGGACCGTGGAGCTGTCCGTACGCAACGTCGAAGGCGTGATCTCCGCAGACCTCGCGTTCCCGTCGGGGGCGTTGGCGCTCGAGTACGACCCGGACCACGACCCTCGCGCGGCCGTCACCGCGGTGATCAGAGCGGCGGGTCACGGTCTCGAGACGGGAGAGGCCGAGCGGGCGGGCGCCCCTCCAACCCGTCGGCCCCGCGACCTGCACCTGTTGACGCTGGTGGCCTCCGGCGTGCTCATAGCCGCGGGCTATCTGTTCGAGGTGCTCCGGCTCGGGTCCGGCGCGGTCAGTCCCGCGGCGTGGGCGTTCATCGCGGCGGCGCTGTGCGGCGGCGTCGTGACGGGCAGGCGCGCGTGGATCTCGTTGAAGGCGCTGCGGCTCGACATCAACATCCTGATGGCGATGGCGGTCGTGGGAGCGGTGCTGCTCGGTGACTTCGCTGAGGCAGCTACCGTGATCTTCCTCTTCTCGCTGGGGCAGCTGCTCGAGAGCCGCGCGCTCGAGCGCACCCGCCGCTCGGTGAGTGACCTGGTCGCGCTCGCCCCCCCGCGCGCGCGCGTCCGCCGCGACGGGGTCGAGACCGAGGTACGGCTCGCCGACGCCGTGGTCGGCGACCTGATGGTCGTGAAGCCGGGGGAGCGCGTCGCGCTCGACGGGGTCGTCGTCGAGGGGCGCTCCGCACTGGACGAGGCGCCGATCACGGGTGAGGCGGCGCCGGTCGACAAGGCGCCCGGGGACAGGGTCTTCGCCGGTTCGCTGAACACCTCGGGCCTGCTCGAGGTCGAGGTCACCGCCGCGGGTGAGGATTCGACGCTTGCGCGCGTCGTCTATCTCGTCGAGCAGGCGCAGGCGCAGCGCGCGCCGTCTCAGCAGCTCGTCGACTCGTTCACGCGCTACTACACGCCGATCGTCGTCGCGGGCGCGGCTCTCGTTGCGGTCGCTCCTCCGTTGCTCGGGCTCGGTTCGTGGCACGAGTGGGCGTACCGTTCGCTCGTCGTCCTCGTCGCCTCGTGCCCGTGCGCGCTGGTCATCTCGACCCCTGTAGCGATCGTCTCCGCGATCACCCGGGCGACGAGGGACGGGGTGCTCGTGAAGGGCGGCACCCACCTGGAGACGGCGGCGCGCGTGCGCGCGGTCGCGTTTGACAAGACCGGCACGCTCACGTGTGGCCGTCCGGAGGTCACCGATGTCGTTCCGCTGAACGGGGTAGCCTCCGTCGAAGTGCTGCGGATCGCGGCCGCGCTCGAGGCCGGGTCCACGCACCCTGTGGCCGAGGCGGTGCTGCGCGCCGCGGGTCACGCGTTCGGCGAGCGGGTCGCTCGCGATCTGATGGACGTGGCCGGTCGCGGCGTGCGAGCACGCGTGGACGGTGTCGACTACGCGATCGGGAGTCCCGCGTTCGCCCGAGCGGAGGGCGCGTCGGACGAGCGGGTCGAGCGGCGCATCGTCGCGCTGGAGTCCGAGGGCAAGACCGTGCTGGTCCTGTTCGGCGACCGCACGGCGCTCGGGCTGATCGCGGTCGCCGATGCAGTGCGCCCTGAGGCGTCCGGAGTGGTCGGTCGCCTGTTTGAAGGCGGCATCGAGCACGTTGCGATGCTGACGGGAGACAACGAGCGCACCGCGGCCGCGGTCGCGGCCCTGAGCGGGGTGACCGAGCATCGGGCGCGCCTGTTGCCCGAGCAGAAGATGGATGCGGTGCGCGATCTGCGAGCCACGTACGGAGCCGTTGCGATGGTGGGGGACGGCGTGAACGACGCCCCCGCGCTCGCACTCGCCGATCTCGGGATCGCGATGGGCGCGGCGGGCTCCGACACAGCGCTCGAGACGGCCGACGTCGCGCTCATGGCTCCCGACCTGCACGCGCTGCCCGGGTTCTTCGCGCTGGGGCGGCGCACGGTGGCAGTGATCCGCGCCAACGTCGTGTTCTCGGTGGTCACCAAGGCGGTGGTGCTCGTCCTCGCGGTGGCCGGCTACGCGCCGCTGTGGCTCGCCGTGTTCGCCGACATGGGCGTGTCGCTGCTGGTCACGTTCAACGGCCTCAGGCTGCTGCGCGCTCCGGCCGACCGTCCCGTCTGACTCTCCAGAACGACCGTTCGTCACGTCGCATCTGCGCGCAGCCTCACCGTTCGTCTAATACGCGGTGTGCCATATGACATATTGCGTAATAGTAAGTCGGGAGAGAGATGCGGACGCCGGAGGGGGGCGCGACATGGAGGTCATCGCAGGGCTTGTGGAGTTGCTCTATCTGCTGACGTTGCTGTGGGTGGCGACGAGCGTGCCGCTGTGGGTCACCCTGGGTGCCATCACCTGGTTCGGCAGCCGCCGGTCCCGATCCATCGCCAACGTTCCGAGGGAGGGTGATGAGCGCAGTGCTTCCCCCGAGACAGCGAGGCTCGCCCGTCCGGCCATGGTCATGGCGTTCGTCGTCGTCGCTGTGACACTCCTGGTCATCGCCTTGCTCGCCGCCTCCGTGACGCTGGGTGAAGAGGGCTCGTTGGGATGGCTGTTCTGGGCGGCCGTGGCGATGGTCGTCGCGGCCGACGTCGCGGGCGTGGCGCTCACGGGCCTGTTCGTCGCTGTGATGCGCGATGTCCTCACCGAGAAGCGCGCCGCCGGCCGGGAGACCTTGGTCGCCTACACCGTGGTGGGTGCGGCGTACGCAGCGACGCTGGCGGCGGGTCTCGCGGTGGGCGTCTACAGCAACCTCATCCCGTAGTGCTGGTGCCAGCCGCGCGGCGAGCACGCGCGCATGATGTCCTGAAGGTCCGCTGGGGAAAGGGAGAGTGAAGAGATGGCCGATTTCGATCCGATGAAGTTCTTTGCGTTGTGGATGTTCACGCACGACCAGGCCGACGACCTGATGGTCCAGTCGGTCGCGCGAGGCAAGGCCGTCGCCGGTGAGGGCATGTCAGGCGGCCCCGACGCGTTCACCGACGGCTTCATGGCCATGGTCGCCGAGGAGAAGGCGCGCCTGAAGGACCAGATCGCCTCCGGTCACGCCGATGATGTCGCCGACCCCGGCTACGAGAAGCTCGACGAGGTCCGCTTCGAGGTCGCCGAGTTGCGCGGCCGGCTCGACCAGATGCAGACCACGCTCGACGTGATCGCCGCGCACCTCACCGCCAAGGGGGCGTAGTCATGTCCGTGCGTTCGCGGAGCATCACCCGCGCGCTGCTCGGGGCTGCGGCGCGTGGCGTGGTTCGCTCGCGCTTCGGGTTCGTGTCCGTCGCCAGGCGGCGTGCGGTGTTCGCCACCGAGTGGCGCCGCGCATTCGAGCAGCTCGGCGGCGCGTTCATCAAGCTGGGACAGATGGTGTCGGTCCGTCCCGACGAGTTCGGCGACGAGCTCGCGGGCGAGATGGAGCGGTTGCGCGACCAGGTCGCGCCCGTGCCGTTCTCGCAGTTGCGCACGGTTATCGAGGAGAGCCTCGGCGCACCCGTCGCGACGCTGTACGCCTCGATCGACGAGACGCCGCTCGCGTCGGCGTCCGTGGCGCAGGTCCACGCCGCGGTCCTCGCGGCGTCGTATCGTCCGGTATGGGGCGAGGAGTTGCCGGCCGGGGCCGAGGTCGTCGTCAAGGTCATCCGTCCGGGCGCGGCCGATGCGCTGCGGGGCGACATCGTCGAAGCGCGACGGCTCGGGTCCAGCCCGCTCATGCGGCTGCTCCTCAAAGGCGTGGACGTCGGATCGCTGCTCGACGAGTTCTCGGACTCGGTGGAGCGCGAGCTCGACCTGCGCGTCGAGGGACGCGTCGCCGACCGCTTCGCGTTCGACTTCCGGCCCGACCCCAAGATCGTCGTCCCGCGGATCGTGTGGACCCGGACCGCTCCGCGGGTGCTCACGATGGAGCGCATGTACGGCTGGCGCCTCTCCGAGCTCGGCGAGGCCGAGCTGGCCGGCGTCGACGCCCACGGTCTGGCCGTCCACGGCGCGACGGCGTTCATGCGGCAGGTCATGCTCTACGGCCGCTACCACGCCGACCTGCATCCTTCGAACCTGTTCGTGACGCCCGACAACCGGATCGCCTATCTCGACTTCGGGATCGTCGGGCATCTCACCGACGCCGAGCGTGGCGACATCGCCCAGGTGTTGGCCGGGTTCGTCTACCGTGACGCCGACCGTGCGCTGCGCTACTCGGCGAACCTGGGTGTCGTCGTGCCGCCGGAGAAGGTCGACACCGTACGCCGGGAGCTCGGCGAGCTGCTCGACAAGACGATGGGCGGCGGCAGCACGGACTTCCGCCAATTCGGGTTCGGGTTCCTAGGGCTGCTGCGCCGCAACGGGATCGCGATCCCCGGTGGCTACGGGCTGCTCGTCAAATCGCTCGCGACCGTCGAGGGCGTGGCGCGCCGGCTCTACCCAGACATCGACATCATGGAGGTCGCGCGCCCGTTCGTGACGCGCATGATCGGCGACAGCATCGGGCGTCCGGACAAGCTGCAGGAGCGCATCCCCGCGGTGTGGCGTGCGGCGATGCGGGAGCTGCTGGCGTAGGGGAG
>DATCIA010000003.1:0-28113 GCA_036508075.1 Coriobacteriia bacterium
CACCCGCCCGCTGGAGTTCCGCGCGCCGGGCGTCATCGAGCGCAAGGGCGTCCACGAGCCTCTGCAGACCGGCATCATGGCCATCGACTCGATGATCCCGATCGGTCGCGGCCAGCGCGAGCTGATCATCGGCGACCGGCAGACGGGCAAGACCGCCGTCGCCATCGACGCGATAGTCAACCAGAAGGGCAACGACGTCGTCTGCATCTACGTCGCGGTCGGCCAGAAGGCTTCCACCGTGGCGGGCGTCGTCCAGACCCTCGAGGAGTACGGCGCGATGGACTACACCATCGTCGTCTCTGCCGCCGCCTCCGACCCCGCGCCGCTGCAGTACATCGCCCCGATGTCCGGCTGCGCGATGGGCGAGCACTTCATGTACACGGGCGCGGACGGCAAGCCCGCCGGAAAGGACAACCCGGGCCGCGCGGTCCTGGTCGTCTACGACGATCTGTCCAAGCAGGCCGTCGCCTACCGCGAGATGTCGCTCAACCTTCGCCGCCCGCCGGGCCGCGAGGCGTACCCGGGCGACGTGTTCTACCTGCACTCCCGCCTGCTGGAGCGCGCCGTCAAGATGAACGACGAGTTGGGCGCCGGTTCGCTGACCGCCCTGCCGATCATCGAGACCCAGGCCGGCGACGTGTCGGCCTACATCCCGACCAACGTCATCTCGATCACGGACGGTCAGATCTTCCTGCAGTCCGACCTGTTCTTCCAGGGCATCCGTCCCGCCGTCAACGTCGGCATCTCGGTGTCGCGCGTCGGAGGCAGCGCGCAGATCAAGGCTATGAAGCAGGTCGCCGGCAGCTTGCGCCTCGACCTCGCCTCGTACCGTGAGATGGCGGCGTTCGCGCAGTTCGGCTCCGACCTGGACAAGGCCACGCAGAACACGCTCGCGCGCGGCGCACGACTCGTGGAGCTGCTGAAGCAGGGCCGCTACGTGCCGATGCCCGTCGAGCGTCAGGTCATGGCGATCTTCGCCGGCACCAAGGGCTATCTGGACAGCTGCCCGGTCGGGGGAGTCGTCGCGTTCCGCGACGAGTTCATCGGTTTCGTGGACAGCGCCTATCCCGAGATCGGCGCAGCGATCAAGGACGAGAAGCTCATCTCGCCGGACACCGAGGCCAAGCTGCGCTCGGCGCTCGACGAGTTCGCCGCCGGCCGGCCGGACCAGGGGTAAGCGACAGAAGATGGCCAACCTCCGCGACATAAAGAACCGGATCACGTCCACGGCATCCACGATGCAGATCACCCGCACCATGGAGATGGTCGCGACGGCGAAGATCCGCAGGGCCCAGGACCGCATCGAGTCGGCGCGCCCCTATGCGCTGTCGATGATGGAGGTCCTGCGCAATGTCGCCCGCTTCGTGCAGGGCGCCACCCATCCGCTGCTGGAGGAGCACGAGGTGCGCGAACGTGTCGTCGTCATCGCCGTCTCGTCCGACCGCGGGCTGTGCGGGGCGTTCAACAGCAACATCCTCCGACTGGTCGAAGGCATCATGCGCGAGGAGCACGAGCGCGGCGCCGAGACCGACGTCATCGCCGTCGGCAAGAAAGCGATCGGCTACTTCCGCTATCGCGGTGTCGAGCCGATCGCCACGTACCGCGACATGACCGACAAGCCCACGATCGCCGATGCGCGGTCGATGGCCGCTCGCGTCATCGCCGGCTACGCCGCGGGCGAGTTCGACGCGGTGAAGGTCGTGTTCAACCGGTTCAAGAACGTCGCCGACCAGGTCCCCGAGGTCCACGACCTGCTGCCGTTGCGCCACGACGTGGTCGAGGAGAGCGCCGACAGCCTCAAGGTCAACCCCGAGTACATGTTCGAGCCCTCCGCGGACGCCGTTCTCGAGCGTCTGCTGCCGACCTACATCGAGACGCTGATCTACCGTGCGCTGCTCGAGTCGGCCGCTTCCGAGCAGGGGGCGCGCCGCAAGGCCATGAAGTCGGCTACCGACAATGCGAGCGAGATGATCACCACGCTCACCCGCAGCTACAACCGTGCTCGCCAGGGTGCGATCACCAACGAGATCGCCGAGATCGTCGGCGGCGCTGCAGCGCTGGAGAAGCACTAGATGACCGTCAACGAGAAAGAAGCGCCCATGAACACCGGACGCATCGTCCGTGTCATCGGCCCCGTCCTCGACGTGGAGTTCGGGCCCGATTCGATGCCTGCGATCTACAACGCCCTGAAGGTGCAGACCACCTCCGCGATCGGGCCGATCGACGTCACCGCCGAGGTCGAACAGCACCTCGAGGGCAACGTCGTCCGCGCGATCGCCATGTCGTCCACCGACGGCATCCAGCGCGGCATGGAGGCGGTCGATACCGGCGCCAACATGATGATGCCGGTCGGGCCCGGCGTCCTCGGCCGCATCTGGAACGTGCTCGGCGAGCCGGTCGACGGGAAAGAGATGCCCGAGATCGAGGCGTACTACCCCATCCACCGCGCCGCTCCCGCATACGAGGACCTCGAGCCCACCACCGAGATCTTCGAGACCGGCATCAAGGTCGTCGACCTGCTCGAGCCCTACATCAAGGGCGGCAAGACGGGCCTGTTCGGCGGCGCCGGCGTCGGCAAGACCGTCATCATCCAGGAGCTCATCAACAACCTCGCCATGGCCCACGGCGGCACCTCCGTGTTCTGCGGCGTCGGCGAGCGCACCCGTGAGGGCACCGACCTCTTCGTGGAGATGAGCGAGTCGGGCGTCATCAAGAAGACCGCGCTGATCTACGGGCAGATGAACGAGCCCCCCGGAGCGCGTCTGCGCGTCGGACTGGCGGGCCTCACGGTCGCTGAGTACTTCCGCGACCAGGGCCAGGACGTCCTGCTGTTCATCGACAACATCTTCCGCTTCACGCAGGCGGGCTCTGAGGTCTCGGCGCTGCTCGGCCGCATGCCGTCCGCGGTCGGCTACCAGCCCACCCTCGCCACCGAGATGGGTGAGCTCCAGGAGCGCATCACGTCCACCAAGCGCGGGTCGATCACGTCGGTCCAGGCGATCTACGTCCCGGCCGACGACCTCACCGACCCGGCACCGGCGACGGCGTTCTCCCACCTCGACGCCACGACCGTCCTCTCCCGCTCGATCTCGGAGCTCGGTCTCTACCCGGCCGTCGACCCGCTGGCCTCCACGTCGCGCGCCCTGTCGGCCGACGTCGTCGGCGAGGAGCACTACCGCGTCGCCCGCGCCGTCCAGGAAGTGCTGCAGACCTACAAGGACCTGCAGGACATCATCGCCATCCTCGGCATGGACGAGCTCTCCGAAGAGCAGAAGCTCGTCGTCATGCGCGCCCGCAAGATCCAGCAGTTCCTGTCGCAGCCGTTCTTCGTGGCCGAGCAGTTCACCGGCATGTCCGGTCAGTACGTGAAGCTCGAGGACACGATCCGCGGCTTCGACATGATCGTGAAGGGCGAGTGTGACGCACTGCCCGAGCAGGCGTTCCGCTACGTCGGCACGATCGAGCAGGCATTCGAGCAGGCCGAGAAGCTGAAGGCGCAGGAGTAGGCCCCATGCCCCGTACCCTACTCGTCGAGATCGTGACGCCGGAGCAGATCGTCTACACCAACGAGGTGGCGATGGTGGTCGTCCCGACGATCGACGGCGAGATCGGCGTCCTGCCGCTCCACGCCCCGCTCGTCGGCGCGCTGAAGCCCGGGGAGGTGCGCATCAAGTTCGGCGACACTACCGAGTGGTTCGCGGTCTCGGGCGGCTACATCCAAGTCCACGAGGACAAGGTCATCATCCTCGCGGACGATGCGATCATCGCTTCCCAGATCGACGTCGAGCGTGCCCGGCAGGCTAAGGCGCTGGCGGAGGCCCGCATCGCCGAGCTTCCCCATGGCACGCGCGACGAGGGCTACGACGACCTCGAGCGCGAACTGAGGTGGGCCGAGGTCCGCATCGCGGTCGGGACGGCGCACTAGAGTCCGCACTCCGCACGCTTATTCACGAAGGGCCCGGGAGCGCGTGCTCCCGGGCCCTTCGCTCTCGGGGTCTGCCTCGCAGCGCTGCCGGCCTTCGCGCACCCCGGGCAGCCCCGTGTACCGCGGGGGTGTTGCCACAGGGCCGATGAGTAGACTGGCATCGTCGCTCCGCCTGACAGGTTGTGAACGCTTGTGTTTCTCCGCGTCCGGCTCGGGTACCCTTTCACCTGCTCCCCTGTCGGCATTCGAACATGTGAGGTCAACGCATCCATGGAAGCGATCGTCGTACAGGGCGGTAGGCCCATCACCGGTGAGGTCCGCGTCGGCGGCGCCAAGAACTCGGCGCTGAAGCTGATGGCGGCGGCGCTGCTCGCCCCCGGCGTCACCACGTTGCGCAACGTCCCCGACATCAGCGATGTAGCGCTCATGGCGGAGGTCCTCGAGCATCTGGGGGCGGTGGTCACGCGCGCCGGCCACGTTCTGACGATCGACGCGACGACGCTCGTCAGCTACGAGGCCCCCTACGATCTGGTCGTGCGCATGCGCGCGTCCACGTGCGTGCTCGGCGCGCTCGTGGGCAGGCTCGGGCGCGCGCACGTCGCGATGCCCGGCGGCTGCAACATCGGCTCCCGCAAGGTCGACATGCACATCCGCGGCTTGGAGCAGCTCGGCGTGCGGGTCAGCACCGAGCACGGCTACATCGATGCGACGGGCCGCGCGCACGGCGCCGACGTCGTGCTCGACTTCCCGAGCGTGGGCGCCACCGAGAACCTCCTTATGGCCTCGGTGCTCGGCGAAGGCGTGACGGTCATCGACAACGCGGCCCGCGAGCCGGAGATCGTCGACCTGGCGACCATGCTCTCGAGCATGGGAGCCGGGATCGAGGGCGCGGGCTCACCGGTCATCCGGGTCACCGGCGTCGAGGCGCTGACGGCGGTCGACCACACGGTGGTCGGCGACCGTATCGAGGCGGGCACCTACCTGATGGCCGGCGCGATCGACTCGGGACCCGTCACGGTGACGGGCTTCGACCCCGCGCACCTCGACGTGGTGCTGCAGAAGCTGGAGCAAGCGGGATGCACGCTGCAGCGCGGCGCCGACCGCGTGACGATCAGCCGCACCGGTCCGCTGCGTGCCATCGACATCCAGACCCTGCCCTTCCCGGGGTTCCCGACCGACCTTCAGTCGCTGTTCATGACGATGATGGCGATCGCCGACGGCGGGAGCGTCATAACCGAGAACGTCTTCGAGAACCGCTTCATCTTCGCCGACGAGATCTCGCGCATGGGCGCCGACGTAAGGATCGACGGTCACTATGCGTTGATCCGCGGTGTGGCCCGCCTGTCCGGAGCGCCCGTCGCGAGTCCCGACCTGCGCGGCGGTGCGGCGCTCGTCGTGGCCGGGCTGGTGGCCGACGGGTGCACGGTCGTGACCGAGATCCACCACATCGATCGCGGCTACGAGGGCTTCGTCGACAAGTTGCGGGCGCTCGGCGCCGATGTCCGTCGCGTCGACGCTGACGACCCCGACGCGGCCTGCGTGCCGGGCCCTTCCGCGAAGGAGTGACGCACATGCTGGACCGCGATCAGATCAAGGCGATCATCCCGCACCGCGAGCCGTTCCTGCTCATCGACCGCATCGAGTGGTGCGAGCCCGGCGTCTCCGCCGTCGGCTACCTCGATGTGACCTCCGACATGTTCTGGGTCCCGGGCCACTTCCCCGACTACGCTGTGATGCCCGGCGTGCTGATCGTCGAGGCGTGCGCTCAGGTCGGCGCGGTCGCGTTGCTGTCGCTTCCCCGGAACGTGGGTTGTATCGCCCTGTTCGCGGGCATCGACAAGGTGCGGTTCAAGCGCCAGGTGCGCCCCGGTGACACGCTGCGCCTCGAGTGCGAGATCACCAAGCTGCGCGGGCCGATCGGGTTCGGCGCCGCGCGGGCGCACGTCGGCGACGAGCTCGCATGCTCGGGCGAGCTCATGTTCGCCATCAAGGACGCTGACTAGATGTCGAGCATCCTCGTCCACCCCACCGCCAAGATAGGGGCGGCGTTCGCACCCCTGCCGTTCTCCATCGTCGATGAAGGCGTCACCATCGGCGAATCGGTGCGTCTCGGGTCGTTCGCCCACCTCTGCGCGATGGCGCGGATCGGTGACGGCTGCTTCATCGGCGACCACGTCACCGTCTGCATCGGCGCGGTGATCGCGGCACGCTGCGTCGTCGCCGACTTCGCGATGATCGGTGAGCGCGCCGTGGACAGCGCACAGCGCATCGCGCTGGAGCCCAAGGGCGTGGAGATAGGGGAGGGCTGCACGATCGGCAGCCACACCGTGCTCATGGCGGGCGCCGTCCTCGGTGCCGGCTGCCAGGTCGAGGACGGCGCGCAGATCGGGGCCCGGTGTCGCATCGGCGACGGCGTCGTGATCGGACGCGGTGCGATCGTCGAGAACGACACGGAGATCGGTGCGCGCACCGCCGTGCAGCCGGGCGCCTTCGTGGCGGCGCATTCGGTCGTCGAGGAGGACTGCTTCATCGGCCCCGGTGTCGTCACCACCAACGACGACTACCTCGGCCGGACAGCCGAGCGCTTCAAGCACCTCAAAGGTTGTACGGTCCGTCGCGGCGCTCGCATCGGCGGCGGGGCGGTCATCCTCCCCGGCGTCGAGATCGGCGCCGACGCGCTCGTGGCCGCCGGTTCGGTGGTCACCGCGGACGTTGCGCCGCTGGCGATCGTCATGGGAGCACCCGCTCGCGTCACCGGTGAGGTCGCGCCCGGGCAGCGCCTGGGAGCACGGTAGCCGTTAGTTCGGCACCGCCCCGGCGGCGCGTGGCTACGGCTCAGCAACGCGTCGGCCGTATCTCCGGACGTGCCGTATACTGACTCTCCGACTATCAACGCAGCGCTCGTTCACCTGATGGGGGCGAGGAGTGCCACGCTACCGAGAGGCACGCATGTACGACGAGACACCGCGCCCCAAGCGCTCGCAGCGGCGCAAGCCCTCCGCGTCGAACCGCCGGGCCCCGCGCGACATCAGCCGTCTCGATCCGGCCACTGCCTCGGACGAGACCATCCGCCAGACCAACCGTCGCCGCGTCCGCGCGGGCAAGGTCATCAACCCTGCGGCGACGAGGCGTCGGCGCAGGCGTCTTGCCGTCACGATCGCCGTCATCGTCGCCCTTGTGCTGGTCGGCGTGGCGGTCGCGGGCGTCTTCTACGTCCGCAGCATCGGCAACAAGATCAACGCCGTATCGAACTCCGACCCGGAGCTGGCCAAGCTGCTGCAGGACGGGCAGGCGGCGCCTCCGGGGGACCCGTTCTACATGGTGCTGATGGGCTCGGACGCGCGTCCGGGAGAGACCAGTGCGCGTTCGGATTCGCTCATGGTCGCGCGCATCGACCCCAAGAACAAGAAGATCCAGATGATCTCGATACCGCGCGACTCGCGGGTCAACATCCCGGGCTACGGCATCCAGAAGATCAACGCGGCGGCCGCATGGGGCGGGCCGACCCTGGTCATCAAGACCATCAAGGAACTCACCGGCCTGCCGATCTCGCACTTCGTCAACCTCAACTTCAACGGCTTCCGTGACGTCGTCGACGCGATCGGCGGCGTGTGGATCGACGTGCCGCAGGACATCTACGACACCCAGGCGTCCGCGTACGGCAAGGCCTATGCGACGGTCAAGAAGGGCTATCAGAAGCTCGACGGCCGCCACGCGCTGACGTTCGTGCGCACCCGCCACACGCTCGTGGACGGCGACTTCGGTCGCATGCGCAACCAGCAGGCGTTCATCAAGGCGCTCGCCTCGCAGGCGTTGTCGCTGTCCAACATGTTCAAGGCGTCCTCGATCATCAACGCGATCGCCTCGAACCTCGACACCGATCTCACCCCCACCCAGATGGCCGACCTCGTGCTGCAGTTCAAGGGGATGAAGTCGTCTGAGATCGACTCGGCCAACGCTCCGGGCGGCGCCAAGTACATGGACGGCATCGCGTGGGTCGTGCTCGACCAGGTGAAGTTCGACGCCATGCTCGGCCGCATGAAGAAGGGCGAGCCGCTCGATCCCACCAAGACCACGACCACTAGCGGCGCCGCCACCGCAACGAGCACGGTCAAGCCCGCCGACTTCAAGACCACGGTCCGCAACGGCGCGGGCGTCTCCGGGCTCGGCAAGCAGTGCTCGGGCTTCCTGGTCAAGCAGGGGTTCAAGGTCTCGGAGACGAGCAACATGACGCAGTACGTCTACGGGCGCACGCTGATCGTCTACCAGAAGGGCTTCGAAGCTCAGGCGAACTTCACGAGAGAGACGCTCGGGTTCGGCGATGTGATCCCTGCAGCCGGCATGTACGCGTTCGACACGCAGGTCATGGTCGTCATCGGCAAGGACTGGACGGACCCGGCCGCGCAATCTGCGAGGCGCTAGGGGATGTCCGCGACGCCGACGATCACCGTCGTGATGCCCGTCTACAACGAGGCGTCGCACATCTGCGAGAATGTTCGGCGCGTGGACGCGGTCCTGAACGACGCGGGTATCGTGCACGGATTCGTTCTGATCAACGACGGATCCTCCGACGGCACCTGGGGGGAGCTCTCCCGGCTGGCGACATCCCTCTCCGGGGTCACGATCGCCGATCTGTCCCGGAACTTCGGCAAGGAGGCAGCGTTGTGCGCGGGGATCGGTCTCGCGCAGGGCGACGCGGTCGTCACGATCGACGCCGACCTGCAGCATCCGCCCGAGGTCATCGTCGAGATGGTGCGTCTGTGGCGCGAAGAGGGCTTCGACGTCGTCGAGGGAGTGAAGCGCGACCGCGGCAAGCAGTCCGCGATCCTCAAGTTGGGCGCCGCATCGTTCTACAAGGTGTTCAGCGCGTTGACGGGCCTCGATCTGAATCAGGCGACGGACTTCAAACTCCTGGACCGCCGGGTGGTCGACGCGTGGGGACGGCTGAACGAGACGAACACGTTCTTCCGTGGGATGACCTCGTGGGTCGGCTACAACCACTGTGAGGTCCCCTTCGACGTCGACGATCGCCTCCAGGGACGATCCGGGTGGTCGTTCGGGAAGTTGGTCACCTACGCCGTACACAGCACCGCTTCGTTCACCTCGGTGCCGCTGTACGTGATCTCGTACATGGGTGCGGTGTTCTGCGTGCTTGCCGTCGCGCTCGGGATCGAGACCCTGTGGAACAAGTTCGCGGGAGTCGCGGTCGGCGGCTTCACGACCGTCATCATCCTCTTGCTGATCATCGGTGGACTGATCATGGTCAATCTGGGGATCATCGGCGTCTACCTCTCCAAGATCTACGAAGAGACCAAGGCCCGTCCCCGCTTCATCATCTCCGAGATCAAGGGCGCCGGGACGGATGAGTAGCGATGCGGACGGCGAGCAGGCTGAGCTGAGCGCCGCCTCCGTGCCGCCGGTCGCGGCGAGCATGTGGCGCTATCTGCTCGTCGGTGGATCCACCGCGCTGCTCGAGATCGTCGTCTTCCAAGGGCTCTTCGCGCTGTCGGGACACAACGTCCTGCTCGCGAATCCTGTCGCTGTGGTGGTCGCCACCGCGCTCAACTTCGCACTCAACCGCTCCTGGACCTTCGGGAGCCGGGGCCACGTCGGCCGCAGTCTCCTGCTCTACGTGCTGCTCTTCCTGTTCAACATGACCTTCTCGACGACCGTCATCGCCGCGCTGGTCGGCGTCGGCGTGATATCCGTCGCAGCAAAGATCCTCACGATGGTGTGCATCACCCTCTGGAACTTCGTGCTCTACAGGAAGGTGATCTTCCGATGACGGGGGAGCGGCTGTCGGCGTTGTGGCGCGATGACAGGAGGTTCGAGAGGTTCTTCCTCGCGGGCGTCTTCGTCGCGTTCTGCGGACTCGCGCTCTTGTTCCCGTACAGCGGCGACGACTGGGCGTGGGGCTCCGCTGTCGGGATCGAGCGCCTCCAGACCCTGTTCGCGAACTACAACGGGCGGTACGTGGGGGACCTCGCGATCCTTCTGCTGACCAGGATAGGCTTCTTGAGCCGGATCACCGTGGCCGCCGTCGTGACCCTCACGATCTTCCTGATACTCGACCTCAGTGAGAACCGCAGCCGTTCGGGGTACCTCGTGACGGTCGCCCTGTTCTTCGCCATGCCGCTCGGACTCTGGCGCGAGGGAGTCGTGTGGCTGTCGGGCTTCTCGAACTATGCGCTCGCGGCGTTGCTCATGTTGATCTACCTGCGTGCGGCGAAGAGGGACTGGCAGGCGGCAGGCGAGGGCAGGAAGAGCGCCGTCGGATACGCGGGAGTGCTGCTCCTGGGGTTCGTCTCGGCGCTGTGCCTGGAGCACGTGACCCTCTATCTCGTGGTGGCCAGTGTCTGCGTGCTGATCGCCCACAGGAGGCGTTTCGGTCGCTTCTCCGCCGAGGGCCTGTGTTGGACCGGGTCGTTCATCAGCGGTGCGTTGATGATGTTCTCGAACGGCGCGTACCGCCTCGCGGCGGCTCCGGATCCTGCGTACCAGGTGATCAGGACGAGCGCCGGCGGTTCGGCGATCACGGAGCTGGTCGGAAAGGTGATGGACACGATCGCGGGCCTTGCGATCGCGCAGAACGTGGCACTGGACGCTGTTCTGGTGGTGCTGATCTGCCTCTTGGCGGCACGTGCCGCCGACGGCGGCGCGGCTGCTCGCCGCAGGCGCTACCTGCCGTTCGGGCTCGCCTGCGGGGGCGTCTTCCTGATGATGGTCGCGGCCCAGGACCTCTCCCGTCGGTTGGTCTTCCGGAGCCTCAGCGGAGCGGGGGCGATGCTTCTCCTGGCCGCGATCCTCCTGACGGCGAGCACTCTGCTGCCGGGCGCTCGCGACCGGCTGATCGTCTGGGTGGCCGCCCTCTCGGTCGTCGTACTCATCGCGCCGCTGGCGATCGTCGATCCGATCGGCCCTCGGTGCTTCCTGCCGACGTACCTTCTCATGCTCGTGATCGTCGCCGTGTTCTCGAGGAACGTGGCTGACCTGGCGGGTGGTCGCTACACTTCGTGGTCCACGGTCTTCTTCGCGCTGGTGTCGCTGGTCCTTCTCGCAACGAACATCTTCATCTACGCCAGCGTCAGTTCGGCGGCGAGCACGAGGCTCGAGGCGATCAGGGGCCAGGCAGCGACCGGGCAGACGCGCATCGCAACGAAGAAGCTGCCGTTCCCGGGCTACGTCCACGCACCCGACCCGCTCTGGTATCCGCTGGACTACCGTTTCAACCTGTTCTACGGTCTGCCCGGGAATCTTAAGTTCACCTTCAAGTAGGCGCTCGCTGCGCAGCGAAGGCGCTCCGCGGGTGAATGACCGCCTCGCCGCTGCGGCGCGCGAACCATAGTTGTGGAGCACGATTCGGAGGTCTGTGTGCCCTTCAATAGCGTGACCTTCTTGTTCGCGTTCCTGCCGCTCGCGGCGGGGGTCTACTTCGCCGTGCCGGGCCGTCGCGGCCGCAACGGAGTGCTGCTGGCGGCGAGCGCCGTCTTCTACGCCTATGGCGGGCTCAACTCCCTGCTGGTCCTGGCCATCTCCATCACCGTGAACTACGCGTGCGGGATGGCGATCGACTCGCTGCGCTCGGGCGGGCGGCCCGCAGGTGCGAAGACCGCGCTTGTAGCGGGCGTCGTCGCGAACGTGGCGCTCCTGGCGTCCTTCAAGTACCTCGGGTTCCTGGCGAGCTCCGCGAACGCGGTCGGTGGCCTGCATCTGCCCATCCCGTCGCTGATCATGCCGATAGGGGTGTCGTTCTTCACCTTCGAGGGGCTGAGCTACCTCGTGGACGTGTATCGCGGCCGCGCTCCCGTGCAGCGCAACCCGCTCGACGTCGCGCTCTACATGGGACTGTTTGCCACGATTCTTGCGGGTCCGATCGTTCGCTACAGCGACTTCCACGCGCAGATCCGCGACCGCGGAGAGAGCCTCGAGAACGTGGCGATGGGCGCTCGCCGGTTCATCGTCGGCCTCGCCAAGAAGGCGCTCATCGCGGGGGCGCTCGGCACGATGTCGACCACGATCTTCGCCACGCCGACCGCGCAGCTCTCGGTGGTCGGAGCTTGGCTCGGCGCGCTCGCGTTCACCGGCCAGATCTACTTCGACTTCTCCGGCTACTCGGACATGGCGATCGGTGTCGGACGCATGTTCGGGTTCAAGTTGCCCGAGAACTTCAACTACCCCTACGTGTCGCAGTCGGTCACGGAGTTCTGGCGCAGATGGCACATGTCGCTGGGCACCTGGTTCCGGGAGTACGTGTACATCCCGCTCGGTGGCAACCGGGTCACCAAGCTGGTCAACCTTCGCAACATCCTGATCGTGTGGGCGCTCACGGGCCTCTGGCACGGCGCGACCTGGTCGTTCGTGCTCTGGGGCGTGTACTACGGCGTGCTGATGGCGATCGAGAAGTTCGTGGTCGGCGCCGCCGCGGACCGCGTCTGGCGGCCCGTGCGGCACGCCCTCACGATGCTTGCCGTGGTCGTCGGTTGGGTGATCTTCAAGTCGGAGACGATGGGCGGTGCGTTCGCATACCTGGGCGTGATGGCCGGCCTCGGCGGCCGGGCCCTGGTCGACCCCCGCGCGCTGTACTACCTGAGCCAGTACCGTTTCGAGCTCGTGGTCGGACTGGTTGCATCGCTGCCGCTCGTACCGTTCGCCCGGACACTCTGGGAGCGCTCGGACCGATCGACGGTCGCACAGAACGTCGCACGGCTCGGCGTGCTCGCGGTGTCCGGCGCGTTGCTGGTCGTCTCGATCGCCTACATCGTGAGCACGACCTTCGCACCGTTCCTCTACTTCAAGTTCTAGGATGGTCACCGTGAGCGAGAGATGGGAACAGGGCCTCTACGTCGCGATCTTCTTCGGGATCGCGGTTGCGCTTGGCGTCGGCGGCCTCCTGCGCGCGGACCGCGGTTCGTCGACCCTCGAGCAGCGGACGCTCGCCCAGCGGCCGGCCGTGGCGTGGGCCGACCTGGTCACCGGTGAATACGGGCGCAAGGTCGAGACCTACCTGAGCGACCAGTTCCTCGGACGCGACACCTGGGTGCGCAGCTACGCGCAACTCAACCTGCGGGGACTGGGCAAGGTCGAGATGAATGGCGTTGTCATCGGCAAGGGCGGCGTCCTGCTCGGCGACCTCTCTGCCCACAAGCCGTTGGCCGCGGCGCAGACCGCCACCGAACTCGACGCGACGATGGTTCAGTTCGATCGCCTGAAGGCGGCCGTGGACTCCTACGGCGGCACGCTCCTGGTGGTCGGTCACCCCACGAAGAACTCGTTCCTTCGAGCCGACTACCCTGCCGGCTTCACGTTCCCTGAGGACTTGTCGCGCATCGCGCCCCTCTACTTCGCGGCTCTGAAGCGGCACAGCATCGCCAGCGTCGACATGGCCGCCGTCTTCGAGAAGCACCGCGACGAGAAGCTCTACTACGACACCGACCACCACTGGACACTCACGGGCGCGTACCTGACGTACTCGTCGATGCTCGAGAGCCTCGGCGTCAAGCCGCTCGCCCTCGACGAGCTCGAGCTCACCACCTTGCCGAACAAGTTCGTGGGCTCCTTCAACCGCAAGGTCGCGATGACGTTCCCGCAGACGGAGAAGGTCACCATCGCCTCACCCCGCGTCCCGATCCCGTACACGAGGACCCAGGACGGCGTCGTCTCGCACAGCCTGTTCGCGCCGCACCCCGCGGGCGCGTCCGTCGCCTACGGTATCTACGACCAGGGCGACCGGGCGGAGATCGTGATCGACACGAACCGGCCCGAGTTGCCGTCTCTGCTGTTCGTCGGCGATTCGTTCGGCAACGCCGTCGAGACGCTCGCCTGGACAGGGTTCGACGAGAGCCGCTACCTCGACCTGCGGCACTACACGGCGATGTCGCTGCTCGACTACGTCGCGAAGTACAAGCCCGACGCTGTCGTCATCCTCGTCAGGGACGAGCGGTACCTGTACCGCAACGGAAACGGCCTGTTCACGGGCAGCGCACCGGCGGCAGACTCCGAGGAGTGAGGCAGCCGCTCGGCGGCCGGCCTGCCGCTCGGCCTCCGGAGCGCTAGACTCTGCACCACGGTGCGCGCCGGGACACGGCGCGCGAGAGGCGAGGGGGCGGGGGTGACCGGCGTGCGACGCGTGTGCCTGTTCTCGATCCTGCTCGTTGTCGCGCTGGGCGCCATCGTCCCCAGCGCTTTCGCCTGGTGCAACGGGCCCGCGAACGGTGACGGCTTCGGGGCACACGACTGGATCCTCGACCAGGCGATCAGCCTGGCCGGTCCCGACGCGTCGTGGATCGACGTGCCGACGGCCCTGGCAGCCACCGACGACCCTGACGACGAGGTCGTGCGCTTCGATCACATCTTCCTCGACAGGCCTCGCTACGGTGGCGCTCCGCAGAGGGCCGCGGACCTCTACTACGAGGCCGTCACCGCGTACGCCGCGGGTGACATGGTCGGTTCGAGCCGGCGCCTCGGGCTGCTGTCGCACTACTACTCCGACGCGCTCAACCCGTTCCACACCTCGTACGCCGCGATCGCCCGGTCGGCGTTCCACATCCCCTACGAACTAGCTCTGATCCCCTACACCCGGACCCCCGGGCAGAACGGGCAGTGGATCGTGGCGGCGGCGCGCAAACCGATCGTCGACGTCAGGCTCAAGTCCGTCCTGGCGGCGCGCTACTCCCGCGCGCGGTTCACCCGTCTCTTCAAGGGGCTCACCGCGACCGCGACCATCGATATCGCCCAGCCGGACGTATCCGCCGTGACGACGCAGGTCCTCAGCCGCGCCGCCAACGACCTCGCGGACGTCATTTGCGGGATCCGGCGCGGGGAGGGCCTCGCTCTCGCCCCCGCCACGGTCAAGGTCACGATCTCCAACCGGCGTCCGACGCGCGGCACGCGGGTCTACGTGTATGCCCGCTGCGCCGATGCCGCGGGGAAGCCCATCGAGGGCGCCCGCGTGGCGTTCGTGTGGCCAGCGGCCTCCGGACGGGTGACCACCGCGACCGCGATCACGGGCGCTTCGGGGGTCGCCTACACAAGCAGCGTGATCGGCGCGCTGCCGAGGTGGGTGAAGGCGCCGGTCCGGGTCGAGGCCGCATCGAGCGGGGCAGTGAGACGCGGCTCGACGTGGTTCGTCCCGAGCGTCGCCCTGCACTCCGGAGAGACGGGGTTCCATGTCGGGATCTCCGCGGCAAAGCCCGCGCGGGAGTCGACGGTCACGGCGTGGGTGATCGCGCGCGACCGGTCGGGTCACCGCGTGGCCGGCCTCAGGGTCTCGTTCTCGTGGAGGTTCCACACCGTCACGATCACTCGCACGGCCGTGACCGACGCCGCCGGCGTCGCTCGATGCCCGCTGGACATAGGGCAGGCCACGCGGGGGTACCGGGTCCGCGTCACGGCGCAGGCGGTCGCGACCACCACCCGACGCGCGAGCGCGTCGTTCACCCCGCGCTGACGAGGTCGGGCTAGCCCCGGAAGCCGAAGACGGAGCGGGCCAGCTTGGCCAGCCGGCGCCCGTGGCGCAGGACCCGCCTCGGCTCGATCTTCTCGGTGGTGACGACGAGCCGCGCGGCGGGGGTCACGATCCGCGTTCGGATCGGCCACAGTCCACGCCAGCCGAACAGCGTGCGAAGGTGCGCGCTGGCCGGTATCGAGAAGATCTGCGAGGTGTCGCCCATGCGGCGCTCGAGCACCGCGTCCCACGTGCCGTCGTGGAGCGGGCGGCCCTTCTCCATCGACCTCAGCGGCAGCTGGATCTCGAAACGGCCGTCGACGACTTCGACGTCAAGCCGCTTCTCCGCGCCGTCGCGGCGCAGCAAGGCGAGCGACAGGCTCGAGGGCGCGTCGAGCGTGGGGTCGCAGCGGCCCGCGATGCGGAGCGTCGCGGGCCGGTCCGCGACCCACGTCACGGACTCCGCCAGCACCGGGCTCTCGGCTCCCGGTGCCACCGGGTCCGCATCCACCTGGCGGCAGAACAGCTCGCCGAACTCGGGGACGCCGGCCTTCACCGCGCATACCAGGCTGCCGAACGCCGCCTCGCGGGTGACGCCCTCCGAGGCGATGCGCAGCGCCACGTCCCATGTGCCGGCGGGCAGCTTCTGCCCGTTCGCAGCGGTGGCCGGATCGATGCGGACCTCGAACCCCGAGTTCTCGCGCAGGATCTTGCGGTTCCATTCTTCGGTGCCGAAGCCTTCGCGCGTCAGCAGCGTGGCCGGGACCGCGTACTCCGCGCCGCCGCCGCGCCGGCGAAGCACCGCGTGCACCTGCATCCCGACGGTCTCGATGAAGTCGATGAAGCCGTAGCCGGTGAGGCTGACGGCACCGTCGCTGCGGGCGATGTCGTCGATGTGGCAGTGCGCCTTGAGGCGACGGGTGATCTCGTAGCAGTCGTCCGGTACTCCGAGGGCGCGGTCGCGGAAGTAGGGGTAGTCCGCGAACACCCGGTTCCCGTCGACGATCACATTCCAGGGCCTGGCCGGGGGCCACTCGGGGAACAGCGCCAGCGCCTCTTCCATCATCCCGCGCTTCATCAGGTTGATGGCGATACGGTGCAGGGGGGAGAGGCGGTAGGCGATCGGCTTGGTGTACCAGCGGTCGACCCAGCTCTTCACGACCTCGAAGCCGGCGCGCTGGGCGACCGGGTCGGGTTCCGCTGCGAGACGGGGGAGGATGTTGATGACCTCGAGCTGGAAGATGCGCCCCATCAGGTAGTCGCGGTTGCGCCCCGGGCCCACGTACTTCGCGATCATCTCGAGCATCCGGGTCGGACCCTGCAGGCGCGACGCCGCGCTCGTGATGCGCTTGGTGAAGTTGTTGCCGTCGTCGCGATAGGTCAGGTAGACGCAGTCGTAGTCGGCCACGATCGAGATCACCGAGGCGTTGAGGTAGGACTCCGTGACGAAGGGCATGTCCTCGCCCCACGGCAGGTCGGTGGCGAACCTCAGGCCCAGGTTCTCGAGGTGCTGGCGCCGGAACAGCTTCATCGGGTTAAGCGACCAGTACACCCGTGACTTGAACAGGTCGGCGCGCGGCTGGTTGACGCGGAAGATCGAGCGCGGCGCCTTCCGGCCGCCCACTCCCACGAGCCGGCCGAGCACCATGTCGGAGTGATTCTCATCGGCGGCGGCGACCATGCGCTCCATCGCTTCCGCCCCGAGGTAGTCATCGGCGTCCAGGAAGAAGACGAAGCGTCCGGTGGCCAGGCCGAGCGCCACGTTGCGCGGCTGCGCGGGACTGCCGGAGTTCTCCTGATGGACGACGTGCATCGTCGGGCACTGCGCCGCCAGGCGGTCCAGTTCGGCGCCGGTGCCGTCTCCGGATCCGTCGTCGACCGCGACGATCTCGATGCGGTCGATGCCCAGGGTCTGGGCGAACACGGAGTCGATGCAGCGGGTCACGTAGGGCATCGCGTCGAACGCCGCGACGATGATCGTGACGTCCGGCGTCCCGTCGGTCGGGGTCGTGCGGTGGTCGTCGGTCACTTGGCGCTCGTCCCGGTCGCGGTCCCGGTGCTCTCCGCGCTGCCGTATGCGCGCGAGAGAGCGTCCGGGAGCTTGCCGGCGATCGACACGCGATCGCCGTTGACCGCGATGACGCTAGCCAGCTGGGTGATCGCGTTGTTCTGCGCCTGCAGGAACACCGGCTGGATGTAGGCGACGCTGTTGGCCACCGGGATGACCAGCATGGTGCCGAACACCACCGAGTTGCCCGGCTGGTTCCACAGTGTCAACTGCTGGGAGATGGTCGGGTCCTGGTTGATGCGAGCGCTGATGTTGCGCGGGCCGAGGATCACGCGGTCCTTGGGGAGCAGGTAGACCGTGCGGGTGCCGTAGGCAGCGGGGTCACACGCCGTCGCCATCCACCCGACGAGGTTGTCGCGGTTGGGGAGCGAGTAGGGCTGGAGGAGATACATCGCCTTGCCGGTGGGCTTCATCGCCGCATCCGGGAGGTCGAGCATCAGGTACGACGGCTTCATCGGATTCCCGACGGCGTCCAGCGGCACTGCCCACAGGTCCTCGCGGTTGTAGAACACCGTCGGGTCCGTCATGTGGTAGGCGCGGTAGACCTCGGCCTGGGCCGAGAAGAGCCGCTGCGGAGCGCGGACGTGCTCGGCGACCGCGGCCGGCATCTCGCCCTTCGGCGTGACGACCGAGGGGAAGATCGCGGACCACGCGTCGCGGATCGGGTCGTCGCCCACGGCATAGAAGTGGGTCTCGCCGGTGTACGCGTCGACGACCACCTTCACGGAGTTCCTGAGGTAGTTGGTGCCGTCGGAGAGCGGCTGCGAGTTGGGGTAGTGGTCGGAGGAGGTGTACGCGTCCAGGATCCACACGATCCGGCCGCCGACGATGGCCGGATACGGGCTGGCGTCGTAGGTCAGCCACGGGGCGATCTTCGCCGCCCGCTGGGCGATCCCGCGGTAGAGCAGGACCTGGCTGTCCGGGCGGATGTACCCGGAGAAGACGACCTCGCTGGAACCCAGCCGCGCCGCCCACGCGAGGCGCGACGGCCACGCTCCCACAGGCGTGCCCGTGCCGGTGTAGCGGGTGGTCGCGTTCTTGTCACCCATGGGGTAGTCGAACTCATCGACACCCGTGTTCACGATCGCGTAGCCGGTCATCGCGGGATCGAAGTAGATGCGCGGCTGATCGATCGTCAGGCCGGGGGCGGAGGAGGCGATGTGCGTCGAGATGGTGGGGGGGACGCCGCCCTCGAAGAAGGTCGGGAAGCCCTGCGTGGTCGTCTGGCTGGCGGAGCTGATGGCCAGACCGTACCCGTGGGTGTAGACGAGGTTCGCGTTCACCCACGTGCGCGCGTTGACCGGGAGGCCGGTCGGCGAGATCTGACGCGCCGCCACCAGGACCTGGCGCAGCTCCCCGTCGATCCGGTACCGGTCGAAGTCGATGGCAGACAGCTTGTAGTAGGGCCGGATCGTCTGGAGCTGGTCGAACGCCCTGCTCACCGAGTCCGGATTCCAGACCGTCGCGTCGCTCAGGATGCGCTCCGCATCGCCGGACGATGAGGCCGAGACGGACTCCAGCGCTTTGTACTGGACCCCGTTGACCGACGTCAGGTCGAAGGCGGCGCGCGTCATGGCGATGTTGCGTGCGCGGTACGGCTGCTCGAGGGTCGCCTCGTTCGGAGTGGCGACATAGGTCTGCACCACGAACGGCCACACCCCGACGAGCAGCACCCCGGCGACGGCCCAGGCCGCCGTCGCGACAACGACGAGCTTCCACTCACGCCGCGCGGCGTTGAGGAAGAGCACGAGCGCGAGCGCGATGGACAGGCCGAACATGGCCCAGTCTCCCGGGAGCGCAGCGTAGATGTCCGAGTAGGAGGCTCCGAAGATCTGACCGGCGGGGGAGTAGGAGATGCGCCAGACCGAGATCCAGAAGTTGAGTGCGACCGCCAGCATCAGGAAGCCCGCGAGCGAGAGCAGGACCTTCTTCAGTTGCCACCAGCGGACGGGGATCGTCCCCGCGACCTGCAGTCGGCTGGATGCGGTGATCGCCCCCACCGTCACCATCGCGACGATGAGCAGTCCGTTGAGCCACGCATACAGCAGTTCGAAGGCGGGCAGCAGGAACACGAAGAAGCCTACGTCCGCACCGAACTGCAGGTCCTTCACGCCGAACGACGGCTGTGCGAGGGCGATGCGGAAGGTCATCCACTGCTGGGACATGGTCAGCGCCAGCGCCGAGGCGAGCAGTGCGCAGGCTATCGCGGTGACGCGCGGGTACATCGGCTTCACGCTCGCGACGAGCCATGCGGCGCGAGCGCATGCATACAGGACTGCGAAGCCCAGGGCGGCGAAGACGAACCACACAGCGAGCTGCGACAGCGACGCCATCCAGAAGACGCTCTGCTGGCCCACGCTGGTGTACCACTGGAGGTCGGTCCAGACGGTGGCCGCCCAGTTCAGGACGGCGAGAGCGCAGACGGATACGATCGCCGCAGCGCCCCAGATCGCGATCGTCTTCGACAACCTGCGTTTCTTCACTTCCGCTCCTATTCTTCGGACGCCGATTCTAGCATCACCCCTATTCAGCAGGGTCCCGACGACACCGAACCGACACCCGCGGGCTTGCTCACCTCCTCGGACGCGGTGCTATCATGCAGCCTTTGGACGCCGTCTACCTCCGCTGCCACCGATCCCCCTGGCGAGGTGTTGCCCCGATGCGTTTCTTCATCGCCCTCGCAGATCGGCTCGCACAGGTTCTGTACGCGCTGCTGAAGGCCGTGGTGCCGAGCCGTCGGAAGGTCGTTCTGCTCAGCCGCCAATCGGACGCTCCCTCGCGGGACTTCCGCATGCTCGCAGACGAGCTGCGCTCCCGCGACGCCTCCCTCGAGGTCGTCACGCGGTGCCGGATGATCGGCGGCTCCGTATGGACGCGCGCGGCCGCGCTCCCTGAGATGTTCGCCCAGATGTACCACCTCGCCGGCGCTCGCGCGTGCATCGTAGACGGCTACGTCATCCCGGTCAGCCTGCTTGCGCACCGTCGCGGCACCTTCGTTGTACAGATGTGGCACGCTCTGGGTGCGTTCAAGAAGTTCGGCTACCAGACCCTCGACCGCCCCGGCGGCCACTCCTCCGAACTCGCCCGCGCGATGCGCATGCATCACAACTACGACGTCGTGGTGTGCTCCGGACCGGACACGGTCCCGGCCTACGCGCAGGCCTTCGGGACCGACGCGGACGTCGTCCGCCCCCTCGGGCTGCCGCGCCTCGACCACCTTCTGGCGCTCGCGGGTGATCGCTCGGCCGGGCGCCTGTCGCCGGCCACGGTCGACCTCCGCCGGCGCTTCCCGGTGCTGGCCGATCCCGCCCGGACGACGGTGCTCTACGCCCCGACGTTCCGCCGTGCGGGGAACCCCGGGTACGAGGCGGTGACCGACCGGTTCGCCGGCGATCGCTACGCCGTCATCGTCAAGTCCCACCCTCTCGAGACCGCGAGCGCCGACGGATCCAACGTCGTCATCCCGCAGGGGCACGACGTCCTCGATCTCCTGCCGGTATGCGACGTCGTCATCACCGACTACTCCGCGGTCGCGTTCGAGGCGGTGGCGTTCGGCGTGCCGGTGTACTTCTTCGTCCACGACATCGACAGCTACCGCGAGGAGTACGGCCTCAATATCGATCCGCTGATCGACATGCCCGACGTGGCGTCGCGCGACATCGACCGCATCGGCGCCTGGATCGAGTCCGGTCACGATCCGATCGAGACCATGCGGCGGATGAGGATGCGCTACCTCTCCGCACTGGACGGACAGTGCACCGAGCGCGTCGCGGACCTGATCATGGCGCACGTGGAGCCGGTGGCCGGATGAACGCCCGCAGATTCGTGAAGCGCGCTATCGCGGCCGCGGGCCGCCGCAGCCCCGCCTTCCGCCGTCTCACCGAGCGCACGCGCGCGGCGCGGCGCCGGGCCGCGTATCGCCGGATGTGCCGCGACACCCCGGTCGAGCCGAAGACGGTCATCTTCGAGTCCTACGTGGGCTCGGCGTACTCGTGCAGCCCGAAGGCGATCTACGAGGCCATGGTGGGCGACCGGCGCTACGACGATCACCTGCTGATCTGGGCGTTCAAGGAGCCCGCAGCGTACGCGGACCTGCCCGCGCTCGAGCGCGCCACGCTCGTGCGGTCCGGCTCGCCCGAGCACCTGGCCGCCTACGCACGAGCGAAGTACTGGATCGTGAACTCCGCGGCCCCGGCCCAGGCGGTGCCGCGGGACGGCCAGGTCTACGTACAGACGTGGCACGGCACCCCGCTCAAGCGCTTCGGCGGCGACGCTCCTCCCGCCCCGGGGGCCGCGCCGCGCGACGTCGAGGCGAGGGCGGGGCGTTGGAGGCTGTCGGGCAGCCGGTTCACCTTCTTCCTGTCCCAGTCGCCCTTCGCCTCCGAGAAGTTCGCCTCCGCGTTCGGCATGGACGCCGGATCGGCCGCGCGGGTGATGCTCGAGCTGGGGTATCCCCGCAACGACTTCCTCCACACGCACGCCGCGTCCGACGTGGAGCGGATCAAGTTCGCTCTTGGAGTGCCCGCCGACAAGAAGGTCGTCCTCTACGCCCCGACCTGGCGTGACGACCAGCGCGAGCCCGGCGTGGGCTACACTCTCGAACTCGGTCTGGACTTCGACCGCCTGCGCCGGGAGCTGGGCGAAGGTTACGTGGTCCTGTTCCGGGCGCACTTCAAGATCGCGCAGGCGTTCGACTTCGACCGCCACGCTGGGTTCGTGTTCGACGTCTCCGGCGTGGACGACGTGAACGAGCTCTACGTGATCTCCGACGTGCTGGTCACCGACTACTCGAGCGTGTTCTTCGACTACGGCAACCTCGAGCGCCCGGTGGTCTTCTACATGTACGACCTGGACCATTACGCCGATGACCTTCGCGGCTTCTACATGGACCTGAAGGAACTGCCCGGGCCGATCGTACGCAGCCCCGACGACCTCGCTGCGGCCATCCTCGCCGCTGACGAGATTCCGCTCGAGCGCCGCCGCACGTTCCGCGAGCGGTACGCGCCGCGCGACGACGGTCACGCGAGCGAGCGCGTGCTCGAACACGTCTTCGAATCGAAAGAACAGGACCGGTACACCCGATGAGCCCGCAGACGAACCCGAGAACGAGAACGGCCCCCAAGCTCGAAGTGGGCGAGCCCAGGGGACTGGTCAGGCGCACCGTTCGTCGTGCGAAGCGGGTCGCGAGCAGGATCATCATCGCGCTGAGCAAGCGCAGCGAGCGGTTCCGGCACGTCAGCCGTGCCGCGCTCGACGGCTGGCGACGCGCGAAGTACCGCAAGCACCTGCGGGAAGCCACCATCGACGACAAGCTGATCCTGTTCGAGTCGTTCCAGGCGAGGAGCTACTCCTGTAGCCCGAGAGCCCTCTACCGCGCGATCGCGGCCGACCCGCGGTTCAACGACTACAAGCTCGTGTGGGCCTTCCGGAGCGCCCGGTCCTATGCGGACGTGGGCGAGCTGAGCAGGGCGACGCTGGTGTCGTTCGGCTCGCCGGTCTACAACGCGTACCACGCGCGCGCCAAGTACTGGATCTCCAACGCCATCATCCCGATCCACCTGATCCCGCGCGAAGGACAGGTCTATGTCCAGACCTGGCACGGAACCCCGCTCAAGCGGCTCGGCTGCGACATCCGCGAGGGTTCGTCCGGCAACGTCCTGTTCTCCGCGGACGATATCCACGCCCGCTACGTCCGGGAAGGCGAGCGACTCACATATCTGCTGTCGCCCTCCGCCTTCGCCTCGGAGAAGCTCGGATCCGCGTTCGCCCTCCCCGCGCTGGGCAAGACCTCGGCGATCATCGAGGAAGGCTACCCGCGCAACGACGTGCTCGCCACGTTCGCTCCCGAGGATGTGGCCGCGGTCAAGGCGCGCCTGGGGGTCCCGGAGGGCAAGAAGGTCATCCTCTACGCCCCCACATTCCGCGACAACCAGCATTCGTCGGCGACGGGGTACCGGCTGGAACTCGGTCTCGACTTCGAGCAGTTGCGCACGGACATCGGAGACGACTACGTCGTGCTGTTCCGCGCGCACTACCTCGTCGCCCGCACGTTCGACTTCGCCACGCACGAAGGCTTCGTCTACGACGTGTCCGACGTCGATGACATCAACGACCTCTACATCGCGAGCGACGTGCTCATCACGGACTACTCCAGCGTGTTCTTCGACTTCGCCAACCTGAAGCGCCCGATCGTGTTCTTCATGTTCGATCTCGAGGACTACGCCGAGAACCTGCGCGGGATCTACCTGCATACCGCGGAGCTGCCGGGTCCGATAGCCCACGACTACGACGAGCTCCTGTCCGCGATCGGGGCCTCCGGCTCGCCCTCCCCCGAGCTGCGCGAGCGCTACAATGCCTTCAACGAGCGCTTCAATTACCTGGACGACGGCCACGCGAGCGAGCGCGTCATCGAACGGATATTCGGGTCGGCGCTCTAAGATAGGTGCGCCCGTCCGCGGCCGAAGGCGGTCGCTCGGAGTTGTCGGGTACTTGTCAGATCCCGGCTCGGGCTGTCCGAACCGGCCCGGAGCGCCGATAATCGCACGACGCACGATCCGCCGCGACGATCTGCCCGGGTGCGCGGTCCCGAAGAAGGGCCGGGGGTCCCGGCACGAGCAGAGCGCACAGGAGGCTACCCACGTGAGACGCGTGCTGACATACGGCACATTCGACCTGCTCCACCACGGTCACATCAGGCTGCTGCGCCGCGCCAAGGCGCTCGGCGACTACCTGGTGGTCGCCGTGTCGACCGACGAGTTCAACGCCGGCAAGGGCAAGAAGTCGTACCACGACTACGCCCTTCGCAAGGAGATCGTCGAGTCCATCCGCTACGTCGACCTGGTGATCCCCGAGGAGTCGTGGGAGCAGAAGCTCGACGACGTCCGCCGCTACGACATCGACGTCGTGGTCATGGGCGACGACTGGGCCGACAGCGACCGCTTCGACTACCTCAAGGAGCACTGCGAGCTGGTGTTCCTCCCGCGGACCGAGGGCGTCTCCACGACCGACATCAAGGAGGACCTTGGTGGCGCAAGCTAGACAGGCGCCCCTCGACCTCCTCCTCGCACGCGTGCAGCGCTACGGCGCGACGTTCGCGGACATCGTGAGGGAGCACGCGGGCTACAAGACGCAGATCCTGCAGCTGGCGGTCGTCGACCTGCTGAAGACCTATCGCGGCTCCGCGCTGGGCTGGCTGTGGGCCGTCATCAAGCCGTCGGTCACGATCTCCGTCTACTGGTTCGCGTTCTCGGTCGGGCTGCGCGCGGGCAAGGACGTGAACGGGTTCCCGTTCTTCCTGTGGCTGCTTGCGGGCATCGTCCCCTGGTTCTACATGCAGGAGATGCTCACGCAGGGGTCCACCAACTTCAAGCGTTACAACTACCTGGTCACCAAGATCCGGTTCCCCCTCTCCACCATCTCGACGTTCGTGAGCCTGTCGAAGCTCTACGTCCACGCGGCGCTGCTCATGATCGTGACCGTGATCTTCATCATGTTCGGTCGTCCGGTCGACGTGTACTTCCTCCAGCTGCCGCTCTACACGGCGCTGATGTTCCTGTTCTTCACGATGTGGTCGCTGTTCGCGTCGCTGCTGTCGGCGATGAGCAAGGACTTCTCGAACGTCGTCACGTCCTTCGTCATGGCGATCTTCTGGATCTCGGGGATCATGTGGGACGTGAACCGCGTCAACAACCCGTTGCTGGCGAAGATCCTGCTCTTCAACCCGGTCACCTTCATCGCCAACGGCTACCGCAACGTGTTCATCTACAAGCGGTGGTTCTTCCAGGACCCGTTCGCGCTGTTCGCCTTCGCGGTGGTGCTGGTCGTGATGTTCGGGCTGTCGCTGTACACCTTCAACCGCCTGCGTCGCGACATCGCGGACGTGTTGTAGATGAGCGCGAAGCAGATCCCCGCCATCGAGTTCCGCCACGTGTACAAGCGCTACCGGCTCTACCGGAGCGACAAGCACCGGTTCCTCGGCATCTTCTCGAAGCGCATCGCCTTCAAGGAGGTCTTCGCGAACCGGGACCTCACGTTCAAGGTCGAGCGCGGCGAGTCGGTGGCGATCATGGGCAAGAACGGCGCGGGCAAGTCGACGATGCTCAAGATGATCACCGGGGTGGCCTTCCCGAGCTCCGGCAAGATCGACGTCAACGGCCGTGTCAGCGCGCTGCTCGAGCTCACCGCGGGCTTCGATCCCGAGTTCACGGGTCGCGAGAACGTGCACCTGCGCGGTCAGCTGTGGGGCCTGGACAAGGCGGAGATCGCCGTTCTCGAGCGGCAGGTCGTCGAGTTCGCGGACATCGGCGTGTACATGGACCAGCCGATGCGCACCTACTCGAGCGGGATGAAGGCCCGCGTGGGCTTCGCGATCGCCTCCAGCATCAACCCCGACATCCTGGTCGTCGACGAGGCGCTCAGCGTCGGCGACAAGGCCTTCCGCCAGAAATGTGACCGCCGCATCAAGGAGATCATGGCCGAGGAGAAGGTGACCGTCATCTTCGTCACCCATTCGTCGGGCTCCGCCGAGGCGATCTGCAATCGCGGCATCGTCCTGGAGAAGGGCAAGCTCGCGTTCGACGGTCCGATCCGTGCCGCGATCGAGTTCTACGAGGGCCCCCCCGACACTCCGGTGGTCGCCGGCTGACGCGTGCACCGGCACGGGGCCGTCGCGGCGAAGTGGTAGAATCGCCGCGTGCCCACCAGGGGCCGCGATCGATGCGGGCCGGGCATCACAGCCGAACCACCAGTCGCAGACCAGTCGCAGTACGGAAGGGGTTGTGGCCGCATGGCGGCACTCCGTCTTTCCCCCAACGCTCGGAGGTCCGTGACGTGCGCCGCCCTGGTGGCGCTGTGCGTCTGGGCGCTCCTCGCCCCCGGGCCTGCTCGCGCCGCCGACTCGGTATTTTCGGTCAAAGGCCGTGGATGGGGTCACGGCATCGGGATGACCCAGTACGGCGCCATGGGGTTTGCCCAGCAGGGCCGCACCTACGACTGGATCCTAGCGCACTACTTCCAGAATACCGATCTCGCCACGCGTCCCGAGCTGACCGTGAAGGTCGATCTCGACGCCGGCAAGGCGGCGCGCTCGACGTGGCGCATCGCCGCGGCCAGCAGTTCCACCACGCTCACCATCAGCGAGTACGCGAACGCGTCCCACAGCTTCGAAGCGACCCGCGGGGTCAAGGTCTGGATCACCTTCAGCGCCGGCGGGACGGTCGTGAAGGCGGATCGCTACAGCTCCGCTGCCAAGGCCTCTATCCCGGGCTCCGTGCTCGCCACCTTCCCGGGCGCGGTCGTGGCGGCCACCGGACCGACATCGGGCTCCATGGTGCGCTTCCTGGGCGACAGCGGTCCTTTCGACCAGCACAACATCGCGTGGCGCGGCCAGGTCCGTTTCACCCCGGGCACGACGACCGGGCATGCCATCGACTACGTGCCGATGGAGCAGTACCTCCGGGGCGTCGTGCCGCGTGAGTCCCCGTCGAGCTGGCCCGTCGAGGCGTTGCGCGCCCAGGCGGTCGCGGCCCGGAGCTATGCGTTCGACGCCGCCTCATCCGGCTCGGTGCTGTGGTGTGACACCCACTCGCAGGTCTACAACGGGGCGGACGACGGGACGTCGAGTCATGAGTCGGCCAAGACCGACTCCGCGGTCGCCGCGACGGCGAACCAGTACGTCGTCTACGGGTCCAAGGTCATCAAGACCTTCTTCTCCTCGAGCAGCGGCGGTCGCACAGCGAACATCCAGGACGTCTGGCTGACCAGCCCCCCGCAGCCCTACTACAGCAGCGTGGACGACGCGGACGGCCTCAGCTCGAACCCGAACTACCGGTGGACGCTCGCTGACATGTCCGGCACGACGCTGGCCGGCAAGATCCGCGCGTACAAGTTGGCGCTCGCGCAGCCGGTCCCCGCCACGATCAGGTCGGTCAAGCTGGACATCGGGACCTCCGGCTTCGTGCGCCACGTCACGCTCTCGTGGTCCAAGGGCTCGGCGACGGTGCTCACCGGCACGCAGTTCCAGTCCGCGCTGCGCCTGAAGACCTCCGCATTCACGGTGACGCTCAAGAACCCGCCGGCGCCCGCGGTGCCCAGGTTCCAGGACACCGACGCGCGCCCACTGTGGACCGGCTCGTGGCTCACGATCAAGACGTCCGCCGCCTCAGGTGGCAGCTACCGACGCGCGAGCGCGGCAGGCGCCGCGGTCACGGTCGTGTTCAAGGGCACGAGCGTCAGCTGGATCGGGACGAGGTTGGACCACGGCGGCAAGGCGGACGTGTCGCTCGACGGCGCCCGGGTCGCCACCGTGGACCTGTACGACTCGAGCACCCACTACCGCTCGACGGTCTGGACCAAGACCGGCCTCGCAGCGGACGCCACGCACACGCTGGTCATCAAGACGCTGGGCACGCACCGCAGCGCCTCGCACGGCTCCTACGTGTACGTCGACGCCGTCGACATCGCGGGCGCCATGTACGCCGTCCCGCGCCCGCCGCTGTGGAGGCGCTACGAGCAGACCTCGTCGACGGTGGCCTACAAGGGCGCGTGGTCGTCGTCGGTCATCGCCGGCCTCTCGGGCGGAACCCACAAGTACTCTCACGACACCTCGGCGACGGCCGTCTTCACCTTCACCGGCTCGCGCGTCCGGTGGATCGGCAAGCGCGCCGCGAACTACGGGAA
>DATCIA010000004.1:0-4584 GCA_036508075.1 Coriobacteriia bacterium
GACGAGTCCGCGGTGCTCCTGGAGAGGATCGAGGAGCTCACGGACGACGTGCTCGCAGCCGCCGGAGGGTCCGGCAGCGCGTTCGGGACCGGCGGCATGACGACGAAGATCGATGCGGCCCGCATCCTCATGAAGGCCGGCATACCGATGGTCGTGTGTGACGGTCACCGCCCCGACGTCCTGCTCGACGCGTTCGCGGGCGAGCCGGTAGGGACCTACTTCGCCGGTGGCGAGGGAGAGATCGAGGCGCGGAAGCTGTGGATCGCGTTCGCCCGTCACCCACAGGGCACGATCGTGGTCGATAGCGGCGCGCGTGACGCGCTATGCTTACGCGGCACGAGCCTCCTGCCGGCCGGCGTGCGCCGCGTCGAGGGGCGTTTCGCCCAGGGAGCGCCCGTCTCGATCGTCGATGAGACCGGCACCGAGATCGCCCGGGGCCTGTCGGACCTCGCGTCCGAGGACCTGGAGCGTGCGAAGGGGCACACCTCGGCGGAGATAGCTTCGATCGAGCCCGCGCTGGCAGGCCGGATGGTCGTCCACCGCGACCGGCTCGTCATCCTGTGAGCGCGCCGGGGAGTGCCGAGATGGGAGCAGACCCGATGACCGAGATCACACAGCTCGCGCTCCGCGCCCGCGACGCAGCGCGTGCGCTCTCGCGCACGTCGACCGCCGTCCGCGACGGAGCCCTCGTCGCGATGGCGGACGCGCTGCGAAACGAGACCGCGCTCATCCTCGCCGCCAACGCGCTCGACATGGATGCCGCAGTCGCTGCCGGCACCCCCGCGCCGCTGCTCGACCGGCTCATGCTCGACGCGGGCCGCATCGACGGTATCGCGGCCGCTGTGGAGGCGCTCGCGCGCGAGGTCGACCCGATCGGCGAGGTCGTGGCGGGGCATCGCATGCCGAACGGGATCTGGCTGCAGCAGGTGCGTGTGCCGCTGGGTGTCGTGGCGATGATCTACGAGGCGCGCCCGAACGTGACCGCGGACGCTGCGGCGCTGTGCATCAAGACCGGCAACGCCGCCGTGCTCAGGGGAGGGTCGCTTGCGATCCATTCGTGTCTGGCGATCTCGGACGTGCTGGCCGAAGCCGCCACCCGCGCCGGGCTCCCCGCGCATTCGATCCAGTCGATCACCTCGACCGACCGTGCAGCCACCGACGAGCTCATGTCGCTGCACGGGCTGATCGACGTGCTCATCCCGCGCGGGGGAGCGGGCCTGATCCGCAACTGCGTGGAGAACTCGAAGGTCCCGGTGATCGAGACCGGCATGGGCAACTGCCACATCTACGTCCACAGCGGAGCCGACGTGGAGATGGCGATCCCCATCGTCATGAACGCGAAGTGCCAGCGGCCGGGCGTCTGCAACGCCGCTGAGTCGCTGCTGGTCGACGAATCGGTGTGCGAGACGCACCTGCCACCCATCCTGCGGGCGCTCGCGGCGGCGGGGGTCGAGCTGCACGGCGATGAGCGGACCCGGTCCTTGGGCGTCGTCGAGGTCGTGCCGGCGACCGAGGCGGACTGGGGAGCCGAGTACCTGGACATGAAGATGTCCGTGAAGGTCGTCTCCGGCCTCGACGAGGCGATCGACCACATCAACACCTACGGTACGAAGCACTCCGAGGCGATCGTCACCGGCGACTACGAGGCGGCGAAGCGCTTCCTCGACGAGGTCGACGCCGCAGCGGTGTACGTCAACGCATCCACCCGCTTCACCGACGGCGGCGAGTTCGGGCTGGGCGCGGAGATCGGGATCTCCACGCAGAAGCTGCACGCGCGCGGTCCCATGGGCCTCGTCGCGCTGACGTCCACCAAGTACCTCGCGATGGGCGACGGGCAGGTCAGGCCGTGAGGAAGACCGCGCGCATCGGCATCATGGGCGGCACGTTCGATCCGGTCCACATCGGGCACCTCGTGACCGCTGAAGAGGCCCTGGTGCAGTTCAACCTCGACAAGGTCGTGTTCATGCCGACCGGACGTCCGGTGCGCAAGACGCACCGGCACCTGTCATCGGCGGAGGACCGCTACCTGATGACCGTGATCGCCACGGCGTCGAACCCGGACTTCGAGGTCTCGCGCCTCGAGATCGATCGCCCGGGTGATACGTACACCGTCGACACGATCGTCGAGCTTCGCGTGCTGTACGGTCCGCGCGCCGAGCTGTTCTTCATCTCCGGCGCCGACGCGGTGCGCGAGATCCTGACCTGGAAGAACGCCGACCGATTCGCCGACCTGTGCACGTTCATCGCGGCGACCCGGCCCGGCTACGATGCGGACCTCGGGGCGGACGTAGTCGGTCGGGAGATGCCACTGCCCGCCGTCGAGTCCATGGCCGTGCCGGCCCTGGCGATCTCCTCGAGCGACATCCGGGCTCGCGTCGCCTCGCACCGGCCGATCAGGTATCTGCTGCCCGAGGCCGTCGCCGCGTACATCGAGAAGAACGGGCTGTACCGTGAACCGGTCGCCTGAGGTGACGCGGCGCGCGCGCGAGCTTCTGGCGCAGCGCCTGTCGGCGGAGTCCTACGCGCACTGCGAGCGGACCGCGGCAGCGGCACTTCAGCTCGCCGAGCGGTTCGGCGTCGAGCCCGCGGCCGCCGAGCTCGCCGGGCTCCTGCATGACTACGCGCGCGACGAGGATCCCGCCGGGCTCGTCACGATGGCCGAGACCCTCGGGGTACCTTCCGTGGCTCTGGAGCGCGAGCATCCGTACCTGCTCCACGCGCGAGTCGGAGCGGCCTTGGTGCGCTGCGACCTGCCCGAGGTCGGGGAGGCCGTCCTGTCCGCGATCTCGGTCCATACCGTGGGCGGCGTGCCCATGTCCGCGTTGGACAAGGTCATCTACCTGGCCGACATGATCGAGCCGGCGCGCGACTTCCCGGGACTGGCCGAGTTGCGGGCCGCCTGTGCGTGCGAACCGCTCGACGAGTGCTTCCGCCTCGCCTATGGCCGCACGCTGCGCCACCTGAAGCAGCGGGGTCGCCCGGTGCATCCGATCTCGGATGCGGTCAGCGCCCGCATCGAGCAGGAGACGGGCCGCGCGCTCTTCGACCCTCCGGTGGTGGCCCGATGACCCCATGGTGGCGTCGCGCCGTCTCACAGAGGGCGCGCACTTCGTCCCGCGACAGAGCTCTGCCCGGACATGACGATGGAGAGATGCCCTTCGAGTCCGAGACCGGATCCGCGCCCGGCACCGATTCCGAACCGGTGGGCGAGATCGAGTCGGAGCTCCCGGTCGGATCCGAGGCTGAGCCCGAGGCGGAGCCAGATCCGCTCCCGCAGCCGGAACCCGCCGAGCAACCGCTTCTCGTGCAGACAGACGGACTGCCCGTGCGCGCCCGCGCCACGCGCGTGAGGCTCCGCAGTGCGATCTTCGGCGGACGTCCGACGACCTCCCCGGATCCTGGGCCGGTGCACGAGGAGCCTGTCGGGCCGGATCCCGGGCCCGATCCCGCGCCCGAGCCTGCTCCGGGGGTCGACCCGGCGGCGGACGATGACGAACTCGCATCGATGGCCACGCACGGTCGGAGGCGCCGATTCGGCCGGCAGCACCATGGCGCATCCGCGGCGCCCGTTCGCTCGGCGCACCCGAGCGCCGGCGGCCGGCTGACGGGCGCGGTCACCCGCGCGCTGAGGACCCTGCTGGCCGTCGTGCTCATCATCGTCGTCATGATGGGGTCTGTGTGGGGGCTGGCGCTGGGCATCAACGCCTTCGCCCGATGGAACGCCCGTCGCATCGCAGCAGCACAGAACGCGCCCGCGACGGCGACGTCGCAGAACCTTCTGATCATCGGTGTGCGCGACGGGGCCGCGATCGGCTTCACGGCGCTGAAGGTCGAGCGGGACACGAAACGTGTCCTGGGGATCGCGATCCCTGAGGGAGCATTCGTCGAGGTGCCGGGGCAGGGCTTCGAGCGCATCGGCGCGAGCTACAACTCCGGTCCGGCGGTCAGCGAGGCGACCGTCTCGAACTACTTCGGCGTCCAGTTCACCAAGTACGTCGTGATCGGCGGCGATGCCTACCAGGCGTTGCTGCAGGACCAGAACATCGGCGCGATCACCGACAAGATCGTGTCGACCGATCTGTCCGCGAGCGAGCGGTCCTCACTGGTCGCGTTCCTCAAGGGGACCGCTGCCGGCGACGTCTGGCTCGTCCCGCTGCCGTTGAAAGCCATGACGGCCGGGACCGAGCGCTACTTCGAGCCGCAGCGCGCCCAGGTCGCCGATCTTCTGCTGAAGTGGTGGGGTGTGCGGGCCGACCAGCAGAAGACGAGGCCGCGGGTGATCGTCTATAACGGCGTCGGAACCCCCGGGCTGGCGAGCGTGGCCGCGCAGCAACTCATCCGGGCCGGCTTCCAGGTGGTCGACAGCGGCAACGCGGACCGGTTCGGCTACACGACGACGGCCATACTGGTCTATCATGCTCCGACCGAGGCGCAGGCGGTTCGAGCCGCGCTTGGAGTGGGTGCGATCCAGATGCAGTCCGCACCGCAGGAGATCACCGACATGATCGTGATCCTGGGAGCGGACTACCTGCCCCCGGTGAGCGTTCCCTCGACCGTACCGACGCAAGGAGCACAGTGACGATC
>DATCIA010000005.1:0-18877 GCA_036508075.1 Coriobacteriia bacterium
TGTCGATGAAGGAGGGCGCCTCGACGATCACGCAGCAGTACGTGCGCAACACCATCCTGGTGGCCGAGCGCTACAAGATCACGGCATCGCGCAAGATCCGCGAGATGTACCTCGCCTACGAGTTCGAGAAGCGACACTCCAAGGCCGAGGTCCTGGAAGCCTACCTCAACACGGTCTACTTCGGCGACGGCGCGTACGGCGCCGAGGCGGCGGCGCTCTCGTACTTCGGCAAGCACGCGAACCAGCTGACGATCGGCGAGTCTGCCATGCTCTCCGGGCTTCCCCAGTCGCCTTTGCGCCTCAACCCGTACTACAACATGGAGGGCGCCAAGTCGCGTCAGCGCTGGGTCCTGGGTCGGATGGTCGCCAACGGCTACATCACCCAGGTGGAGGCCGACGCGGCCGCGTCGGAGAAGATCGTCCTCTCGAAGAAGGTCGATCCGGCCCAGGGCATCTACGACTGCGCCTACTTCGTCTCCTACATCCGCAAGCAGCTGCTGACCCAGTACCCCGACTCGCTCATCTTCAAGGGCGGGCTCAAGGTCTACACCACGATCGACACCCGGCTGCAGCGCGCGGCCGAGCGCGCCGTGAAGAAGACGCTGCCGTACAAGAAGGACCCGGACGCCGCGCTGGTGTCGATCAATCCCTCGAACGGCAACATCGTCGCCATGTACGGTGGGCGCGACTACACCAAGAACAGCTACAACTACGCGACGCAGGGCCAACGACAGCCGGGCTCGTCGTTCAAGATGTTCGTGCTGGTGACCGCACTGGAAGAGGGCATCCCGCCGCGGCGACCGATGAACGCTTCGTCCCCGGCGCGCATCCCGACGCACCCGGTGTGGATCGTGAACAACTCCGAGGGCTCCGGCAAGGGCTACATCACCATCACGGCGGCCACCCGCAGCTCCGTGAACTGCGTGTTCGCGCGCCTGATCTGGGAGCTCGGAGCGGACAAGGTAGCCAAGACCGCCAAGCGCATGGGCATCACCGCGCCCATCCCGGCGCTGCCCTCGATCGCGCTGGGCTCGGCTCCCGTCAGCCCGTTGGACATGGCCTCGGCTTACGGGACGCTCGCCAACGACGGCGTCCTGGTCAAGCCGACGGGGATAACGAAGATCCTCGCGTCGGACGGCACGGTCATGTACCAGCACAAGGCCACGGGAAAGCAAGTGCTCACCGCCCGCATCGCCTGGGCCACCACGCAGCAGCTGATGGGCGTCGTCTCGGGCGGGACCGGGACGCGCGCGGCGCTGTCGGGGCGTGAGGTCGCCGGCAAGACCGGGACCGCTCAGAACTACCAGGACGCGTGGTTCGTGGGGTACACGCCCCAGCTCGTGACCGCGGTGTGGATGGGCTACTCCAAGGGCTCGATCCCGATGCGCAACGTCCACGGGCAACGCGCCTTCGGCGGGACGTTCTGCGCCCCGATCTGGCATACGTTCATGTCGTCGGCCCTGGCGGGCAAGGCGAAGGTGCACTTCACTCGTGCGGCGGCGCCCCACTATATCTGGAAGGCGTCTTGGTCCGCCGAAGCCAGCAAGGCGGCGGCCGCGGCGAGGCCGAAGCCGAA
Source organism: Coriobacteriia bacterium (assembly GCA_036508075.1). GTDB lineage: Bacteria > Actinomycetota > Coriobacteriia > Anaerosomatales > PALSA-660 > PALSA-660. The sequence continues at coordinate 1,577 of DATCIA010000005.1, forward strand.
GCCGAAGCCGAAGCCGCCTACGGACACCACGAGCACGCCCTCGCCCACTTCGACCCCGTAGCATCCCGCGCAACGAGAAGGCCCCGCTCTCCGACCGGAGTGCGGGGCCTTTTGCATGTACGGCCCGCGGGAGCGCTAAGAGCGGTGCACCCTCACGATGCCCGACGTGCAGAGGACCTCAACGCCGCGGGACTCGATGCGGTCGAGGATCAGGTTCATCCCGAGCGTGTCTGACGAGATGTGGCCGGCGATGATGAGGTTCATGTGCAGTTCCTCGGCGCGCTTGCGGTGCTCTTCGCCGTAGTGCATGCCGACCAGGGTGTCGACGCCGGCGGCGCTGAGGCGGTTGAGGGCGTCGGTCGGGCCCTCGGTGCCCCCCGTCATGTCCACGACGGTGCGGCCGGGCCGGTGCGACCCTTCGCCGAGGATCAGCTCGGGACCGTAGCCCTTGCGCGCCGCGTGGTCGTACTCGGGGATCGTGCGGAGACCGCGGACGATGTCCTCGAGCGTCTCGAAGACGGACGAGTCGAGGAAGGTCTGGACGAACCGGTGGACGGAGTTGTCGGCCGGCGTGTGACACGACATCACCGCGAAGCCCATCAGCTCGGCGGACTGGACGGCCCGGTAGTGGTTGTACGGCATGAAGTGGCGACGGATCTCGGAGGCGCGCTTCGAGATCAGCGAGTCGGCCGCCCCGATGCCGACGCCCTGCGCGGCCCAGAGGTCGGCCTGCATGTGCATGACCTCGTCGAGGCGGGCGAATCCGGGTCCCTCGGGATGGTGCGCGAAGATCAGGTCGATCGGCGCGCCCTTCTCGCGAAGGCGGTCCGCTAGGAGCACCTCGGCCGTCTCCATGTCCACGCCCGTGATAAGCCCGCGCACCTCGAGATCGGGGTCGCCCGCGGCGATGCGGGTGTCGGCGTAGGGGTTCGTCAATCGCTCGGTGTCGAAATACGGGCGGTCCTCCTCGTCGAGCTTGCCGTACGCCCGCGCCGAGACCGCCATGACGCGCTTCAGCTCGGCCTCCGGGCGCGGGTCGGCCTCCATGCCCGCTTCCACACAGGTGCGATAGATCTCCTGGAGCTTCATCTGACCGTGCCTTTCGTGTTCGAGCGCGACGGGACCCTCTGTCCCGGTCGCGCGATTGAGACATGACGATCGCCCTCGATGAAGAACCTCAGCTCTGCCTCGTGCCCCGAGCTCAGGCCGATCCTGCCCGAACTCGCGACGGCGGGAACCGGGCCTTCGCGGGCGAGCACGGACAGTGTAGCGCTTCCATCGAGCGGTTCACCGTTGACGGCGATCCCGACTCCCAGCGCCGCGGCGAGTCTCCCCGGGCCGTTGACCAGGTCCCGGACCGCCGGCGCAGGACCCGGGCGCCGGCGCTCGGCGCGACGTCGCTCCATCACGTCGAGACCCTCGAGCGGCTCGAGCGCTCTGATCAGCACGGCGCCCGCGGTGCCTTCGGGCTTGGTCACGACGTTGAGCATATAGTGGTTGCCGTAGGTGAAGTAGATGTAGGCACGACCCGGAGGTCCGTACATCACCGAGTTGCGCGGCGTGATGCCGCGCGTCGCGGCGTGGGAACCGGGGTCGTCGGCGCCCAGGTAGGCCTCGGTCTCGACGATGCGCCCGGAGGTCGTATAGCCGCCGGCTGTGCTCACGAGGACGCATCCGAGCAGGTCGCGGGCGACGGTCGCGGTGTCGCGCGCGAAGAACCCGGCACCGAGGACTCGCGGGCTCACGCGCGGCGCGCCTCGACCCAAGCGCGACCGGTCGCCGCCGCGTCGCGCGCCAACACGAGCTGCGCGCGCACCGCGTCGTGCCCGGTGCCGCCCTCGCTCGTGCGCCTTGAGACCACGGCGTCGAGATCGACAGCGCCCGGGGCCTCGGGCCCGAACGCGGGCGAGACCGCGCGCAGCTCCTCGAGGGTCAGGTCCTGGAGCGTTCGGCCGCCTTGCTCGCACTCGAGCACGAGCCTGCCGACGATCTCGTGGGCGTCGCGGAACGGGACGCCATGCGCGGCCAGGTGGTCGGCGAGATCGGTCGCCGCCATGAAGCCGCCACCCGCTCCGGCGCGCATGCGGTCCTCGTTGAACCGCAGCGTCGCGACCATGCCCGCGGTCGCGCGGAGGCACGCCCCGAGGGTGGAGGCCGCGTCGAAGACGCCCTCCTTGTCCTCCTGCATGTCCTTGTTGTACGCGAGCGGGAGCCCCTTCATCACGGTCAGCAGGCCGACAAGGTCGCCGTACACGCGCCCGGTCTTGCCGCGCACGAGCTCCGCGACATCGGGATTCTTCTTCTGCGGCATGATCGATGATCCTGTGGAGTAGCCGTCGTCCATCGTGACGAAGCCGAACTCGTCGCTGGACCACAGCACAAGCTCCTCGCACAGGCGTGAGAGGTGCATCATCGCGACCGCGCACGCGTAGGAGAGGTCAAGGAGGAAGTCCCGGTCCGACACCGCATCCAGCGAGTTGGGAGTGACGCCAGCGAAGCCGAGCTCCTCGGCTACCGCCCGCCGGTCGAGGGGGAAGGTCGTTCCCGCCAGCGCCGCCGAACCGAGCGGCGAGACGTCGGCCGCGTCGTGGGCCGCGCGCAGGCGACGCGCGTCGCGGTCGAGCATCCAGACATAGGCCAGCAGGTGGTGCGAGACCAGCACCGGTTGGGCCTTCTGGAGGTGCGTGTAGCCGGGCATGATCGCGCCGAAGTGCTCGTCGGCCCGCGCGATCAGGGTCTCCTGCAGCGTCACGACACCGCCGGCGAGCGACGCGGCCAGGCGCTTCGCGTGGATCCGCGTGTCGGTGGCTACCTGGTCGTTGCGCGACCGTGCGGTGTGCAGCTTGCCGCCGACCGGGCCGACCTTGGCGGTCAGGGCCCGCTCGACGGCCATGTGGATATCCTCGTCGGCGTTGTCGAACACGAACGCGCCCGCCTGAAGGTCGTCGCGCACCGCGAGCAACCCGGCCTCGATCACAACCGCGTCCTCGGCAGGGACGATCCCCTGCCGTCCGAGCATGCGGACGTGCGCGAGCGAGCCCTCGATGTCGGCGGCCCACATCTCGCGATCGACGGGCAACGACGCGCCGAACCCGGTGACGAACTCGTCCATGGAGCCCTCGAAGCGGCCGCCCCAGGGTGTCTTCGCGTCAGCGCACATGATGCCCTCTCCCCGTTCAAGCGCAGGTCATAGATGCAAGCCGAGGATAGCAGAGGCGCGACCGGGTGCCGGCGGCGGCGCGCCGCTGTCCTACGGCGTCTCCCTCACGGCGACCGCCGCGTCTCCCGCGACCGGCTCGTCGCCGGCACCACCCAGCTCGCCGAAGACCACTGCGCCGATCGCGACCACGCACGCGGCCATCTGGACCACGTTGAGCGACTCGCCCAGCACGAACCATCCCGCCAGCAACGCCACCGCAGGGATGAGGTTGATCGACAGCGCCGCGCGGCTGGCCGGCATCGCCCGCAGCGCCGAGTTGTACAACCCGAAGGCCGCGAGACTCACGAACGTCCCCAAGTACGCGACACAGGCCCACGCCACCGGCGGCGCCGACGCCCACGTGGCCGTGCCGGACGCGAGCGCCATCGGCAGGAAGAACACCGCGCCCACCGCCGCCTGCATCCCGGTCAGCCACCACGGGTCGTAGCGGGTGCTGAGGTGCTTGATGGTGAGCATCGAGCCGGCTGCCGCCAGCATCGCCAGCAGCTCGAGCAGGTTGCCCAGCGCGGGGTTCGGCGCCGACTGCTGGGCGCCGCCGGCCAACGACAGGACCGCGACCGCGGCGAGCGACAGCCCGATCGCGACGCCTCCCCGCCACGTGAGCCTGTCACGCCACAACAGCCACGCGCCGCCGGCCACCAGCAACGGGACCACCGCGGACACGACGCCGGCCTGACTCGAGGTCGTCAGGAGCACCGCGTTGCCTTCGGCGAGGTAATACAAACACGGGATGCACAGGCCCGCCACCGTGAGCAGCTTCCAGTCGCCCGCCCGGTACTCGGGTCGCTTGACCCGCGTCCAGAACGGCGCGAACGCGATCGTGGCCACCACCATGCGCAGCCACATCACGGTCATGGGCGTGAAGCTGCCCAGGGCGACCTTGATCGCGGCGAAGCTCGTCCCCCAGAAGAGGACGGCGCCCGCGAGCAGGACGAGGGGGAGAAGCTGTCGGCGCGTCGTGAGGCCCGGCACGAGGCTAGACCTCGCCCTCCGTGCCCGTCTTGCGGCGCTGGCGGGCCCACACCTTCGTGGGAAGGCCCCAGAGGTCGATGAAGCCCTTGGCCGCCCTGTGGTCGAAGCTGTCGGTCGCGTCGTACGTCGCCAGATCGTAGTCGTACAGCGAGTACGGGCTGCGGCGGCCGACGACCACGCACGATCCCTTGAAGAAGCGGAGGCGCACGTCGCCGGTGACGAGCTTCTGAGTCGTCTCGACGAACCCGTCGAGGGCCTCCTTGAGCGGCGAGAACCACAGGCCGTTGTAGACGAGCTCCGCCCACTTCTGCTCGATGCCGAGCTTGTAGTGGAGCACGTCGCGCTCCAGGCACAGGTCCTCCAGCGCCTTGTGCGCCTGGATGAGGGTGAGCGCGCCCGGCACCTCGTAGACCTCGCGGCTCTTCAGGCCGACGAGACGGTTCTCGATCATGTCGATACGGCCGAAGCCGTGCTTCCCGGCCAGGTCGTTCATGGCGAGGATGATGTCGTGGAACGACGTCGGCACGTCGTTGAGGGCGACGGGCAGCCCCTGCTCGAAGGAGATCTCCGCGTACTCGGGCGCGTCGCACACCTCGGCGCGCGCGTCGTTGGTCATCGTGTAGATGTCCGCGGGCGGCTCGACCCACGGGTCCTCCAGGATGCCACACTCGATGGCGCGGCCCCAGAGGTTGTCGTCGATCGAATACGGGTTGTCCTTGGTCGTGGGCACCGGGATGCCGTGGGCCGCCGCGTACTCCATCTCCTGCTCGCGCGTGTGGAGGTCCCATTCGCGGACGGGCGCCAGGATCCTGATGTCGGGATCGAGGGCGGTGATGCCGACCTCGAAGCGCACTTGGTCGTTGCCTTTGCCGGTGCAGCCGTGGGCGATGCAGGTCGCTCCGGTGCGGTGGGCCTCCTCGACCAGGTGCTTGACGATGATCGGGCGCGACATGGCCGACAGCAGCGGGTACTTGTTCTCGTAGAGCGCGTTGGCCTTGAGAGCCTTGCTCAGGAACTCGCCCACGAACTCCTCGCGCACGTCCTTGACCACCGACTCGACAGCGCCGATATCGAGCGCCTTGAGGCGCACGGTCTCGAGGTCCTGTCGCTCCTGGCCGACGTCGATGGCCAGCGCGACCACGTCCATGTCGTAGTTGTCGCGGATCCACTGGATGGCGACGGAGGTGTCGAGGCCTCCGGAGTACGCGAGAACGCACTTGGCCTTGGCCACGTGGGTCCCTCCTTCACATGTTCGGGTCCGGGCTGAGCTGCGCGGCGTGCCCCCTAGGGGCGGCCGCGGTACTTCGCGATGGTGTCCGCGACGGTGGCCGCATCGGCCTCGCTGCGCGTGATGATCAGGATCGTGTCGTCGCCGGCGATCGAACCGAGGACCTCGTCGAGACCGGCGTCGTCGAGTGCGGCCGCGACTCCAGGTGCGGTTCCCGGCGAGGCTTTCACGATCAGCATCGTGTCGGCCTGGACCACTCCCGTGACCAGCTCCGAGATCATGCGCTGCAGGTGGAGGTCCTCCGCGAGCACGTACACGCCCTCGGGGAGTTTGCGCAGGCCCATCTCCGTGATGTCGCGCGACACCGTTGCCTGGGTGCAGACGAAACCCTGCTCCCGCAGACGCTCGACGAGGTCGCGCTGCGTACGCACGCGCTCGCGGCGCACCACGCGCCTGATGACGTCCTGACGCTCGAGTCGCTTCCTCATTCCTGTCACCCCATCACCATGGTCAGCAGCGCCTTCTGCGCGTGCAGACGGTTCTCGGCCTCGTCGTACACGACGGACGCGGACGAATCGATGACCTCGTCCGTGACCTCCTCGCCACGGTGGGCGGGAAGGCAGTGGAGGAACAGGGCGCCCGGCGCAGCCTGCGCCATGAGCGCGCCGTTCACCTGGTAGGGAGCGAAGCGCCTCGCGCGCTCGTCGTGCTCCTCCTCCTGGCCCATCGAGGCCCACGTGTCGGTGATGATCACGTCGGCGCCGCTGGCCGCGATCTTCGGGTCGCGCTCGATCGTGAGCACCGAGCCGGTCACCTTGGCGATCTCCTCCGCTCGCGCGAGCGCGGAAGGAAGCGGATCGAACCCGGTGGGGCAGCTGACCGTGAGGTGCATCCCCGACAGGGCCGCACCGATCATCAGCGTGTTGGCCATGTTGTTGCCATCGCCGAAGTAGGCGGCCTTCAGGCCCGCGGTGCGCCCCTTGTGCTCGGAGATCGTGACCAGGTCGGCGAGCACCTGACACGGGTGGTAGTCGTCGGTGAGCGCGTTGATCACGGGGACCGAGGCGTGCTCGGCCACCTCCTCGATGTGCGACTGCTCGTAGGTGCGCAACACGATGGCGTCGACGTAGCGCTCCAGGACCTTGACCGTGTCCTTGACCGACTCACCGCGCGAGAACGCGCTGCCCTCGCCGATCAGCAGGACGGGAGTGCCGCCGAGACGCGTCACCGCGATCTCGAAGCTGACGCGAGTGCGCAGCGACGGCTTGAGCATGATGATCGCGATGGACCGTCCCGACAGCGGCTTCGATTGCGACGCCGCGTTGCTCGCCATCCGCTTCTGGGTGCTCACGCGCTGCAGGAAGAACTGGAGCACTTCGGGAGTGAACTCCCCGAGAGTGAGTATGTCGCGGCCGACAAGATCGTTCATGGCGTTCCCATCTGTGGAGAGTGTCACGGCATCAGTTCATAGAGTGCGGTCAGTAGTGTATCAACCTCGTCCGTCCCGCACACCAGCGGGGGAAGAATACGCAGAATATGCGTACCTATGCTGTTGAGCACGAGCCCCTTCGCGAGACCCGATGCGGCGATCTGCGGCGCGATCGGCTCGGTGAACTCGATCGCGTTCATGAGCCCGACCCCGCGCACATCGGCGACGACTCCGGTCTTCTGCGCGAAGCCGCGGAGGCTTTCGCGCAGATACTCCCCGACGGCCACCGCGTTCTCGCCGAGCTTCTCGTCCTGCAGCGCCCGCAGGCAGGCGCGGGCGGCGGCGGCGATGACGGGCCCTCCGCCGAAGGTCGAGCCGTGATCGCCCGGGGCGAACGCATCGGCCACCTCCGTGCGAGCGACGATCGCTCCGGCCGGCAACCCGTTGGCGAGTGACTTGGCGAGGTAGGCGATGTCGGGCTGCACTCCGTAGAACTGCGCCGCGAACGGGGTGCCGCACCGCCACAGTCCCGTCTGCACCTCATCGAACACGAGAAGCACATCGCGCTCATCGCACAGCTTGCGCACGGCGGCCAGGTACTCCGGGTCGCACGGGTGGACGCCGCCCTCCCCCTGAACGGGCTCGAGCAGAACGGCGCAGGTGCGCTCATCGACCGATGCGTCGAGCGCGACGAGGTCGTTGAGCGGCACGTGGGTGAACCCTGATGGCAGCGGCTCGAACGCCTCCTGCTTGCTGGGCTGACCGGTCGCGGCGAGGGCGGCGAGCGTGCGCCCGTGGAACGACCTCTCCGCCGTCACGATCCGGTGGCACTTCGGCCCACGGCGCGTGCTCCCCCACCGCCGCGCCAGCTTGATGGCCCCTTCAGTCGCCTCGGTACCCGAGTTGCAGAAGAACACGCGCGACGGGACGCCGAACAGGGTAGCGATCTCGCGCGCAAGCTCGTCGCGGTGCTCGACGTAGTAGAGGTTGCTGACGTGCGTCAGCCGCCCGATCTGCTCCCGCACCGCCTCCGCGACGGCGGGATGGCTGTGGCCGAGGTTGACGGCGCCGATCCCCGAGACGAAGTCGAGGTACTCACGGCCGTCGTCGTCCGTCAGTCGCATCCCCTCGCCCCGCACGAACATGACCGGCTTGCGCGCGTACGTGTGCATGTGGAACTCGGCGTCGAGCGCCGAGACGGTGTCGAGGTACCCGCCCATCGCCGTCATCTCCCGCCCTGGATGAGCATGCGGTCCGGCTCGGGCGGCCTGCCGCCATCGGCGGTGATCATCGTGCCGATGCCCTCATCGGTGTACACCTCGAGCAGAACGGCATGCGGGACGGTCCCGTTCAGGATGTGCGCACGCGGCACGCCGTTGCGCAGCGCGCGGGCGCACGCCGCGACCTTCGGGATCATCCCGGAAGTCAGGCGCTCCACGGCGATGAGCTGCTCGGCCTCGACCAGCGACAGCGCGCTGACCAGGGAGCCCTTGTCCTCGAAGTCGGCATAGATGCCGTCGACGTCCGTGAGGAAGATCACCTTCGCCGCGCCGAGAGCCGTCGCGATCTCGCCGGCCACCAGGTCGGCGTTGATGTTGTAGGAGCCCCCGTCGTCGCCGTAACCGACGGTCGCGATGACCGGGATGAACCCGTTGCCGATGAGATCGTTGAGTACCGTCGGGTCGATCGACTCGACCTCCCCGACCCGGCCGAGCCGCTCGGAGACGGGGCGCGCCTTGATGAGGTTGGCGTCGTCTCCAGAGATGCCGACGGCCAAGCGCCCGTGATGGTTGATCGCGCAGACGAGCTCCTTGTTCACCTTGCCGACGAGCACCATCTTGACCACTTCCATGGCCTTGTCGTCGGTGACACGCATCCCGTCGTAGAACTCGACGGGCATGTCGAGACGATCCATGTAGGAGGTGATCTCCGGACCTCCGCCATGCACGATGACCGGGTTGATGCCCACCAGCTTCATCAGCACGATGTCCGAGGCGACCATCTCGCGCAGGACAGGATCGACCATGGTCGCGCCGCCATACTTGATCACGACGGTCGATCCCCAGGTCGACTTGATCCAAGGGAGCGCCTCGGTCAGCGTCTCGGCTTTGGCCAGCAGGTCCTTCACCGTCGTCATCTCCTCATCATCGAACGCGCATGCGCGCCCGCGCGTCAGCTGCGATAGTCCCCGTTGATGTGCACGTATTCGTAGCTCAGGTCGCAGGTCCAGACCGTGGCGCTGTGCGGCCCGACGTGCAGATCGACCAGGATGTCGACCTCCCGTTGGGCGAGCGCCGTGGCGGCCGCGGCTTCGTCGAAGGCCAGCGCCGTACCGCCCGCGCAGGTCGGAACGCCCGCGAACACGATGTCGAATGAGTCTGGATCGACGCGCGCGCCCGACTTGCCGATCGCCATCGCGACGCGGCCCCAGTTGGCGTCCGCTCCGAAGATCGCGGTCTTGCACAGCGGGGAGTCGGCGATGGCGAAGGCCGCGAGTTCCGCGTCGCGCTCGCTCGCCGCGCCGCGCACCGTGACCTCGACGAACTTCGTCGCGCCCTCGCCGTCGCGGACGACCATCCGCGCGAGCTCGCCGCACACGAGATGGACCGCCTGCGCGACCGGCTCGAACTCCGCGCAGTCGGGCCCGATCGGCCGTCCGCCGGCCTCACCGGACGCAAGGAGCACGCACATGTCGTTGGTCGACGTGTCGGAGTCGACGGTGATCCGGTTGAAGGTCCGGCCCACTGCCGCGCGAAGCGCAACGTCGCACGCCTCGATGGTGAGCGGGGCGTCGGTCGTGATGTAGGCGAGCATCGTCGCCATGTCGGGCTTGATCATGCCGGAGCCCTTGGCCATGCCGCCGACCGTGTAGATGCGATCGCCGACGTGCACGGAGACGGCCGCCTGCTTGGGGAACGTGTCGGTCGTCATGATCGCGTTGGCGGCGGCATCCCCCGAATCGCGGCCCAGCGCCTGCGCGGCGACGGAGATGGCCGGCAGGACCAGCCCGACGGGCAGCGGAGCCCCGATCACTCCGGTCGAGGCGACGATCACCTCCGTGGGAGCGCAGCCGAGCGCGCCGGCGGTCTCTGCGGCCATCGAGCGCGCATCGGCGAGGCCCCTAGCGCCGGTGCATGCGTTGGCGTTTCCCGCGTTGGTGACCACGGCACGGATCCGTCCGAGCGCCATGTGCTCGCGGGAGACGACAATGGGTGCCGCGGCCACGAGGTTGGTGGTGAAGACCGCCGCTGCCGGGACAGGACCTGACGCGGCCAGCAGCGCCACGTCGGGGCGCCCCGACTTCTTGAGCCCGGCGGCCACCCCTGCCGCGACGAAGCCCTTCGGCGCCGTCACGCCTCCGAGCACCGGGGAGAACCGCATGTCCGTCGTCGGCATCGCAGGCCTCCTAGACGACGGGACCGTAGGCCGTCAGGCCCGCGGTCTCGTCGAGTCCCAGCGCGACGTTCGCGCACTGGATGGCCTGTCCGCCGGAGCCCTTGACGAGGTTGTCGATGGCGCACGCGACCACGAGCGTCCCGGACGTCTCGTCGACGGCCACGCCGATGTGGGCGCGGTTCGTGCCGCAGACCTCGTGCGTCGAGGGCATGCGGCCGGCGGGGTGGACGGTCACGAACGGCTCGCCGGCGTAGCGGCTGCGATACGCGTCGACCGCGTCCTCGACGTTGAGGCCTTCGACCGCGCGCAGATAGACCGTGGCGAGCAGCCCGCGGCTCATCGGGACGAGGTGCGGCGCGAAGCAGACCGCCACCGGACCGCCCGCGACCGCCGACAGCATCTGCGCGATCTCCGGCGTGTGCCGGTGCGAACCGACCTTGTACGGCTGCACGGACTCCGCCGCCGCGCAGTAGAGCGTGTTCGGCGCCGGCGTGCGGCCCGCGCCCGAGACCCCGGACTTCGCGTCGATCAATACCGGACCGGGAGCGAGAAGCCCCGCTTCGATCGCCGGGGCGGCGGCCAGCGCCGACGCCGTCGGGTAGCATCCCGCGCATGCGACGAGCTGGGCGTCCGCGAGCGCCGCGCGCGTGAGCTCCGGCAGGCCGTAGACCGCCCGCTCGAGCAGCTCCGCGGCGGTGTGCCGAGTCCCGTACCACGCCTCGTAGACCGCCGCGTCCTTGATCCGGAAGTCGGCCGAGAGATCGATGACGGTGAGCCCGGCCTCCAGAAGGTCGGGCGTCAGAGCGAGCGACGCGGTATGCGGGACCGCCAGGAACACGACGTCGGCGCTGCCGGCGACGTCACACGCCGCAGGGTCCTCGAACACGAGTCCGCACCCGGCGAGCGCAGGATAGACGTCTTCGAGGCGGCGGCCCGAGTCGGCCGCCGACGTGACGATCGTGAGCTCCAGGTTCGGATGCCCGAGCAACAGGCGCACGGTCTCGATCCCCGTGTAGCCCGCTGCGCCGATGACCGCTGCCCTCAACATCGCTGACCTCCCATTGTGCCGACGGCCCGCGCCATGTGTCGCGGGCCGTCGAGGCGCATGTAGTATCTGTACCCTACACTACGAAAGGCATACAGGTCAACGAATATGCACTCATGCTGTATCAGGTTGCCACACTATCCCGTGCCATCAGCGCTCTCTGGCTGACGAAATCCGGATCTAGGCCCGCAACTGGCCGCCCACCGCCGAAGTGACCTTGCGCACGACCTTCTCATGCAGGCCGGCGATCTCCTCGTCGGTGAGCGTGCGCTCGGGATGCCGGTAGACGAGTGAGAAGGCGAGCGACGTGTGTCCCGACGCGATACCCTCGCCCCGGTATGCATCGAACAGCCGCACCTCCTCGAGCAGCTTGCCGCCGGCCGAGGTGATCGCCTGCTCGACACGCTCGGCGGACACGCCGTCGGCGACCACGATCGCGAGATCCATCTTCACCGCGGGGAAGCGGGGCAGGTCCACGAAGGGCGTGACGTCGCGCGCCGACTTGAGCAGCGGCTTGAGCTGAAGCTCGAACGCCGCCACGGGTCCCGCGCATTCGTACGACGCGAGGATGCTCGGATGCACCTCCCCGATCCAACCCACGACGTCCCCGCCGACGAGCACCTCGGCGCTGCGGCCGGGCTGCAGGTGCGGCAGGTCCGTCTGACGCAGACGGAACCGCGCGATGCCCAGTTCTTCGACGACCGACTCGACGACGCCCTTGGCGTCGAACAGGTCGAGCGGAACGGGACGGTCGTTCCAGCCGGGACGGTTCCAGAAGCCCGCGAGCACACCCGCCATCACCGCGCGCTCCTTGGGCTGCTTGCGGCCCGGAGCCGTCCACCACACCGAACCGATCTCGTAGAGATGGACGTCGGCGACGCCCTTGCGCCGGTTGTCGGCGACCGCACGGACAAGTCCGGGGAGCGTCGAGAAACGCAGCAAGGACTGGTCGGAACTCATGGGGTTGAGCAGCCGCACGGGCTGCTCATCGGGACCGAAGACCCAGCCTGTGCGGTCCGCGTCCCGGGGGTCGGCGAACGACCAGGTGATCGCCTCGTTGAGGCCGGCGCCGCGGAGCGCCGCGCCGACGTGCTCGCGGCGAATCTGGTCGCCGGTCAGGCCCCCCACACGGCCGCGGCCCCCGGGCAGCGTCGAGGGGACGGCGCCCATCCCGTGCACGCGCACGACCTCCTCGATCAGATCGACTTCCCGGGCCAGGTCGGGGCGGAAGGTGGGCACCGTGACCGTCAGCACGTCGGAGTCACTAGCGACGCCGAGTCCGAGGCGCTCGAGGATCCCCTCCACGTGAGCGTTGTCGAGCTGCGTCCCGAGCAGCACGTTGAGGCGCGAGATGCGCAGCTGCACGATCGCCGGAGCGGCAGGACGCGGGTACGCGTCGATGACGCCGGGCGCGACGATGCCGCCACCGACCTCGGCGAGCAACGCCGCGGCGCGGTCGAGGGCCGCGAAGCAGCCGTTCGCGTCCACGCCCCGCTCGAAGCGCATCGACGCCTCCGAGATCAGCGCGAGCCGGCGGCTCGTCCGACCGGTCGCTGAGGCGTCGAAGCACGCCGCCTCGAGCAGGACGTCGACGGTGGCCTCCGTCACCTCGGTCGTCGCGCCTCCCATGACGCCCGCAAGCGCCACGGCGCCTGACGGGTCGGCGATGACGAGCGTGTCGGCGGCGAGCGCGCGATCCTGGCCGTCCAGCGTCACGAGCGTCTCACCGGGTGCTGCGAGGCGGACGGTTATGGCGCGCTTGCCTCCGTGCATGCCGAGCGTTGCGGCGTCGAACGCGTGCAACGGCTGGCCCACCTCGAACATGACGTAGTTGGTGACGTCGACCACGTTGTTGATCGGCCGGGCGCCGGCAGCGGCGACCCGCGCCGCGAGCCAGTCGGGCGACGGCCCGATCTTCACGCCCCGCACAAGGCGGGCGGCATAGCGCGGGCACAGCGCAGGGTCATCGATGGTCACCGAGACCGATGCGGCGATGTCCTCCCCCGACTCCGTGACCGTGGAGGAAGGCGCGCTTGCGACACGGCCCGTGACGGCCCCGACCTCGCGTGCGACGCCGACCATCGACAGGCAATCCGGACGGTTGGGGGTCACCTCGAGTTCGAGAACCGTGTCGGCCATGCCGTGGTACTGCGCGAACGGCATCCCCACGGGGGCGTCTGCGGGAAGGATCATCAGCCCCGACGCATCGGAGCCGATGCCCAGCTCCGTCGAAGAGCAGTTCATCCCCTCGCTGACGATGCCCCGCAGCTTCGCCTTCTTGATGGTGATCCCGTTGGGCAGGGTGGTTCCCACGACCGCGACCGGGACGCGATCGCCGGCCTCGAAGTTCTGGGCGCCGCACACGATGGTCAGCGGCTCCGGGCCGCCGACGTCGACGGTCGTGACCCACAGCGTCTCGGCGTCGGGGTGGCGGACCTTGGTCAGGATGTGGCCGATCACGACGCCCTCGAGCGCCGCGCCGATCGTGTGCACGGCCTCGACCTTGGTACCGGTCATGTCGAGCAGGTCGGTGAACTCGGCGATGGGGAGACCCACATCGACCAGTTCACGCAGCCACTTCATCGATACGCGCATGTCCGTCCTTCGCTGGTCGTGGGGGCGTCAGAACTGCCTCAGAAAACGCATGTCGCTCTCGATGAAGTGCCGCAGATCGGGGACCCCGTACTTGAGCGCGGCGATGCGCTCCGCGCCCATGCCGAAGGCGAAGCCGGTGTAGCGCTCGGGATCGATCCCGACGTAGCCGAACACGTTCGGATCGACCATCCCGCATCCGAGCACCTCGAGCCAGCCCGACCCCTTGCACATGCGGCACCCGGCGCCGTTGCAGAGGTGGCAACTGACGTCGACCTCGGCCGACGGCTCGGTGAAGGGGAAGAAGTGCGGACGCAGGCGCACCGCGCGGTCGGGCCCGAACATCTCGTGCGCGAAGTGCTCGAGCGTGCCCTTGAGGTCGCCGAACGTGATGCCCTCATCGACCACCAGACCCTCGATCTGCGTGAACTGCGGGAGGTGCGACGGGTCGGCGACGTCTCGCCGGTAGACCTTGCCCGGAGCGAGGATGTAGATCGGCGGCGTGCTGTTCTCCATGACGCGCACCTGCACCGGCGACGTCTGCGTGCGCAGCAGCACGTCGGACTCCCCCGCCACCACGGCGGCGTCACCGGAGAGATCCTCCACGTAGAAGGTGTCGGAGGCGTTTCGCGCGGGGTGGTCCGGCGGCGTGTTGAGCGCAGTGAAGTTGTAGTAGTCGAGCTCGACCTCGGGCCCCTCCGCGATCCGGTAGCCCAAGCCGATGAAGATGTCGGAGATCTCCCGCGTGACCTTCTCGATGAGATGCTGCCTGCCCGGAGCGCGGCGCCGGCCCGGGAGCGTGACGTCGATCGCCTCAGCGGTGAGCCTTCGCTCCAGCGCGGCTGCGGACAGGATGCCCTCCCGCTCGGCGATCGCGGCCTCGAGAGCCAGCCGGACCTCGTTACTCACCTTGCCTGCGGCCGGACGCTCGTCGCCGGACAGCGCTCCCAACCCGCGAAGCACGCCCGTGAGCGACCCCTTCTTCCCGAGCAGCGCGACGCGGACAGCGTCGAGCGATGACAGGTCACCCGCGCCGGCGATCGACTCGAGTCCGGCCGAGCGCAGTTCCTGCAGTTCGTCGATGAGTGCCATCCCGGTCCTTTCGCAGACCCCACGCATACCCCGGAAACGAGAAAGAAGCCGACGTCTCGCCCCGGGCATGTCCCATGCCCGGGGACGGAAGTCGACTTCCGCGGTACCACCCCGGTTGACCGTGGGCGCACGCGCCGACAAGGTCCACCTCGTGCGCGCCGCGGATGCGACGCGCCTTCACACGCCCTCTCAGGCACGGTGTCCCGGTAACGGGGGATCCGGCTTCCCTAGCGGCGGCCGCGCGCGGCCTCGTTCAGGAATGCGGCTGATGGAGTGAACCGCTCGCTCGTTCGCCGTGCGAGGCCCTCGCAGCCGTGCGGGCCTCTCTCTGTGCGCGACGTCGTGCCTGTGCTCGAGCGTCTCTCCGTCATCGCCTCACTATTGGTTATGTGAGCCGAGATTGTACCATCAGCGCCTCGCGCTCTCCATGGCGGCGAGCACCCTCCCCGTAGGGACGACGCACGCCACGACGCCCATGACCGACTCCGCGCGTACCGGATCGCGGTCCGCGACCGGGTTGGAATCGCCGCGCAGGACGAGCGTGTCGTCGGTGTTCACCGCCAGCACCCGGTGGAGTACGCCGGAGGGCCACCCCTGCTTCGCGACGAGCACCACGTCCCCCTGCGCCACTCCCGACGCGTCTCGCCTCACCAGGACAAGGTCACCCCTCCAGAGCGCGGGGGCCATCGATCCTCCCCCGACGTACACCGCGCGATAGCCGCAGGCCGCCCACACGGCCGCAGCCGCCGCGAGGGCGACGACCGCCACCCTGACCACGACCGTGCGGACGCCCACGCTAGTTCACCTGCTCGGCGTCGACGTAGAGTGTCATCTTGGCGTAGTCTCCCGCGAGCTCGTTGCCCGCCGTGGCCGGCAGGCCGACCGCGAACTGGAACTGCATGCGCGCTCCGGTGGCCATCGTGACCGGCGTCGTGCGCAGGCTCGAGAGCGGCCCGTCGTAGACGGCGACACCGTCAACGATCACCCGGCAGGTCAGCGCCTCCCAGAAGTCGGTTATGCCGGCCTTCTTGGCCGCGGTGACTACCACGCTCACGGGCAGGTTGCCCGTGTTGACGACCGTCATCGACTGCGTGACGGTGCCACCCGGCGCCAACGCGTCGATGTTGATCGCAGCCGAGGTCGGCTCCGTCGAGATCGCCACACTACCTGCGCGGACGATGTTCTCCGCCGTCGAACTCTGGCTCGTGAAGTAGGCGCCCGCGGCTCCGATCGTGAGCGCCGCGTAGCACCCGATGACGAACAGGACGATCCTCTTCATGTCGTTCCACCCCCGTGGGTCCGTGCCGTCCGAGGGGTGGGCGGCGTGCTGTACGGTCTGAAGCGGGACGCGGCGGCACGCGGCCCGGGGGGATCATCCCGCCCCGGACCGACTCGCGCCTAGCCGATCTCCTACCGGATGCCTGCCACGCGCGTACGGACTACGCGACCCGCGCGTGCCGCTTCCGCTGAACAACCTTGTAGACCTCGAACCACATCACGCTCACGGCGCCCGCACCCAGCGCGATCACCATGTCGAGCGGGTGCAGGACCGCGAACTGGAACAGGTCACGCGCGCCGGGAAGCGCGAACAGCAGTGTGAGCATCCCGACCGTCCCTCCGGTGACCCACCACAGCGCCTTGTTCTTCGCCGTGAAGCCTCCGACGATCGTGTGCGTCCACGAGCGGTTCACGAAGATGAGCGCCAGGTTGCCCGACACCAGCGCGGTGAACGCCAGCGCCCGGACCTCGTTCGCTCCGAAGTCGGACAACACCGCCCACAGGTAGACACCGACCACGGCGGCGAGCACGACCCCGCCCTGGGTCACGCTCACGCCGATCATCCGGCGGCTGAAGACGGGCTCGTCCACGCCCCGGGGCGGGCGGTCCATGATGTCCGCCTCTTCGGCTTCGCCCTCGAACACGACAGAGCACGCCGGGTCGATGATGAGCTCGAGGAAGGCGATGTGGACGGGCATGAGCACGAGCGGGAGCGCGTGCCCGTACAGTCTGGGGACCAGCACCGGCAGCAGCGACATGCCCGCGATCGGCACGTGCACCGCCAGGATGTAGGCCATGGCCTTCTTCAGGTTGTCGTAGATACGCCGCCCCATGCGGATCGCGCGCACGATGGACGTGAACGCGTCGTCGGTAAGCACCAGGGCTGCCGCCTCGCGCGCGACGTCCGTGCCGCGCTGCCCCATCGCGATGCCGATGTCGGAAGCCTTGAGCGCCGGCGCGTCGTTGACGCCGTCGCCGGTCATCGCGACGACCTCGCCGCGAGCCTTGAGCGCCTGCACGATGCGGAGCTTCTGCTCGGGCACCGCGCG
>DATCIA010000006.1:0-4533 GCA_036508075.1 Coriobacteriia bacterium
TGCCTTCTCGCGGCGACGCTCGCACTCATCCTGGCGGCGCCGCCGGTCGCGACAGCGACGCCGATCCCCTCGCACATGGCCTTCACCGGCGACTCGCGGCAGCTCATCGTGGTGACGGCGTCCCGGCTCGGTTCGCGCACCGGCACGCTGCGCTTCTACACCCGCACGGGTGGCCGATGGAGGTGGGTCTTCAGCACCAAGGCGAAGCTCGGCTCGCGCGGCCTGGTGGACGGCACGAAGAGGGTCGCGGGCTCCCGCACCACGCCGACAGGTATCTGGGCCATCCCCGACTACGTCTTCGGCACTCACGCCAAGGCACCTGCGGGGACGAAGATGGCCTACCGCCACATCACCCGGCGCTCCTACTGGACCGACGAGTGGACCAGCCTCTACAACACCTGGGTCGAGACCTCGACGCCGCTCGCCGGCGAGCACCTCTACGGCATCCGCCCGTACGAGTACACGCTCTCCACCGGCTACAACGCATTGCCCAACGAGCAGGTCATGGGCCGGGGAGCGGCGATCTTCCTGCACGTGAACCATGCCGGCTACACCGCGGGGTGCGTGAGCGTCTCGCATGCCGCGATGCTCCGCACCTTCCGCCTCCTCGACCCGAAGATGCACCCGCGCTTCGCCATCGGCACTCTGAAGCGCGGAACCCCGACGTCGATCTACTCCTACTGACCTTCGCAGCGTGTGCACACGAAGAAGCCCGGAGGCTCTACTCGCCTCCGGGCTTCTTCGTGTGCACGGACCGTGGTCCTCTTCCGCGACCAGCGACCGGGTCTAGCTGCCGAGCGTGCGCACGATCTCGCCGTACTGCTCCGCGGTGATCTCGCCGGAGGCCAGGCGCCGCTTGGCGATGGCGATCGCTTCCTCGTGGCCCGGCGCCTGCGGCGGGGTCGTACCGGTCGTCCCGTGGTGCCCGGATGACGTGCGGACCGCCCAGACCACGAGCAGCACGACGCCGATGATGCACAGCAGACCGAACAGCGGCATCAACAGGCCGCCGCCGAAAATGTTGTACCCGTAGCCGAATCCTCGACCCATCATGGTGTACTCAACTCCTTCTGTTGTTCACTTCATTCCCGCGGCGCCGCTCTCGCAGCGCTTCGTGTGCGTTGACGGAAGGGCTTCCGACACGCTCACGAGTGCGACTTGCGTGCCATGCGGGGGCCGAAGATGTGCGCATGCTGTGAATGTTGGACACGGCGCTCCGGAGCCCTCGCCGCCCACTTGGGCCTCCCGCGGCCGCCCCCTGGTGCCGATATACTCCCAACGGGGGTACGCTATGGGCAACGGGAGGCGCCGGTGACCACGAGGGCCGCACGACGATATTCGAGCGCGCGGGCTGCGATGCTCCTGTTCGCGCTCACCCTCACTCTCACCTTGTTCTCGGCAACGAGTGCGCACGCCATCAGCCGCGCTACCGTACTTTCGCGCGCGCAGAAGTGGATCGACCGGTGCGTGCCGTACAGCCAGTTGCGATACTACGCCGGCTACCGTACCGACTGCTCCGGCTACGCCTCCATGTGCTGGCAGACCGGCGGGTCGTGGAACACCCGCACCTTCTATAAGATCACGCGCACCATCAAGGCCTCGGAACTCAAGCCGGGGGACGCGCTTCTGCACAAGGGCAGCCACATCCGCATGTTCTACGGGTGGATCGACGAGGCACACACCATGTACCTCACCTACGAGCAGACCAGTTCGAGTGACGGCTCGGGGACCGTCACCAAGGTCAAGTCGCTGGCGAGCGACCTGGCCGAGGGCTATCTCCCGACCCGCTACGACCACATCTCCGACGGCACGCCGTCGCGCAACCTGCTGCGGAACGCATCGCTCGATCAGTGGGGGCGCGCCTGGCCGACTTGGAGCCACCCGCTCGCCGCGCCGGTGTGGTGGAACGTGACCGGTTCGCGGGAGTCGACGCTCACCGTGCACCGGATGGACGTCGTCAAGGGCACCCACAATTCGATCGAACTCCTCAACCCGAGCACGAGCACCCGCGCGTACACCGCGATGTCGCAGGAGCTCACCGTCACCCCCGACACCACGTACTCGGTCGCGGTGTGGGCGCGGGCACCCGGCGACCCGCGCGGCCTGGAGCTGAGCATCACCTATCTCGACTCCACGGGCGCCGCCCTTGTCACGACACACACGAGCGGAGATGTCTGGGGCCTCGACGGCTCGTCGATGAGGCGGATGTCCGCCTTCACGGTGGCGCCGTCGACGGCGGCCAGGGCGCTCGTGACCGCGCGTCTCGCGGGCGGGACCACGTCGATCAGCGCGACGCAGACCGTCCCCGGCACCGCCGCGGTGATCGATGAGTTCACGCTCGTACGGCCGCAGTCCACGATCTCGATGAAGGCCAACGTCACTCACTCGCACATCGGGAAGTGGGCGATGTTCTCGGGCACCGTCGCGCCGGCCTCCGCTATCGGCGGCCGCTGCACGGTCTGGGTGCAGAAGCCCGGTTCGTGCGCGTGGGTGAAGTTTCACAACCACACGATCGTCGCGGCCGGGAGCGCGGCCGTTTGGAAGTGTGGGTACCTGTTCCAACGGGGTATGCGCCTGGGCGTCTACCGGTTCAAGGCGGTGCTGCCGGCGTTCGGCTACTACCTGGGCGCTACGACGGGCGTCGTGAGCGTGACGTTGAAGTAGGGCGCGCGACCCGACCGGCGTGCGACAATCGCGCCTGAGGGCAGGCGATGTCTCGCCGCATCTTCACGAAGCTCTCCGTGGGGAGTCGATCCCGGCATCGCTGTTCGAGCTGCCGTACGCGATCAAGGCGCCGAAGTGGCGCTCCGATCCCGCTTGCCGCGGCCTGTGCTACCTGCAATCATCGCGAGTATCCGCATGGGCGCGGTCGCCTCGGTCACGACGCCGCACCCTTCATCGCCAGCCGGAGGTGCCTGCTATGCCGTACCGTCTGCCCTCGACCGCCTCGATCTACGCGTTCTCCCCGGACAACCCTCCCGCCCTCACTGTGCCCGACGGGGCCGTCGTCGACATCGACACGTGCGACTGCTTCGACGACCAGTTGCGAACCGAGGCCGATACGCTCGAGACGCTCGATTGGGAGAAGATCAACCCCGCCACCGGCCCGATCTACATCGAGGGTGTGCGCGCCGGCGGTGTGCTGAAGGTCACGATCGAGTCAATCGACGTAGGGGAGCAGGGTGTCATCGCCACCGGCAAGGGCCTCGGTGTCCTCGGTGATCGCTTCGAGGGCATGACCCGCCGCTACATCCCGTTCGTGGACGGCGCGGCGGTGTGGGACGACAAGCTCAGCCTTCCACTCCGCCCGATGATCGGCGTCATCGGCGTGGCGCCGGCGTCCGGTTCCGTCGGGTGCGGTACTCCGGGCCCGCACGGCGGCAACATGGACAATAAGATGATCACCGCCGGAACGACGCTCTACCTGCCGGTCTTCGCCGATGGCGGGCTGTTCGCCTGCGGCGATCTCCACGCGGTGATGGGTGACGGCGAGGTCTGCGTCGCAGGCGCCGAGACGCCCGGTACCGTCCGCGTCCGGTTCGACTTCCTGCCCGCCCTCACGCTCGCCAACCCGGTGCTCGAGACCGACGACGGCTTCTACACCATCGGGTCCGCCGAGACGCTCGACGCAGCGGTGACGCTGGCGGTCGGAGACATGGCCGACCTGCTGGTCGCCCGCCTGGGGATGGCCCTCGATGACGTCGTCATGCTCATGAGCCTTTCGGGCAACGCGCAGATCTGCCAGGTCGTCGACCCGCTCAGGACCGCGCGCTACGGCATGTCGAAGAGCGTGCTCGCCGCCTACGGCTTCGAGCTCTGACTCCCGCCCGCACCCGCGCGCACGCGCACGCAAGAACGCCCGCTTCCAGGTCGAGGGAGCGGGCGTTCCTCGTTGTGCTTCGTGTCCGCAGCGGGTCAGACGCCCTCTTCCTCCGCTGGCTTGCGTCTCTTCCACAGCGGCCATCTCAGTTCCTGGCCGCCGATGATGCCCTCCGGCCGCGAGATCAGGATGACGATCAGCAGGATCGCCAGCGCGACCTCGGTGAGGCCGAACACGTCGCCGACCAGTCCCGAGTTGCCGAGCGACGTCTCCACCTGGCGCAGCCCCTCGCGCAGCAGCGTCACGAGCGTCGTGCCCAGCACCGCTCCGGAGATGCTTCCCTGACCGCCGATGACGAGCATCGTGAGCAGCAGGAACGCTTCAGCGATGTAGAACGACTTCGGCGAGAACGACGTGATGAAGTGCGCCCAGACGCCGCCGCCCACGCCGCCCACGAACGCGCTCAGCACGAACGAGAGGTACCGCGCCTTCACGACGCTCACGCCGACGGCCGCGGCCGCAAACCGGTCGTCCCGCGAAGCGCGCAGACGCAACCCCAGCGACGATTCTCGGAAGAAGTGGGCGGCGAGTATGGCGAGCACGGCGGCTCCTAGGGCGATCCAGAGCGTCGTGTACGCCTGGACCCCGAAGAAGGTGCGCGGGCCATTGGTGACGTTGTCCCACTGGTTCATGACCACGTGGATCACGATGAG
>DATCIA010000007.1:0-14321 GCA_036508075.1 Coriobacteriia bacterium
CTGCTCGCCGTCGCGCAGCGTGGTGTCGTCGATCTTGACCTGGTGCATGCCGAGCTGACTCTCGATCGGCATACCGAGCGGCACAACGTGCTCCACGGGATCGATCCTCCTTCGGGAAACCGCAAGCGGGCGCATACCCGCCTCGGAATGAACCAGTTTAGCGTGAGCGACCCTGAAGCGGAAGAGAAAGGGCAGGGCCCGTCTCGTATCGAGACGGGCCCTGCGTACGCCCAGATGTATATTGGACGTCTTCTAGTATGAGAACTCGTAGCTGGAGCCCGCGACCATGACGCCCGTAGTGTACACGGTGCTCCGGCAGACGCCCGAGTCGGCGTCGTATCAGTCGTATGCGTCGATCGTGTACGCACGCGCCGACGCGCGACTCGTCGAGGTGACAACCGCCCGCCCGCGGTCGGATCCTGAAGCGTGGCGCGAGGAGCGGTGACTCGCGGTCTCCATCATCGGCGCTCCCCGTCCGACGCGCCCGGACGATGTCCGAGCAGATCGAACAGGGTGCCGTTGCCGTAGCGCAGCCCGCTGAGGCCACCGAACCCAGTGCCCAACGCCACGCCCCACACCACGTCGTCACCGGTGGAGACACCCCACCAGGCCAGCGCGGTAGCAGCCACGACGATCACGACGCCGGCCGCAACGAGCGCCCGAGTCCCGAAGCGCTTGAGCGCGAGGGCCACAGAACGCGCCAAGGCCGCCGAAGCGATGAACGCGACGACGCCCGCGACCACGGTCAACACACCCTGCATCGGACCCCCGGTGACTCCATGCGATCGGAATGCAGGGGGAGCGTAGCATCTTCTCGCAAACCTGTGTGCTCGGGGCGACGAATGATCGGCCTGACGAACCGCCACGACGAAGGGTCAGTTCAACGCCGTCGGAAGAGGTCGTGAAGCGACCTGGGGCGTCCCCACGGGGGCTGCGGCGGGCATCCGGCGCGCCGGCAACCGTTCTCGCAGGTCAGCGGGGGGCCGAAGCGTGCGGAAGAGCGTTCTGACGACCGTAGGGCGCGATCGAGCACTACGAGCCGAGCTTCCTCGCCAGCACCTCGTTGACCACGGCCGGGTTCGCCTGTCCCTGGGTCTCGCGCATGACGGCGCCCACGAAGTAGCCGATGAGGCCCGTCTTCCCGCCGCGGTACTGCTCGACCTGGCCCGGGTTCGCCGACAGCACGCGGTCGACGATCTCCTCAAGGGCCGCCACGTCGGAGACCTGCTTCATGCCGAGCCGTTCGATGACCTGGAGCGGACGCTCGTCGGTGACGCTGATCTCGGCGAAGACCTCCTTGGCCTGCTTGCCGGAGATCGTGCCGTCGGCCACGAGCTGGACGATGCGCGCCAGCTTGCGCGGCGTGACCGTCGCCCCCCACGCCGGACAGCCCTCCGCGTTGAGATAGGCGGTCAGATCTCCGAGCACCCAGTTCGCGACCTGCTTGGCGTGCTCCATGCCGGCGCTCTCGACCGCCTCGACGTAGTAGGCCTCCAGATCGCGATCCTCGCCGAGGATGCGGGCGTCGTGCGCCGGCAGCCCGTAGAACGCGGCGATGCGCGCCTTGCGTGCGTCCGGGAGTTCGGGCAGGCGCTCGCGCACCCTCGCGACGTAGGCCTCGTCGAACGTGAACGGGACCATGTCGGGCTCGGGGAAGTAGCGGTAGTCGTGCGCCTCCTCCTTCGAGCGCAGCGACGAGGTGCGCTTGGCGCCGACGTCCCAGTGCCGCGTCTCCTGCACCACCGTGCCGCCGGCCTCGAGGAGGTCGGCCTGGCGGACTATCTCGTGGGCCAGCGCGTCATGCAGCGCCTTGAACGAGTTCATGTTCTTGACCTCGGCCTTGACGCCGAACTCCTCCTGGCCGCGCGGCCGCACGGACACGTTCGCGTCCACGCGCATCGAGCCTTCCTCCATGTTGCAGTCGCTCACGCCGAGCGACAGGAAGACGAGCCGCAACTTCTGCGCGAACTGCCGTGCCTCTTCGGGAGTGCGGATGTCGGGTTCGCTCACAAGCTCCATGAGCGCCGTGCCCGCGCGGTTGAAGTCCACGAGCGAGTGCGTGGCGCCCGCGATGCGGCCCTCGCTCCCCCCGACGTGGATCATCTTGCCCGTGTCCTCCTCGAGGTGGATGCGGGTGATCCCGACGCGGGTCGTGTAGCCGTCATCGCCCTCGTCGGAGAGCACGCCGTCACGGATCACGCGCTGGGTCGCCCCAAGCGCGTCCAGCTCGACGTCCATGTGTCCACCGAGGCAGAACGGCACGTCGTACTGCGAGATCTGGTAGTCCTTCGGCATATCGGGATAGAAGTAGTTCTTGCGATGGAACTGCGCGTTGCGCGCGATGTCGCATTCGAGCGCGAGACCCGCGAGGATGGTCGACTCGATGGCCGCCTCGTTGGGCACGGGCAGGGCGCCGGGCATGCCGAGACACACCGGGCACACGCGCGTGTTGATCTCACCGCCGAAGGCGACGGGACATCCGCAGAACATCTTCGTCTTGAGCGAGGTGAGCTCCGTGTGGATCTCGAGGCCGATGACGGCCTCCCACTTCACGAGCACCTCGGCGAGGCGGTCCTTGCCCACGTCCGGTCCCTTCGTAGAGATATGCGAGCGAAGCGGCGCCGGGACGTGCTCCCGACGCCGCGCGAGTGCGCTATCGCGATTGTATCCGAACGCCCGGTCAGTGCCTCGGCCGGCGCTACACCCGGTCGCGGACGACGCTCGTCCCTGCGCGGCCGGCCACGATCTCGGCGATGTCCTCGAGCCGCCCGATGGCGGCGCGGTTCCCGGTGGAGTTGACGAAGCGCGTCGCGGCCTCGACCTTGGGGCCCATCGACCCGGCGGCGAACTCGTGGGCCGCAAGCTCCGACGGCGTGACGCTCGTCAGCAGCCGCTGCTCCGGCGTCCCCCAGTCGGCGTACACGCCCTCGGCATCGGTGGCCATCACGAACAGGTCGGCGCCGATCTCGCGGGCCAGAAGCTCCGCGGCGAGGTCCTTGTCGATGACCGCCTCGATGCCGACGAGCGTGCGCGTCCCGTCGGGCAGGTACACGGTCGGGATGCCGCCGCCGCCCGCGCAGATCACGAGGGTGCCGTGCTCGATGAGCCACTTGATGGGACGCAACTCGAAGATGCGCTTCGGCTCCGGCGAGGCGACCACGCGACGCCACAGATCGCCGTCCGGCTTGACCGTCCAGCCCTTCTCCGCGGCGAGTCGGTCGGCGTCGGCCTTCTCGTAGCACGGGCCGACGAACTTCGTCGGATCGGCGAAGGCGGGGTCGTGCGCGTCCACCTCGGTCATGGTCAGCACCGTCGCCAGCGGCTTCTCGAACGGGAGCAGGTTGCCGAGCTCCTGCTCGACCATGTAGGCGATCATCCCCTGCGTTCCGGCGCCCAGAACGTCGAGCGGGTACGGCTCGACGGCGGTGTAGGCGGCCGCCTGCAACGCGAGAAGCCCCACCTGGGGGCCGTTGCCGTGCGCGAGCACGAGGTTGTACTCCTCGGCCAGCGGGGCGAGGGACCGCGCCGCGATCTTGACGTTGGCGCGCTGCGCCTCAGCGGTCATGGGTTCGGAGCGCTTGAGGAGGGCGTTGCCTCCGAGGGCGACGACGATGGTCTGCTTCGTCATGAAGTGCGACTCCCTTTGGATACTTGTCGGCTGGTTTCGCATACTCGCACAGGTTAGAGCAATTACTCTGCCCCGTCCCGTTCCGGCGCAAACGGCGCCGGTGCGGGTACATAGTGGTATCCGAACACGACAGACGTGCATCGCCGTCCGGCGCGAGAGTGCCGGGCTTCGAGGGACGCTTCGACCAAGGAGATGGGCCATATGTCTGACGACGACTACGCGCACGGCACGGGTGAGACCGAAGCCCCCGAGGACTTCGCCGCGGACGACGCGGAGGAGTTCGACGACGACTTCGTCGACGTCGACATCATGGAGGCGTCCATGACGGCGTTCGGCACGGTGAGCTGCGACGAGTTCGGCGCGACACAGAGCGCGATCGCGAGCGCCTCGGTCGCCGGGGACGCGGAGATCAGCGCCTCGATCGTCGGCGCGCTCAGCGCTGACAGCATCGGCCTGCGGCAGGGCGCGGCCGCGGCGATGGTGGTGTCCGGCGACGCGGCGGTATCGCAGAGCTTCTCGTCGGTCGTCGTCGCCCGCAGCGTCGAGATGGAGAGCTCGGGGGCGTGCTGCGTGGTCACGGGCGACGCCACCGTCGCACGCAGCTGGGTCGGCTTCATGGCGGCCCGCAACGCCGAGATCTCCGATGACTCCCGCGTGATCATCGACACGCGCGCGGGGCTCATCATCGGGGCACTGTTGTTCGGAGGACTCGGACTGCTCGCGGTGGCCACGTACATGGGCGCGCGACGCATCGCAGAGCGTATCCCGCGGCTGCCCCACATGCCGCACCTGCCCCAGATGCCGAACATGCCGCACCTCGCGGACCTTCCGCACATGCCGGACCTGTCGGCGGTCGCGGCCATGGTCTCGAAGATGAGGCGCGCGGCGTAGGCTCTGTGCGATACCACGTTTCGACACGAAGGCCGCCCTCTGCGGGTGGCCTTCGTCTCGCTCGAAACCGCCCAGCATCTCGGCGCCGTGCCGTTCACAGGTGTCGGAGACTGACCGGCTAGGATGCGACCGTCCCGCGCGCGCCCGCGAGCCCGCGCACCAGCGGCGGCACCGAGTCGAACCCGCAGGCCTGCTCGACCGCGTACGCGGCGCGCAGGATCGTGGACTCGGCAAAGTGGGTGCCTATGATCTGGAGCCCCACCGGCAGCCCGTCGACGCTCCCGCACGGCACGCTCACCGCGCAGATGCCCGCGAGGTTGACCGGGATCGTGTAGACGTCCGAGAGGTACATGGAGACCGGGCTGGCGGCCTTCTCGCCGATCCTGAACGCGGTCGTGGGCGAGGTCGGCGTCAGCAGAACATCGAAGTCGGCGAACGCTTTCTCGAAGTCGTTGGCGATCAGCGTCCGGACCTTCTGCGCCTGGCCGTAGTACGCGTCGTAGTAGCCGGCCGACAGTGCGAACGTGCCGATCATGATGCGGCGGATCGCCTCGGGCCCGAATCCCTCGGCGCGGCTCCGCAGGTAGAGATCGAGCACGTCCTCCGCACCGGCGGCGCGATGCCCGTAGCGGATGCCGTCGAAGCGCGCCAGGTTCGACGACGCCTCGGCCGGACCGAGGATGTAGTACGCGGGCAGGCCGTACTGCGACGAGGGCACCTTCGCCAGTCCGACCTCGGCTCCGAGACCGGCGAGGAGCTCGGCGGTGTCCAGCGTGGACTGGCGGACACGGGGATCGCATCCCTCGATGTCGGCCAGGTCCCGCATGATGCCCACTCGCAGGCCCTTCACGCCGTCACGCAGTCCGGCGGTGAAGTCCTCCGCGGGACGCTCGAGACTGGTGGCGTCCATCGGGTCCTTGCCGCAGATCACGTTCATCGTCTGCGCGCACTCCTCGACCGTCTTGGAGAACGGTCCGATCTGGTCGAGCGAGGAGGCGAAGGCGACGCAACCATAGCGGCTCACGCGGCCGTAGGTGGGCTTCATGGCCACGGTGCCCGTGAGGGCGCCGGGCTGGCGGATCGAGCCGCCGGTGTCGGAGCCGAGCGAGAGGACCGCTTCGCCGGCGGCGACGGCCGCGGCCGAACCGCCCGACGATCCGCCCGGCACGCGCTCGAGGTCCCACGGGTTGTGCGTCACGCCGAAGGCCGAGTTCTCGGTCGAGGAGCCGAACGCGAACTCGTCCATGTTGCACTTGCCGATCGGGACGGCGCCCGCGTCGAGCATGCGGCGCACGGCCGTGCAGTCGTAGACGCTGTGGTAGCCCTCGAGGATCCTCGAGGAGCAGGTCGTGTCCGTGCCGACCAAGTTCATGTTGTCCTTGAACGCCACGGGGACGCCCGCGAGCGGCGGGAGCTCCCCGCCGTCGGCGACGATCGCGTCGACGACGTAGGCGGCATCGAAGGCCAGCTCGCGTGAGAGCGAGTTGAACGCGTGGACGTCGGTCTCGACCGCGTCGATGCGCGCGTAGGCGGACTCGGCGAGCTCCACGGCGCTGAAGTCGCGCGCGACGAGACCCGCGCGAATCGACGCGACGGTGAGCGAGGAGAGATCGAACGTCATCTTCGTCCCTCCCCTATCCGCCGAATTTCGGTATCAGGAACGCGCCGTCCTGCTGCTCGGGCGCGTTGAGCAAGGCGTCCTCGCGGCTCAGGCATGGCCGGACGACATCGGGGCGCGTGACGTTGGTCACGGGGACGGCGTGGGCCGTGGGCTCGACGTCGCTCAGGTCGAGCGCCGAGATTCGGTCGACCTGCTCGAGGATGCTGTTGAGTTCGCCGCCGAGCGCCGACACCTGCTCGTCGGTGAGCCCGAGCCGTGCCAGCATGGCAACGTGACGCACCTGCTGTTCGGAGATCGCCATCGGCCAAGCCCTTCCGTGCGGATCCGACATGCTGCGGGACCCGACGATGATACCCGAGGCGGGCACGGTGGTTCATAATCGCCCATGGAGGGTCGGTCCGTGTCGGGGAGATCTTGCTTGGGAGCGCGCGTGGATCGTTTCGCTGAGTTGCTGCTACCTGTCCGGTGTCGCTACTTCCTCGGATGGTTCATCACGGGAGTCGCGGTGTACTGGGCCGTCTACGTCTTCAACGCCGCGTCATGGCCTTTCTGGATCGAGGTCATCACCCCCGGTGCTTCGAGCGACCCGACGGTGTTCTACCCGTACACGATCGTCGGCACGTGCATCGGCGCGGGCATCGTCTTCGTCCTCACCGGGCTCCTGCGCCTACGCGGAGCGCCCCGCTGGCTGTGGATCCCGATCGGGGCGACCGCCGTCTGGTACACGGTGCTCACGCTGTGGGGGTTGGCCTCGTCGACCACGGGGGGCGCCGGCCCGATGACGGGCTATGCCGTCGCGGTCGCCGTCCTCCCGCTGTTCTCCCAACTCGCGACCGCGCTGGCGGCGTGCGTCGTGTTCGGCGGTTCCACCGGATCGCTCTTCGGTGACCCCGAGGAGCGGTGGTGGATCGGGTGGACCACCGCCCTCGCCGTGCTGACGACCGCCGTCTCACAGACCGGGGTCCTCACGGGGCTGCTGGGCACCGATGTCATCGGCTGGAACCTGGTCGTGCCGGGCCTGATCTGCCTGCTCGGCACCGGCGTCCTGCGGCTGCCGCGCGGGATCTGGCTGGCGATCGGCGAGACCTCGCTCCCGATGCTCTTCATGTGGCTCACCCCGGTGTTCCTCGTGAACGCCGTGAGCGGCACCGACGTGCGCTCCCTCATCGGATGGGAGCTGCTGTTCGTCGGCCTCTCGAGCGTCTCGGCGATCGCGGGCGCGCTGCTCGGGTCATGGTTCTACGCGTCGTCCCGCGGACTGAGGTTCACCGATACCGCGTGACGCGGGCCGGCAGGGTCAGGCGCCGAGCGCCTTGTAGAGCGCCGCGCCCACGAACACGATGTTGTAGATCACGTGCGCGACGACGCTGGGCCACAGGCTCCGGCTGCGAACGGCGAGCCAGCCCAGCGCCACACCCAACACCATCAGCGGCACGAACGACCACGGGCTGGCGTGCAGCAGCGAGAAGGCCAGCGCAGAGGCGACGATCGCGGGCCACGCCCCGAACCGGGTCCGAAGCGCCCCGAGCACGACCCCGCGCAGCAGGGCCTCCTCCAGGACGGGACCGATCACCGCGACGACGACCAGGGTGAGGACCGCGCCGATCGTGCCCGCGCCGAAGAGGGTGGCCAGCTCCGGGCCGTCGGCCACGGGCGGCTGCAGCCCCATGAGCGGCGCGGCGGCGCGATAGCCGACCGAGACCAGCCAACAGCCGACCGCGAGCGCCACCGCGAGTCCGAGCGACGACCACTCCGGCGCCGCACCGAGACGGAATGCGGTGAGCACGCCCGCACCGCGGCGGCGCGTGAGAAAGTACAAGAGGCCCGCGATCGTCGCGTTGTAGACGAGCAGGGTGAGACCGGAGAGCAGCGGAGCGTGGGCGAAGGCGCCCGGCACCGACTGAGCGCCGACGTAGAGGGCGAGCGCGCAGGCCAGCGCGAGGAACGCCTCCGGCAGCGACCACTGTGGCGCAACGCCGGTGTTCGCGGGCTTCGCAACGGCCTTCGCGGGAGCCTTCGGGGGCTTCGGTGAGGTCGCGGCGACGACCGGGCCTGCAACGGTCATGGCAGGCTTCGCGGGCGCCGACTTCAAGGCGATCGCGTCACGGTCGCATGCCTCGACGCACTTCCCGCACCCGTCGCACGACGCCCAGTCGACGAGGATGTAGCCGGGCCCGACCTTCAGCGCGCGTGCCTTGCAGCGCGGCATGCAGCGGCCGCAGCCGTCACAGGCAGCGGTATCGAGACGCAGTGGCGTGGCGCGGGGAGTCATGCTTCCAGTGTAGCGTCAGGTCCGAGCCCGAGCCGCACGTCAGCGCACCTGTGACGCCAGGAGGAACGCGAGTACGAGCGACACGGTGTTGAACGCGCAGTGGGCCGCGATCGCCGACCACAGCGACCTCGTGCGCATGAACACCGCGGCCAGCGCGATGCCGATCAGCGCCAGGGGCACCGCGATGGTGGGCTGCAGGTGCACAACGCCGAAGATCCCGCCGGAGACCAGCAGCGCGGGAGCGGTCCCCCACGCGGCCTTCAGGCTCGGGAACACGATCCCCCGGAAGGTGATCTCCTCCACGAAGGGCGCGACGATCCCCACCAGCACGAACGCGATGGCGATCTCGGCGGGTCCCGATCCGAAGCCGGAGACCAGCTCGGCGGTGTTGCCCCGGACGGTCACTCCGAGCGCCCCGGCGATCACCGAGTACACGCCGGTGCCCACCAGGCCTCCGATGACGATCAGAGCCGAGAGCGCGGCCGTCCGGCCGACGGGGAAGGCCCGCAGCCCCACCGCCTCCGCGAAGCGCACGCCGCGACGCCGCGCGGTGACGGCCATCGCGAGCGCCGGCAGGAGCATCAACGCGTAGCTTCCGATCGAGACCACGCCGGAGAGCAACGCAACGGCGAGGGCCTTGGGTGATCCTCCCACGGAGGCGCTCAACACCAGTGCTCGCAGCGGGCCGAGTACCGCCTCGGAGCGGGCGCCGGCCTGCAGCGCGACGTTGAACAGCAGCACGCCAGCCCCGTAGGCGAGCGCCCACCCCGGCGCGATCACGGTGGCCGTCAACGGTGACGCGGCAGAGTCGGGCGGCTCGGCGATCGGTGGTCCGGGATCGCTCACACGCCCGCCACCGCTGGCGGCTCGCCGGTCTCGACCACGCGCACGAGCGCGTCCTCGTCGAGTACCGGCACGCCGAGTTCCAGGGCCTTCGCCAGCTTGCTGCCGGCATCGGAGCCGGCGACCACGAACGAGGTCTTCGCGCTGACGGAGCCCGACACCTTCGCGCCCCACTCCTTGAGCGATGTGGCGGCCTGGTCGCGGGTGAAGCGCTCCAGCCCGCCGGTGAGCACGAACGTCAGTCCGGCGAGCGTCGCCGGTCGCGCCTGTGCGACGCGCCCTTCGTCGCTGAGGCGGACGCCGCGCTCACGCAGCCGGTCGAGCACCGCACGGTTGTCGGGGTTGCGGAGGAACTCCGCAACGCTCGCGGCGATCGTGGGTCCGACGCCCTCCACGGAAGCGACCTCATCTTCGGAAGCGGCGGCCAGGGCGTCGAGCGAGCGGAACGCGCGGGCCAGCTGCTCGGAGACGGTGGAGCCGACGTGGCGGATCCCCAGCCCGTAGAGCACGCGCCACAGCGGACGGTCGCGGCTCGCGTCGATGTTCGCCGTCAACTTGGCGGCGACCACCGGCCCCAGCACGACCGGGGTTCCGTCCTTCTTCACGCGCCCCAGATCCAGCGCCGCCAGGGACGTGGGATCGAGCGTGTAGAAGTCGGAGACGTCGCACACGAGCCCGGCCTCGATCAGCCGCCCGATGATCTCGTAGCCCAGCCCCTCTATGTCCAGGGCGCCGCGGCCAGCCCAGTGGCCCAGCCGCTCCCAGCGTTGCGCCGGGCACGCTACGTTCGTGCAGCGCGTGACGACCTCGCCGGGCGGACGCCACACGGGGCTGTCGCACGATGGGCAGCGCTCCGGCATCTCCCAGGCGACCGCGCCCTCCGGCCGAAGCCCCGGGACCGGGGCGAGGACCTCGGGGATCACATCTCCCGCCTTGCGGACGATGATCGTGTCGCCGACGCGCACGTCCTTCCGCGCCACCTCGTCGGCGTTGTGGAGTGTGGCGCGCGCGATCGTCGAACCCGCGACCAGCACGGGATCGAACTCGGCAAGCGGGGTGAGCGCGCCGGTCCGACCGACCTGCACCCGGATCTCGCGCAGGACCGTCGTCTTCTCCTCAGGCGGGAACTTGAAAGCGATGGCCCACCTGGGCGCCTTCGCGGTGAACCCGAGCTCGTCCTGGAGGGCGAAGGAGTCGACCTTCACCACCACGCCGTCGATCTCGTACTTCAGGTCGTGTCGCTGCTCGATGGCCCGCAGACAGAACTCCTTCACGCGCTCCCGGGTATCGCAGACCTTGATGTCGGGGTTGACGCGGAAGCCCGCCGAGCGCATCCACGCCAGCGCAGCGGACTGCGACTTGAGCCCAAGCGGCCGCGGGTCGCCGATCTGGTACATGAAGGTCGAGAGGTCACGCGCGGCCGTCACTGCGGGGTCCTTCTGGCGCACCGACCCGGCAGCGGCGTTGCGCGGATTTGCGAACGGCGGAAGCCCCGCTTCGTCCTGCGCGGCGTTGAGGCGCTCGAACGACGCCTTCGGCATGAACACCTCGCCCCGCACCTCGACACTCGGCCACTCACCCGCGCCCGCCGCGTTGAACAGCGTTTCCTGCACGGCCGCCGGACGCGCCTCCTCGCGCAGGCGGATCGGCACCGTCTTCACCGTGCGGATGTTGAGGGTGATCTCCTCGCCCGTCACCCCGTCGCCGCGGGTCGCGGCGCGCAGCAGACGGCCGTCCTCGTAGGTGAGCGCCAGAGCGCTCCCATCGATCTTGAGTTCCGCGACGAACGCGCAGCCGCGTTCGAGCACATCGGGCCCGAGTCGGTCGAACCAGGCGTCGAGCTCCTGCAGCGACATCGCGTTGTCGAGTGAGTACATCCGGTGCGCGTGCCGCACTGATGCGAAGGACTCGGAAGGAGGGGCGCCCACCCGCTGCGTCGGCGAGTCGGGCGTGACGAACGACGGATACGCCGCCTCGATGCCCTCGAGCTCTCGCACGAGCGCGTCGTAGGCGGCGTCCGATATCTCCGGGGAGTCCAGGGCGTAGTAGCGGTACGCGTGATGGTCGATCTCGCGACGAAGCGCCTCGGCGCGCGTGGCGGCCGCGGTCAGGTCGGGCGAGTCGGACCGGTCGGTCACGCCTCGTCGTCCCGCAAGCGCTGCACGTGCACGTCGTTCACCGAGTAGACGACGACCTCGGGCACGAAGCGGTTGAGCCGCTCGGCCTCGTAGATCCACACGTCGGTGAGCGTCACCTTGAAGAACAGCCCGCCCGGGCCGTTCTCCGGCACGATCTCGACGTCGTTGGCCAGATACGCCCGCAGCTCGGTCTCGACGTAGAACGTGAAGACCTTCACCGCGTCGCGGTACTCGTCGTAGAGCTTCATGCGCAGCTGCGCCTCGTGCATGTCGAGCTCGTCGATGTCGTCCATCTGCCCACCACCCATCCGTCAACACGTTCCCGGAGCGGTCGCCCACCCGCTGTCTCACCACTTCAAGCCACTTACCCGATAATGAACGATAGACTGACTTGGTAGTAGGGCTGAATGGCCGCTGTCGGGAGCCGCGCGGCTCCCGTGGGATGGGGGAACCACCGCTATGCGAGAGATCCTCGAGTCATGCGCCCGGATCGACGAGGCCGCCGAGGCCGCCTACCTGGACATGCAGACCCGCTGCACCGAGACGAACGCGGCGGCGCTACTCGGGCATCTCGCTGCGGGCAAGGCGGTACACGCGGGCTGGTGGCGGGAGCTGCTCGAGGAGTGGGACGCAGGCCGGCTCGCGGACGCCTGGCCCGGCGCCGTGGACGCGGAGCAGGACCTCGCTGCGACCGCATCGGCGCTCGCGCTTCTCGCAGCCGGCGCGCCGAGCGCCCTCGACGCCCGCGAGGCGCTCATGGCCGCCGCGCGCATCGAGTTCCTGGCGCTCGACCCTGTCTTCGCCGAATTGATCGAGCTCAGCGAACCGGGCCTCGCGCACGCGCGTCACGAGTCGTTCGACGCCCACATCGGCGCCCTCGCCGCGGCCATCGACGACCACTTCGGCCCGGGCAGCCCGGACGCCTTCATGTCCACCGTCCTGCGCCGCACCCGACACAACAACCGCGCGGTCACACGCTTCGCGATGCGCGACGCGCTCACCGGTCTCGGCAACCGGCGCGCACTGGCCGCTCAGGCGGGGCAGTGGGCCGCATGGTCGGCCCGCTACGGCGGAGCGATGTCGTTCGTGGTGCTCGACATCGACGAGTTCCGCTCGGTCAACGACGTGTGGGGCCACGGCGTGGGCGACCGGGCGCTCGTGGCCCTCGCCGACGCGATCTCGTCGACCGTGCGATCGGCCGACCTGGTGACGCGCCTGGGCAGCGACGAGTTCATCGTGCTGGCTCCCGAGCTGGAGCCCGACGGCGCACAGGTGCTCGCCGGCAGGCTGCTGGCGAACATCCGGGCCCTGCGGATCCCGACGGAAGGTGACGCGTACCTCACGCTGACCGCGAGTGCGGGCATCGCCACGGTGTTCGATCCGCCCGACTCCCAGCCGCGCTCGCTCGACGACGTGCTGGCCGCGACGGACCGCTCCCTCGCCGCCGCGAAGGCCGCCGGGCGCGACAGCATCGCCGACCCGGTCGTGTTGGTGACCCGCCCCGAGGAGTAGGCGCTACTCCTCCGTGCGTCCCGCCGCCTGGTCGGCTACCTCGCCCGCGTGGTAGCTGGAGCGCACGAACGGAGAGCTCGCGACGCCGGCGAACCCGAGGGCGCGGGCGGTCCGCGCGTAGCGCTCGAAGACCGGGGGCTCGACGAACTCCGCCACGGGAAGGTGCGCGGCGCTGGGGCGCAGGTACTGCCCGATCGTCACGATGTCGACGCCGACCCCGCGAAGGTCCGCGAGCACGGCCTCGACCTCCCCCGGCCGCTCCCCCAGCCCCACCATCAACCCGGACTTGGTCGGCGTCCCCGGGGCCACCTCATGCGCACGGGCAAGCACCGCGAGCGAGCGGGCGTAGTCGGCCTGCGGGCGCACCTCTGAGTAGAGGCGCGGCACGGTCTCGACGTTGTGGTTGAAGACGTCCGGCCGCGCGAACGCGACCGCGTCGATCGCGGCCTCATCGCCCCCGAAGTCCGAGACGAGCACTTCGACGCGAACGCCGGGAAGCCGGTGGCGCAGCGCCTCGATCGTCGCGACGACGTGCCCCGCTCCCCCGTCGGGCAGGTCGTCGCGCGTCACCATCGTGACGACGACGTGGCGCAACCCCATGCGCGCGGCGGCCTCGGCCACACGCTCGGGCTCGCCGGGGTCGGGCGGCTCGGGCCGGGCGGGGCCCACCGCGCAGAAGCGGCAGTTCCGCGTGCACTCGGTGCCGAGCACCATGAACGTGGCCGTGCCCGAGGCGTAGCACTCGCCGCGATTCGGGCATTTGGCGCTGCGGCACACCGTGTTGAGTTCAAGTTCGTCGAGCATCGCCGAGACCTCCGAGGAGCGTCCCGGCGCCGTCAGCGGCCGGCGCATCCAAGAGGGCATGCGCTTGGCGGTCTTCCCGTGCTCGTAGGCCATCTTCGCTACACGCCGCACTTCGACGCGGCGTCGGCGCACGCGAAGCGCACGACCTCGCTCACGGTCGGATGGGCATGCACCGTCTCCGCGACGTCGCGCACCGTCAGCCCGTGCCGCTTCGCGAGCGCGATCTCGTGGATGATCTCCACCGCGTGCGGGCCGACGATCTGACAGCCGACGATGCGCCCGGTGTTCTTCTCCGCCACGACCTGCACGAAACCGTCGGACTCACCCTCGCCGAGCGCCTTGCCGTTGGCGGCGAACTTGGCGATGGCCTGGACGACATCGAGGCCTGCCGCCTTGGCCCCGTCGCGCGTGGAGCCGACGACGCCGATCTCGGGGAACGTGTAGACGCACGCCGGGATGCACGAGTAGTCCACGCTCTCGCGATGCGGGACGTGCGTGAGCTTGGCAAGCAGCCCCTCGGCGGAGGCGAACTCGTACTCGCGGATCGCATTGCGGGCGGCGGCGAGCCCTTCCTCGTCCGCGACGTGCGCGAGCATCATGCCGCCGATGAGG
>DATCIA010000008.1:0-2959 GCA_036508075.1 Coriobacteriia bacterium
ACGCTTCCGCCTCGACCTCGTCGATCCCTGGCCGACCCCGTCGCCGGAGGCTCGGGCCAAGGGCGAGGCTTTCCTCGCCCGCGCCGCGGAGCTCACCGAGCGCATCGACGGACGCCGCATCGAGCGCGAGGCCCGCATCTACGACGAACTGTTCGGCGAGCTGGCTGATCTCGGCGCCTTCGGCATGAAGATCCCCGAGGCCTACGGGGGCCAGGGCTTGTCGAACCTGTACTACAACAAGGCCCTGGCGCTCATCGCCTCCGGCAACCCGTCGCTCGGTGCCCTGCTGAGCGCCCACCAGTCGATCGGCGTCCCCCAGCCGGTGAAGATGTTCGGCACCGAGGAGCAGAAGAATCGCTTCCTGCCCCGCGTCGCGGCCGGCGAGGTGTCGGCCTTCCTGCTCACCGAGCCTGATGTCGGCTCCGACCCCGCCCGCGTGGCGACGTCGGCGACGCCCGACGGTGAAGGCTATGTTCTCGACGGCCTCAAGCTGTGGGCCACGAACGGCACGATCGCCAGCCTGTTCGTGGTAATGGCGCGGGTGCCCGCGACCGAGGGCAACCGGGGCGGTATCACGGCGTTCGTGGTCGAGGCCGACTCTCCCGGCATCACGGTCGAGGCCCGCAACTCGTTCCTGGGGCTGCGCGGCATCGAGAACGCGCTCATCCGGTTCGACCGCGTCCGGGTGCCGGCCGAGAACGTCCTGATGGGCGTCGGGCGCGGCCTGAAGATCGCACTGGCCACGCTGAACACCGGACGCCTCTCGCTGCCGGCGATGTGCGTGGGGGGGTCCAAGTGGTGCTTGAACGTGGCCCGCGGCTGGTCGGCTGAGCGCGTGCAGTGGGGGCGGCCCGTCGGCGCCCACGAGGCGGTCGCGACCAAGATCGCGTTCATCGCCGGCACGACCTACGCCCTGGAGTCGATGCTCGACCTGTGCTGCATGCTTGCCGACGACGAGACCAACGACATCCGCATCGAGGCCGCGCTGGTCAAGCTGTACGCCTCCGAGATGGCGTGGAAGGTGGCCGACGAGCTGATCCAGATCCGCGGCGGACGCGGCTACGAGACCGCCGACTCGCTGGAGGCCCGGGGTGAGCGTCCGGCCGAGGTGGAGCAGATCCTGCGCGACATGCGCATAAACCGCATCTTCGAGGGCTCGACCGAGATCATGCACCTGCTGATCGCGCGGGAGGCCGTCGACACCCACCTCGACGTAGCCGGCGACATCATCGACCCGGACGCCTCCAAGCGCGCCAAGGCCGAGGCAGTCGCCAGGGCGGCCGGGTTCTACGCCGGCTGGCTGCCCACCCTGGCCGTCGGCGCCGGCTTCATGCCCAGCGCGTACC
Source organism: Coriobacteriia bacterium (assembly GCA_036508075.1). Lineage (GTDB taxonomy): Bacteria > Actinomycetota > Coriobacteriia > Anaerosomatales > PALSA-660 > PALSA-660. The sequence continues at coordinate 1,347 of DATCIA010000008.1, forward strand.
GGGAGTTCGGCCCGCTGGCGAAACACGTCCGCTTCGTCGAGCGGTCCTCCCGGCGGGTGGCGGCGTCCATCTTCGCCGGGATGGCTCGCTGGCAGGGTGGGATGGAGCGCCGGCAGGCCTTCCTGGGCCGCGCGGTCGACATCGGCGCCGAGTTGTTCGCGATGACGGCGTGTTGCGTCCGGGCGAAGGCGGAGGCGGCATCCGACCCGACGGGCGTCGAGTTGGCCGACGCCTTCTGCGAACAGGCACGCGTCCGGGTGGACGCCCTCTTCACGGCCCTGTGGCATAACTCCGACACCAGTGACCGCAAACTAGCGCGGAAAGTTCTCGAGGGCCGCTACACGAAGCTGGAAGATGGCGTCCGGCACATCCGCGAGGACCTGCCGTGGGTCGCGCCCTGGAAGCTGGGCCCGTCCACGACGCCCGACGTCCGGCGAAAGCTACCGAAGCGGGGCTGAGGGACGCCGCGCTAGCGAGGCGTTCCGGGCCTTCAGGCGGGAGCTGGAGACGTTCGTCCACGGCGGCCGAGAAGAGGTCGCGCGGAGCAGGCCGAGGCCGGGGCAGGCGGCTGGGTCGGCCATGATGGTTGCACATGTGCCCCGAGACGCTGCGGGTCATCGCGACAATCCGTCGGACCGAACAACCGATGCCGCCGATCGTGGGTGATCGAACAGGCCACCGTGTTCTTCCAGGCATGTGCGATTCCACCGCTCATCAAGCATGAGCGAGTGTTGTCTCGACCGGGAACGGCGCTGGCTGGGCATTCGCTGGCACCGCCCTTTCCGACCGTTAAGTTCCTGCAAGGGCCATCGCGGAGAGCTTGGCCGCCAGCTCTTGGCCGCGGCTCAGAACGTAGTGCTGATACCGGAGGCTCGCCGCGGCGGTCGAATGGCCGTGGCGATGCATGAGATCCCGCAGCGAGGCGCCGGTCTCCGCGGCCATCGTCGCCGACGTGTGACGCAGATCGTGCCAGCGCAGGTCCTTGCGTCCCGCGGCCTCTCGGGCCGGGCAGTACCACCGGTACAGCGTCGAGGGTGCCAGCTGGCCGCCGGAGTCACGACCCCAGACCAGCAGGGCGCCGCGCTCGGTCCCGGTGTGGTTCTTCACTGCACCGCTGCCGGGGTTATGCGATCGATCCGGCGGGCACCGAGCACCGACAGGATGCTGGTCGACGAGCTCGCACGAGGAAGGAAGATGTCGGCCATCCTGCGCGGTAGAGGGAGTGACTCGATTTGACCTGAAGCCGCTCCCACGTAGCCCATTCGGGCTGGCCAAGGCCATCGAGAGGGCAAATCGAGTCACCGCCAGCGTGCGCGGCCCGTCAGGCTCGACCTGCTGGATAATCAGCCGTGCCCGACGACTCTCTGCTCCTTGCCCTTTCGAAGCTCAAGGACGCCCGCTGGATTGACCTCACGCATGCCTTCACGGCTGGTATCCCGCACTACGTCGCCTTCCCGGATGAGCAGCGCGAGATCGTCACGACCGTCGAGGACGACGGCTTCCTCGTACATCGCTGCGCCCACGTCGGGCAATGGGGAACACACGTGGACCCGCCGTCGCACTTCATCGCCGGAGGCCGCACGCTCGACGAGGTACCGGTCGAGGACATGCTT
>DATCIA010000009.1:0-5376 GCA_036508075.1 Coriobacteriia bacterium
GGCCATGGCTGTCCACGCCATGGAGGACGTCGATCCGCACTACTACGAGAAGGCGAAGCCGGCCGGCGCGTTCCTGGTGGCCGGCAGCAACTTCGGCATGGGCTCGAGCCGGGAGCAGGCGCCGCTCGTGCTCATCCACTCGAACACCAAGGCGATCCTGGCGAAGAGTTTCGCGCGCATCTTCTACCGCAACGCCATCAACACGGGCCTGCCCATCATGGAGGCGCCGGAGGCCGTGGACGGGATCAGCGACGGCGACCGCGTGGCCGTGGACGCCGACGCCGGCACGATCACCAACCTCACGACGGGGGAGGTCTTCACGGCGCAGCCGTTCCCGCCGTTCGTGAAGGCGATCATCGAGCGCGGCGGCCTGATCGAATCCGTGAAGGACAAGGTGGGGAAGTGACCCGCTCCGTCCGTATCTGCCTGCTGCCGGGCGACGGCATCGGCCCCGAGATCACGCGTCAGGCCGTGAAGGCGCTCGGTGCGATCGGCGCGCGGTGGGACGTCACCTTCGACTTCCACGAGGCGCTGCTCGGCGGCGTCGCCATCGATGAGACCGGTTCGCCGCTACCACTCGAGACGCTCGCTGAGGCGCACGCCGCCGACGCCGTGCTGCTCGCGGCCATCGGCGGCCCGAAGTGGGACACCACCGACCCCGCCAAGCCGCGTCCCGAGCAGGGCCTGCTCGGCATCCGCAAGGAGCTCGGTCTCTACGCCAACCTGCGGCCGGTGTGCATCTTCGCACCGCTCGCGTCCGCGTCGTCGCTCAAGCCTGAGGCGCTCGAGGGCGTCGACATGCTCATCGTCCGCGAGCTCACCGGCGGCCTCTACTTCGGCGAGCGGGGCCGCGAGACGGACGTCGATGGCGCCGCGACCGGCGGGGGAGCGGGCAGGCGCGCCTACGACACGATGGAGTACCGCGAGTACGAGATCGAGCGCATCGCCCGCACGGCGTTCGATGCCGCGCGCGGACGCAGTGGCAAGCTCCACTCGGTCGACAAGGCCAACGTGCTCGAGTCGTCGCGCCTGTGGCGCGAGGTAGTGCACGAAGTGGCCCGCGACTACCCCGACGTCGAACTCATCGACCAGCTCGTCGACAACACAGCGATGCAGCTCGTCAGGCGCCCCGCGCAGTTCGATGTGATGGTGACCGAGAACATGTTCGGCGACATCCTCTCCGACGAGGCGTCGATGCTCACCGGTTCGCTCGGGATGCTGGCGTCGGCGTCGCTCGGCGACGGTACCGCCCTCTACGAGCCCAGCCACGGGTCGGCGCCGGACATCGCTGGACTGGGGGTCGCGAACCCTCTAGCGATGCTGCTGTCCGTCGAGATGATGCTTCGCCACTCGCTCGGCATGCCGGAGGCCGCTGACGCGTTCTCCGCGGCCATCGCGCGGACGCTCGACGACGGATACCGCACCCGCGACATCGCGGACGACGCAACGGACGCGTCCATGCTCGTCGGCACGGCGGAGATGGGCGACCTGGTGGTCGCGCGGCTCTAGAAACGCACGGGCACGCACGCGGGCGCGCATACGCGCACGCGAGACGAAGGAAGGGGTCATCAGATGGCTGCTCTGCCCAAGGTGGACAAGATCTGGATGGACGGCGCGCTCGTTGATTGGGACAACGCGCAGGTCCACGTCCTGACGCACGCGCTGCACTACGGTTCGGGCGTGTTCGAGGGAATCCGCTGCTACGAGACCCCCGACGGCCCCGCCGTGTTCCGCCTCACCGAGCACATGGAGCGGCTCGCGCGTTCCGCGAAGATGATGCGCATGCCGCTGCCGTACACGGTCGAGGAGCTCGTCGCCGCGACACTGGAACTCATCGCCGCCAACAAGCTGCCGGCGTGCTACATCCGGCCGCTCGTCTACCGCGGCTACGGTGTCATGGGCCTCGACCCGCTGCCCGCGCCGGTGAGCGTGGTCATCGCCGTCTGGCCTTGGGACACGTATCTCGGCGAGGACGCGCTCAAGAACGGTGTCGACGCCGGTATCTCGTCGTGGCGCCAGCGCGGCGTCAACGCGTCGCCCCCGCAGATCAAGTCGACGGGCAACTACATCAACTCGTCGTTCGCCCGCATGGAGGCCAACGACCATGGCTACGCCGAGGCGATCCTGCTCAACGAGGCCGGCATGGTGTGCGAGGGCACGGGCGAGAATATCTTCGTCGTGCGCGACGAGATCATCGTCACCCCGCCGGTGTCCGATGGTGTTCTCGAGGGCATCACGCGCGACTCGGTCATCGCCATCGCCCAGGACCTCGGCTTCGACATCATCGAGGCGTCGATGACGCGTTCGGACCTCTACATCGCCGACGAGATCTTCTTCACGGGGTCGGCCGCCGAGATCGTCCCGGTGCGCACGGTCGATCACCGCGAGATCGGGAAGCCCGGCCCCATCACCCTGGCGATCCAGGAGGCGTACTTCAACATCGTGCGCGGCCGCGACGCCGAGTACGACTACTGGCTCGAGCGCGTGTAGCGTCCGGCCTTCATTGCTTCATGCCGAAGGGCGCCCCGCGGGGCGCCCTTCTTGAGTCCTTCATGCGGGTCCGGTTCTCAGGCGTCCGCGCGTCCGGCGTACACGACCGTTGCCACACACCCTGTGACGAACACCAACGCCATGAGCGCCCACGATCCCGCGACGAGCGTCGGCATCGGCACCGACGGGAAGAGCGCCACCCCGGTGACCGACAGCTGCATCGACCACGGGAACCAGCGCCCCCATCCGGCCTCGGCCAGCCCCAGTCCGATCGCCGCCGTGAGCGACGCGTAGACCATCGGGGCGAGGTAGCCCCTCCCGACCATCGCGACCAACGCCACCCATGGGAGGGGGGCGTAGATCAGGACCGCCACTTCAAGGGCCAGCAGCGAGACCCTGATCGCTTCCGCCCACGATGCACCCTGCGCACCCACAAGCGTCGCGTACCCCGCCTGGGCGAACACGGAGAGTGCGGTAAGGCCGAGCACCCAGGCGGCGAGGACGAGCATCTTGGCCACCAGGAAGCACTCGCGCCTGATCGGCAGCGTGAACATCTGCTCCTCGGTGCCCTCGTTGTGTTCGCGTCCGAACAGGTAGCTCGCGACCAGGCCGAACAACACCGTCCCGTACCAGCTGGCGATGAGCTGCGGGCCGGCGAGCATGAAGTCGGCCCACCTCGCGTCGGCCGCCCCTCGGTCGATGAGCCGGAAGGTCGAGACCGTTATGCACGGCGCCACGAGCACGACGAGCGCGGTCCACACGGGCATCATCGAGCCCTTCAACTTCATCGCCTCGGCTCGCAGCGCACGCAGCATCGCCGTCGCCTATCCCGTGCTGTCGGCGTGGTCGATCTGCCACATCAGCGCCGCGACGCCGACTGCAAACACGCCCGCCGCCACGGCCCACGAGCCTGCGACCACGGGCGACGGCGACACCGGGTACCACGACGCGCCCACCAGATGCAGCGGCATGTTCCACGGGAAGAACCGCGATGCCGACGTCTGGACGAGCGCGTTGCCGACCATCATGACGCCCAGCGAGTAGAGCATCGGCTGGAGATAGCCCCTGCCGCGAACAGCGAACCAGGCGACCAGGGGGAGCGTGAGATAGAGCGGCGCGATCGCCGTCATGGTCTCGCCGAGGCTCGTGAGCACGGCGGCCCACGTGAAGCCGCTGACACCGAGAGCGGCGGTCGCCACCGAGGTGAGCAACACCGACAGCAGTCCGAGGGCGAACACCCAGACGGCCAGCACGAGCAGCTTCGCCACGACCACGTACTCCCGACGGATGGGCAGGGTGAGCATCGTTTTCGCGGCGCCTTCTTTGAACTCACGCCCGAAGAGATAGGCGGTCACGAGGCCGAAGGTCAGGATCCCCCAGCTGCCGGACATCCCCTGCACGCCGATGCGCAGATAGTTCGTCCAACTCGGCTGGTACATCCCGGCCGCGACCGCCTGCGCGAACACGCCGCCGCTCTTGGCCATCTCCGCCTGGATCTTCGGATCGCCCAGCACCGGAAGGACCGCAAGACCCAGGCCCGCCGCCACGAGCACGATGAGGCCCGACCACAGGGGCATCCGGGAGCGCTTGAGTTTGAAGAACTCCGCGGCGATCATCCGCATCATCGCAGCCACCCCCGCTTGCCAATGCGCTTGGCCGGTGTCGCTTCCTCGTCCATCCCGCCGGTGAGCCTCACGAAGTGGTCCTCCAGGTTCTCCTCGGACACGTGGGAACCGGTGACTTCGACACCCGCTTCTATGAGCGCGCGGTTCAGTTCGCCCGCGCGATCGAGTCCGTCGTAGACGCGAAGACCACCCTCCTCGCGAACGGCGTACTCCTTCACGCCGCACTTCTCCTCGAGAACCCAAGCCGCGCGCTTGGCGTCGGAAACGCTCAGCTCGAGGAACGCGCGGTTGGTCGCCCGCAGCTCGTCGAGGCCGATCTCCTCCAGGAGCCGGCCTTCGTGGATGATCCCGATGCGCGTGGCGAGCTGCTGCACTTCGGACAGGATGTGGCTGGACAGGAAGATCGTGATGCCGCGCTCCTCCGCCAACTGCTTGAGGATGGTGCGGATCTGCACGATACCCACAGGGTCGAGGCCGTTCGTGGGCTCGTCGAGGATGAGGATCTCGGGCTTGTGGATGAGTGCCCGGGCCAGTCCGAGCCGCTGCTTGTTGCCCGCGGAGAGCGTGGCCGCCTTGCGCGGCAGGTACTCGACGAGGTCGCACATCTCGACGACCTCGTCGACCCAGCCGCTCCGGCGCAGTCCGAGCAGGTCGCGCTGCATCTCGATGTTCTCGCGGACTGTGAGGTTCCCGTAGAACCCTGGTGTCTCCACCATCGAGCCGATCCGCTCGAACGCGCGTACCGCGTTGGGCTGCATGCGTTGGCCCAGGATCTCGACGTAGCCGTCGGTCGGGCGCACCAGCGCCAACATCATCCTGATCGTCGTCGACTTGCCCGCGCCGTTGCGTCCCAAGAAGCTGTACACCTCGCCCCGCCTCACCGTGAGGTCGAGGTCCTCCACCGCGTGAACGTCCTTGAAGTGCTTGGTGAGTCCGACCGTGCGTATGACGGCCTCTGCCGTACCCGTGCCCCCCATGGCGGTCACCTTCCCTTCGTGACCGATGATGGGTGAGCGGGCTGACGGACGTGTTCCACGGTGCTTACGTTTCGCTGAACTCGTGGCGCGGCATCGCGAGCGTGAAGGTGACCGTCCCGTCGGGGTCGTTGGCGGCGGTGACAGAGCCGCCCATCTGCTCCGCCAGCTCGCGGGCGATCGCGAGGCCGAGGCCCGTGCCTCCCGAAGGACCCGCTACCCCGCGCCGGAACAGTCGCTCCGCATCCTCGGGGAGGCGTGCGCCGTCGTTGCTCACCTGCACCAGG
>DATCIA010000010.1:0-8130 GCA_036508075.1 Coriobacteriia bacterium
GCGCGCAACACGCGTGCGCTCGTGCGCGCGATGAGCAACCCGCTCGTCGACATCGTCACGCATCCCGGCAACACCGAGGACTTCCCCGTCGACGTTGCGACGATCGTCGCCACGGCGGTCGAGCGGGGAGTGGCGCTCGAGCTCAACAACCACTCGTTCGATCCCGCCAGTTCGCGCTCCGCCTCGTCGTACGGCGAGCGCCGGTTCGCAATCGCGGCGCTGGACGCCGGAGCGTCGATCTCGATCGGCTCCGACGCGCACTTCCATGACCAGGTGGGTACCTTCGACCAGGCGATCGCCGTGGCCGAGGAGATCCGCTTTCCGATCGAGCGCATCGTGAACCGCGACGCGGCGTCCGTCCTCGAGTTCCTGCGCGACCGCCGCGCGCGTCCGCAGCTCGACGTGCGCGCGAGAATGGAGCGGTGATCCGGTGGTCCGCGACACGGTGAAGCGCTTCTCCGCGAAGGGTCAGCAGTCCGCGAACCGCGTGCTGCACTCTCGGCCGGTGCGCGACTACTTCTGGATGACGCTCGGCATCCTGATCACGGCGTTCGCGCTGGACGCATTCCTCATCCCGAATAAGATCGCCGCCGGCGGCGTCTCCGGTCTGGCCACCGTGATCTTCTACGCGCTGAAGGACGCGGGCCTTCCGTCCGTGCCCGTCGGCGTGACGATGCTGGTGCTCAACGTGGTGCTGCTCGCTGTCGGCGTCCGGCTGCGCGGCTGGAAATACGGCGCGAAGACCATCTACGGCGCAGTCGCCCTCTCGGTGGCGGTCGACGTGATGGCGACGTTCGTGCAGCCGATGGCCGTGAGCGATCGCCTGTTGGCCGTCCTGTGGGGCGGAGCGCTCGCCGGCATCGGCATGGGCATGGTGTTTCGCGTCGGCGGCAACACGGGCGGCACGGATATCGTCGCGCAGCTGCTGACTAGCAAGGTCTCTCTCGGCGTGGGTCAGCTCATGCTGCTGGTCGACGCGTGCGTCCTGCTGGTCGCCGCGTTCAAGTTCGGCCCGGAACTCGCTCTCTACGGTGCCGTCGCGGTGTTCGTCACGACCACCACCATCGACGTCGTGCAAGAAGGTCTGTCAACGGAGAAGGCCGCCTGGGTCTTCTCCCGGGCGAGCGACCAGATCGGTGCCGCCATCCTGGTGGAGCTCGGCCGCGGCGCGACCGCCTTCGCAGCGCGCGGCATGTACTCGGGCGAGGACCGCGACGTGATCTTCTGCGTCGTGAGCCGGCGCGAACTCGACGACCTCAAACACATCGTGCACACGCTCGACCCCGACGCGTTCGTTGTGATCTCCGACGTGCACGAAGCCCTCGGCGAAGGATTCAAGGAGGCACGGATCAAACGATGACCCAGCCCGACCTTGCGCATCTCGCGCACCTCTCACAGGCCATGCGCCGCGACATCGTGGAGATGGTCCACACGGCCGGCTCCGGCCATCCGGGTGGATCGCTCTCCGCGGTCGAGATCGTCGCCACGCTCTACGGCTCGGTCATGCGCCACGACCCGGCGGATCCCAAGCTCGCCGACCGTGACCGCTTCGTGCTCTCCAAGGGCCACGCCGCTCCGGTCCTCTATGCGGCGCTCGCCGAGGCGGGCTACTTCCCTCGCGAGGAGCTCCTGACCCTGCGCAAGCTCGGGTCACGCCTCCAGGGCCACCCCGACATGCGCAAGCTCCCCGGCGTCGAGGTCTCGACCGGCTCGCTCGGTCAGGGGCTGGCGCTCGCCAACGGCCTCGCCCTCGCGCTGCGCCTCGACGGGTCGGCCACGCCCACGGTCTTCTGCCTGATGGGCGACGGCGAGCTGCAGGAGGGCTCGGTGTGGGAGGCCGCGATGGCCTCCGCCCACTACGGCCTGGACAACCTCGTCGCCATCGTCGACCTCAACGGCCTGCAGATCGACGGGCCCACGTGCGAGGTCATGGACCTGGGCAGCGTGCCCGAGAAGTTCGCGGCGTTCGGCTGGACCGTCATGACCTGCGACGGGCATTCGGTCGCGGAACTGCACGATGCGCTGACGCGCGCGAAGGCGCACGTGGGCGGGCCGATCGTGATCGTCGCCCGCACGATGAAGGGCCGGGGCGTCTCGTTCATGGAGAACCTCTGCGACTGGCACGGAAAGGCACCCAACGCCGACGAGTGCGCCCGCGCTCTCGTCGAGCTGGCAGAGTAGGGGACTGATACAGATGGCTGACAGAGCGACCCGCGAGGCACTCGGAGCGACGCTGATCGAACTGGTGGCGGAAGGACGCGACGACATCGTCGTCCTCGACGCCGACCTGGCGAAGGCGACCACGACGGTCAAGTTCGCGGCGGCGTTCCCCGAGCGCTTCTTCGACTTCGGCATCGCCGAGCAGAACATGATCGCCACGGCCGCCGGGCTTGCCGCCGGTGGCAAGACGCCGTTCGCCTCGAGCTTCGCCGTCTTCGCGACCGGGCGCGCCTACGACCAGGTGCGCAACTCGGTGTGCTACCCCAACCTCGGCGTCAAGATCGCGGCCACGCACGCGGGCGTCACGGTCGGCCCCGACGGCGGTAGTCACCAGATGCTCGAGGACATCGCGTTGATGCGCGTCCTGCCCAACATGCAGGTGCTCGTCCCGGCGGACTTCACCGCCGCGTGCGCCGCGGTGCGCATCGCGGCGAGCACGCCCGGCCCGGTCTACGTGCGCCTCGGCCGCCCGGCCGTCCCGGCGCTCTATGACGCCGGGTTCGACTTCGAGATGGGCCGCGCGTACGTGCTGCGCGAAGGCACCGACGTGACGCTGGCCGCATGCGGCATCATGGTCGCTCGCGCTCTGCAGGCTGCTGAGACCCTGTCCGCGGAGGGCATCAGCGCCGAGGTCGTCGACGTCATGTGCCTGAAGCCCCTCGACGACGGCACCATCGTCGCGTCGGCCCTGAAGACCGGCGCCGTGGTCACGTGCGAGGAGCACAGCATCATCGGCGGGCTCGGTGCGGCCGTCGCGACGCTGCTCTCTCAAACCGCGCCGATGCCCGTCGAGCTTGTCGGCGTCGACGATGTCTTCGGTACCTCCGGCGAGGCCGAGGAGCTCATGGTCCACTTCGGCCTCACCGCCTCCCACATCGCGGACGCTGCGCGTCGCGCGGTCGCTCGTACCATCTGACACACGACTATCCGACCTCCCGTTCGACCCTCCCACGCTGCGGAGATTCCGTGGATAGTCGGGGGAGTGGTGACCGTTTTGCTACCATTGGCGGTCGGGAGTCACAGCACATGAGACGGAGTACCGCATGATCTCAATGAAAGGCGTCAGCAAGGTCTACGTGCCGGACAAGCCGGCGGCGCTGTGCGACGTGGACTGCGAGATCGCGCAAGGCGAGTTCGTCTTCATCGTCGGGCACTCCGGTTCCGGCAAGTCGACGTTCATCCGGTTGCTGCTGCGCGAGCTGGTCCCCACCTCCGGCACCATCATCGTTGCCGGCCAGGACATCATCGCGATGAAGAACCGCAGGATCCCGTACCTGCGTCGCAACATCGGATGCGTGTTCCAGGACTTCAAGCTCCTCCCGAACAAGACCTCCTATGAGAATGTCGCCTACGCGCTCGAGGTCATCGGCAAGTCACGCCACGTCATCGCCACGCAGGTCCCCGAGGTCCTTCGCCTCGTCGGCCTCGAGGAGAAGACGGACTCGTACCCCGACGAACTCTCCGGTGGCGAGCAGCAGCGCGTCTCGATCGCGCGCGCGTTCGTGAACCGGCCGCCGCTGCTTTTGGCCGACGAGCCCACGGGCAACCTCGACCCGGCCACGTCGCTCGGGATCATGAGTCTGCTCAACCGCATCAACAAGACGGGCACCACGGTTCTTGTCGCCACCCACGACCGCGAGATGGTCGACTCGATGCGCAAGCGCGTCATCGCCCTGGAGAACGGCAAGATCATCCGCGACCAGAGCAGGGGTGTGTACGGCTATGGCGACTAGCCCGAGCTACTTCATCAGCGAGACATGGTCGTCCTTCCGCCGCAACTGGGTGATGAGCCTGGTCGCGGTGAGCATCATCTACATCTCGCTGCTGCTGGTCGGCGCGTTCTTCCTGATGAGCTCCGTCGTCAACGAGATGGCCTCGTCGTTCGAGTCGAAGGTGTCCGTGCAGGTGTTCCTCAAGGACGATGCCGTCCCCGCCGATGTCCAGGCGCTCCAAGCCTCGATCCGGAAGATGCCGAACGTCAAGAGCATCTCGTACGTGACCAAGGAGCAGGCGCTCGCGATCTTCAAGGAGCGCACCAAGAACACACCGCAGCTCGTCGAGCAGCTCCGCAACAACCCGCTGCCCGCTTCCATCGAGGTCGCTCTGGTCAGCCCGCGTGAGGTGCAGGGTGTTGTCAACCTGATCGTGAAGGACCCGCTCACGGCCAAGGTCGTGAAGACGCCGGCCAACCTGGGCACCGCCAAGGACACCGACATCAAGTACGGCCAGAACGTCGTCGAGGCGCTGTTCGCTGCCACCGGCGTGGTCCGGGTGCTCGCCGCCGGGTTCCTCGGTCTGCTGCTCATCGTGTCGCTGGTTTTGATCGGCAACACCATCCGGCTCGCCATCTACTCGAGGCGGCGCGAGATCGGGATCATGCGGCTCGTGGGCGCGTCCAACTGGTTCATCCGCACTCCGTTCCTGCTCGAGGGCGTGCTTCAGGCGCTCATCGGCTCGATCCTCGCGATCCTCACGCTCGTCGCGGCGCAGGCGGTCATCGTGCCGTGGCTCCAGGGCAACCTGAAGTTCCTGCCGGTCAACATCGGTGGCGTGACCGTGGCGCAGCTCGCTGCACTGCTCGTCGTCGCCGGCGTCGGGATCGGCCTCATCGGGTCCGGGTCCGCGGTCAGGCGCTATCTGAAGGTCTAGGAGCGAGCGCCGGTCGCGCCGCCCGTTGGAAGGTCGTCGAATCACATGAACCGCGGCATCCGCGCGCTCGTCGCGTCGCTCGTCATCATCCTGGTCGCGTCGGGCGCCTTCATCGGTGGCGTGCTGTTCTCCAACACCCTCGGGAGTGTGCCCGCGATAGGGTCGTTCGTCTCGTCTCAGACGGTCGATGCCGGGGTCCTGCTCGACCGCGTCAGCCGCATCATCCAGGACAGCGCGCTCGCGCCGTCCTCCGAGGAGTCGGTCACCACCAACGCGATCCGGGGCGCGCTCCAGTCACTGGACGACCCGTACGCGGCCTACTACGACGCGCAGCAGTACAAGGACCTCCAGGAGGACCAGAGCGGCGAGTTCTTCGGGATCGGGGTGAGCCTCGGCATCAACAAAGCCGGCCAGCCGGTCGCCGCCACGGTCTTCGCCAAGACGCCCGCGAGCAAGGCAGGCATCAAGACCGGCGACGTGTTCACTGCTGTCGGCGGCGTGCGCAAGGCGAAGTGGGACCTCGAGGACTTCGTGAAGCTGGTCCGCGGACCGCTCGGCACGAAGGTGACGCTCGAGATCACGCGTGGCACCGCGAAGCCGTTCGACGTCACCCTCGCCCGGGACCGTATCGCCGTCCCGAACACCCTGACGAAGATGTACGGGGACGTCGGATACGTGCGACTGATGACCTTCAACGAGCTGTCGGCGCAAGACGTCGCCAACGCGATCAAGGACTTCGACGCGAAAGGCGCCAAGGGATACGTCCTGGACCTGCGCGGCAACCCCGGCGGCCTGCTCGTCTCGGCGGTCGACGTCGCCTCGATCTTCATCCAGGACGGCGTGATCGTCCGCGTCGACGAGCGCGGCAAGCCCGAGGAGGAGGATCGCGCGACCGGCGCGGTGCTCACCGACAAGCCGATGGTCGTGCTCGTGGACGAGAACTCGGCCTCAGCCAGCGAGATCGTCGCCGGTGCGCTGAAGGACTACAAGCGCGCGACCGTGGTCGGCGTCACGACCTACGGCAAGGGGAGCGTGCAGAAGGTGATGCCCCTGGAGAACGGTGGCGCGGTCAAGTTGACGATCGCGCACTACCTCACGCCCCTGAGCAAGGTCATCAACAAGGTCGGCGTCATCCCCGACGTCGTGGTGAAGATGGATGCGAAGCTGCAGGCGTCCGCCACCACGGACACGCAGTTGAAGCGCGCTCTCGAGGTCGTGCGCGCCAAGTTCTAGGGGCGGCGGCGCGGCGAGCGGACATGACGAAGGCCCGGCGGAGACTTCCGCCGGGCCTTCGTGTATCGGGTGTGCGACCCGAGGCCTAGCGGCCGTCCTCGTCCTCGTCGTCGTCGAGGATCGCGTAGGTCTCAGGATCGAACGACTCGGCGGCCATCAGGCGCACCGCGCGAGGGTTCGGCGTGGAGATCGCGTCGTCCTCCTCTTCGGCCGGCACGAGCTCGAGCCTCATGCCGTCGCCGACGAGCTCGAAGACGCAGCGTCCGGCTTCGTCGGTCTCGAAGGTGAGGTGGCGGAAGGACAGCACGTTGAGGAAGAGACAGCCGTTGACCAGGATGGTCGCGGCGTCCGGCTCGGCCATGAGCTTGACGAGCGTGGCGCGGCCCTCGGCCATCGTCGTGCCGTCGAGGATCTGGCGGTAGGTCAGGCCCTCGACGGTCTCGAGGGCACGGATCATGTCACGGTGTCCGGTCACGGTCCCGTTGTGGACGAGGCAGGCGGTGAGTTCTTTGCGGCGTTCCAAGATTGTGCCTTCTTTCTGGACGTAGGGCGCGCGTCCCGCTCGCGAGAAGCGCCCGTGGCTCATTCTAGCATCGGCCGTGCCTAGGGCGTCGCCGCGCGGGGTACGCTATGCCACAGGCGCGGGGGACCGTCGGTCGCATCGCGTCCCGGCCACAGGACGGCGACGGAGGAGGCACGGGACGTGCGCGTACGCAAAGCGGTCCTCAAGGCGCTCAAGGCCCACGATCAGGGGATGACCTACGCGGAGATCGCCGCCGGCCCCGCATCGGGCATCAAACCCGCGCAGGTCCGTGAGACGCTCGCCCAACTGATACGTTCCGGCCAGGCCGTCGAGCATCCACCCGGGCACTACTCGGCGCTGGGCACCCGCGGTGAGGTGACGGGCCGCCTGTCTGTCAACCCGCGCGGATACGGGTTCGTCGCGACCACCGCCGGAGACGTCTACGTAGCGGGCCGCGACATGCACGGGGCCATGCACTCCGACACCGTCGCCGTGCGTCTCTTCCAACGCACCCGTGGCCTCGGACAGGCGGGGGAGGTCCTTCGCGTGGTCGAACGGGCCAACGACCACATCGTCGGCCGGTTCGAGAAGACGGGGCGGATGGCGATCGTGACGCCGACCGATCGCCGGATACAGGGCGACATCTTCGTCGGCCCCGCCGGCTTCGGTGGAGCCGTCACGGGCCAGATCGTCGTCGTGCGCATCGCCCAGTTCGCCGGCCCGGGACAGGCCGCACAGGGCGAGGTCGAGGAGATACTGGGACTCGAGACCGATCCGGGCGTCGACATCGAGATCGTCATCCGCGAGCACGGGCTGCGCACCGCCTTCCCGAACGAAGTCAAGGACGCGGCGGCGTCGATCCCGGAGAAAGTCGGCAAGCCCGAGGCCGGCCGCGTCGACCTTCGCGACCTGCTCACCGTCACCATCGACCCCGTCGACGCGCGCGACTTCGACGATGCCATCTCGGTGGAGCGGCTCGAAGGCGGCTGGCGGCTGTGGGTGCACATCGCCGACGTGAGCCACTACGTCGAGTGGGGCAGCGTCATCGACCAGGAGGCCGTGCAGCGCGCGACGTCGGTGTACCTGGTCGACCGAGTGCTCCCGATGCTGCCCGAGCGGCTGTCCAACGGCATCTGCTCTCTCAACCCGGGCGTGGCCCGGTTCACGATGACCGTCGAGTTCGACCTGGACAAGACCGCCGACGTGCGTGCCTACAGGCTCTACCCGAGCGTGATCCGCAGCGACCACCGCCTCGACTACGAGGCGGTCGAACAGATGCTGGAGAAGGGCACCGGCTGGCCGAGCGACGAAGCGCGCACCCTGCTCACGGAGTTCCGCGCATGCGCCGCGGCGCTCGGCAAGCGAAGGATCGACCGCGGTGGACTGGACTTCGAGTCGGTGGAGCCCAAGGTGTGGCTCGACCCGACCGGCAAGCCGCTGCAGGTGACGTTGCACGAGCGCTCCGTGGCCACCAACATGATCGAGGAGGCGATGATCGCGGCCAA
>DATCIA010000011.1:0-10146 GCA_036508075.1 Coriobacteriia bacterium
CGGCAGCGACATCAGGCGCGGGAACGTGCCCGAGGCGCCCAGCGCCTGGCCGCCTACCACGATGCCGGGGACCAGCTTGTCCATGAGCAGGGTCACGGTGAACGTCCCGTACAGGAAGATCGCGAGCATCACGAGGTTGAACCCGAGGTACAGATCGCCCCACAGCCGCTTCTTGGTCACGAGATAGAGCGTGCCGTTGCCGAGGAACCCGACCAGCGAGGCGGCGAGCACGATGTACACGCGGTAGACGGTCGGGTCCCACACGCCGCTGAACTCGGACCAGAACTCCATGACGGCGGCGACCGCGTAGAAGAGGAAGCCGATAGCCCACATCAGCTGGTGCATCTTGTGCCGCTTGACGTACTGATCGACGAGCAGACCGACGTACACGAACCCAAGGATGGCCGTCGCCAGCGGCCACGCCCAATGCGTCCAGATGCTCATGGAAGTCCCTTTCCCCGACCCGACGTGCGTTCCGACGCGCTGCTTCACTTGTAGACGAGCGGGAGCAGTATCGCAAGCCGGAGGATGGATGCGAAGTTGGCACGCACATTGCTTTTAGGTCGGCAGAGCGTGGCGGCCTGTTCCTCCTCCCCCCTCAGGGCAGGGATCGCCGCACTCGATGAATCGAGTTGCGTTCCCCCCAACGCGACTCGTTCGACAAAAAGGATCCGGCCCGACAGCGGCGACGCTGCCGGGCCGGACCTGTTGTCGGGCCGTATCGCCGCCTCGCTCGCGATCCGAGCGTCATCGCGATCCCGCATTGGCTACAATCCGTCGAAGGCGGTCACCGCCCGAACCGACACCGGGAGGGCACTCGATGGTTGTGAGCGCGAGCGAACGCATCGTGAACCTCGCTCTGTATCTGGCATCGGCCGTTCATCCGGTGTCGGCGAACGAGATCGCCGTCAACGTCGCCGGCTACTCTCCCGATCAGAACGCGGCCGCTTTCGGGCGCATGTTCGAACGGGATAAGGACGACCTCCGTCACGCCGGCATCGTCATCGAGCTCGACCGCTCGGACGACGTCGAGCGCTACCGGGTGGACGCCGATTCGACCTTCTCGGACGCGGTGCAGCTCGAGCCTTTGGAGGCCGTCGAGCTCCGGGTCGCCGCCGCGGCCATGCTCGCCGACCCTTCCTTCCCGTATCCCGAGGACCTGCGGCTCGCTCTCGCCAAGCTGGCGGCGGCGGCGGCCGACGGGGGTATCTCCCCGACCTCGGTCGTGAAGACCGCGCTCTCCGCCGACGAGGACCCCGCGCTCCAGGGCGCCGCCGTCGCTGCGCTCACCCGGGCGGTCGGGGCGCGCAAGCGCGCATCGTTCTCCTACACGGGCGCCGACGGCCGCGCTTCGCAGCGCACCGTCGAACCCTGGGGCCTGTTCGCCAGGGACGGCCGCTGGTACCTCGTCGCCCGCGACCCCGCTGCGGACGGCACCCGGGTGTTCGCGATCGCCCGCACCACCGATCTCCGGATCGAGCAGGGCCGGCCCAAGACACCGGACTTCGACCCGCCCGGGGACTTCGACGTCCGCACCTGGATGCTGATGCCGTTCCAGTACGGCAGCCGGACGTCGGAAGCAACCCTGCGGCTCAGCGGACCGGCGGCCAGCCGGGCGACCGCTCTCGTGGCCGGCCAAGGGAAGCTGAGCGGGCCGGCCGGCGGACCGTTCACGTGGCGCGTCCCGTTCTGTGACGAGACGCTTCTGGCGCGGTGGATCGCCGGCAACGGGCCCGGTATCGAGGTCGTCTCGCCCGAGACGCTTCGCGACACGCTCGTGTCGGGCCTGCGGACGGCGGTGAGCCTCCATGGCTGAGTCTTCTGCGGCCGGACGCGCGCGCAGGCTCCTCGCCCTGCTGCCGTTCCTGAACGAGCAGCGGCTCGTGCCGCTTTCCGAACTCGCGGCCGCGGTGGGGACCGACGAGGCGACCGTGGCCGAGGACCTGACCGTGCTCTCGCTGTGCGGTGGCGACGAGCGCGACCCGGGGCAGCTGATCGGCGTGTACGTCGAGGGCGACACCGCGGAGGTCTTCGCCGACCTGCCGGCGATGGGGCGGCCCGTGAGGCTCACGCCTTCCGAGGCGCGCGCCCTCACCACCGCACTCGAGTCGATCGGCGTCGACCCGCGCTCGGCGCTGCTCGAGCGCCTCGCCCAGCACGCCGAGCGCGGGGTCGACCCCGAGGCGCTGGCGCGGACCGTCCGCGCCGCGTTCGCGCAGGACGGGCAGGCCTCTGTGATCGCCGCGCTCGACGTCGCCTCCCAACGGGGCCTCGTGGCCTCCATCCGCTACGCGTCCGCCCACTCAGGGCAGGAGACGGTACGCCGCGTTCACCCGCTCGCACTGCACCGGGTGCGCGACAGCTGGTATCTCGTCGCCGACTGCGAGTCGGCCGGCGAACAGCGGACCTTCCGGGTCGACCGCATCACCGGGGTCTCACTGACGCACGACGTCTTCGAGCGGCCGGACGGCACCATCCCCGATACCTCCCCGCTCCCCGAGTTCGACACGCTGCCCCGCGCGGTCGTGCTGTTCGCGGAGGACGGGCCCGACCTCAACGACCGCGACTGGCCGGGAACGGTGTTCGAGCGCCTGCCGGACGGCACCGTCTCGGCGTCGGTCCCGTATGCGGGGAGCACCTGGCTGGCGCGCAAGGTCGCGGCGCGACTGGGAGCGGCCCGCATCGTGGAACCGGAGGCGCTTCGCGGCGCGGTGAAGCGTGAGGCCGAACGGATGCTCGATCAGTCGAGCGGCGCGGGAAGCGGGGGCTAGGAAGCGTTGGCCGGACTCGATGACATCCCGCTGGTGATCGTGCCGCCCCGGCACGATGGCCTCGCCACCTGCCGCCTGTGCACCACGGTGGACGCCACCGCGGACCACGACTGGTGCCCCGCCGTCGGCGGGCTCGTCTGCGGCGCCTGCTGCCGGCGTGCGCTGGTCGGCGAGGACACGCACCTCTTCGTCGTCGCGGCCGCGCGCGTCGGGAGCGTCGACGCGACCGAGGGCCTCGCGAACGCGTGCCTCGAGTGCGCTCGAGGCCGGCGCTGGTTCGAGGAGCAGCTCAGGGACCTTCTCACCCCGGGTGGGGAACCCTGCTGACCCCGGATCCCGCTCAGCGTCCGAATCGCTCGCGGACCTGCTCGATCAGTGCGGCCGACGGCAGCAGCTCCACGTCGCTCACCGGCAGGGCGTCGATGAACTTGCGGGCGTAGCCCTTGCCGGCGGAAAGCCGCCCGTCGGCCACGATCACACACCCCTCGTCGCTCGAGGAGCGCACCAGCCGGCCCGCGGCCTGCTTGAGTTCGAGGACCGCCTCGGGCAGGTAGTAGTCGTCCCACGCCCTGCGGCCGTAGCGCTGTTGGCGCTCCTCGTAGAGCGGGTCCCGGACGCGTCCGAAGGGCAGCCGCGCGATCACTACGCACCGCAGCGTGTCGCCCTTGGCGTCGAAGCCCTCCCAGAACGACTTGGTGGCGAACAGCGACAGGCGCTCGTCGGCGAGGAACTCGTCGCGCACCCGTTTGTTGGACACCCCTCGCCCCTGCAGCAGCAGGTTCTGCCCGAGGTCGGCGAGCGGACCCACAAGGCGGTCGTAGAGCTCCTCCATCTCCTTTTTGCTGGTGAACAGGGTGAGGACGCTCCCGCCCATCGCCTCGTGCACCCCCAAAAGGAGCCGCTCGAGCGCATCGTAGTGGGACGTGCCGCGCGGCTCGGGCAGGTCGGTGGGGATGAAGACCGACATCTGACGATCGAAGTCGTAGCTCGACTCCAGGCGCAGGCTGCGCCACGCGCCGTGCGGCAGGCGGTCGAGCCCGATGGTGCGCGCGAAGTGGCCGAAGTCGTCGCCGGTGGCCATCGTGGCCGAGGTGTAGACGACCGAGTGGACGTCGGGGTAGAAGCGCTCCAGCAGCTCGCTGCCCACGTCGAGCAGTGAGGCCTCGACGCTGTTGCGCCGCTCGCCGTGACGCCTGCCCACCCGGATGCTGTAGACGAACGACTCGTCGGAGCCATCGAGCACGGACTCCAGCCCGTCGAGCTGGTCCCGGATGCGTGACAGCACGCCCGCCAGGTCGGCGCGGGCGTCGACGAAGTCCTCACCCGCCTCCTCGAGTGAGGTGAGCAGGTCCCGGCCCGTCGCGACGATCGTCTCCAGGTGACGACCGAGCGAGTGACCTACGCCCGAGGCCACGCTCCATTCCGTGCAGTCGCGGACCTCGGCTGTCAACCGCAGCTCGGAACTCTCATAGCCTTCATCGCCGGTGCGCAGGTCCCGCAGGAAGTCGAAGAACGACTCGGCGATCGTAGCGGCCGTCGTGACCTCCGCCCGCAGCCTCGCCGCGAGGTGCTCGACCCGGTCGGCCAGCTCTTCGTTGCCCTGCGCGTGCGCACGCGAGCGCACGCGCGAGCGCACGGCGTCGATCGAACCGCCTCGACCCTCCGTGTGCAGGGACCCGAGCAGCGACGCGATGACCCTGTGATCGGCGGTCACCGACAGCTGCTTGCGCGCCTCCGACTCGGCGGCATGCGCCTCATCCACGATCCAGTAGCGCAGCGGGGGCAGGATGCCGCCCGCAGCGGCGCGATCGCGGAACAGCAGCGCATGGTTGGTCACCACGACGTGGGCGCCGGCGGCGCGACGGCGCACGCCGTGCAGGTAGCACAGGTTCGGGTAGAACCGGCACCGCTTGTGGGTGCAGTCCTCGACCGAGCAGCCGACCCTGCGCCGGGACTCCGGCGTCCAGTGGAGGTTGACCGAGTCGAGGTCACCCCACGACGACTGCGCCGTCCAGGCGACGAGCGCACCCAGGTGCGCGACGTCCTCGGCCGGCAGGCCATCCTCCCCCATGCGGCGATCGACCTTGCGCAGACAGGGGTAGTGCTCGTAGCCCTTGAGCGCGACGTAACGCAACTTGCCGCCCATGGCGGCGGCGAGCCTGGGGAGCTCACCGTGGACCAGCTGGTCCATGAGCGTGTTCGTCTTGGTGGCGACCCCGATGCCGAGCCCGTTGGCCAGGGCGAAGGCCGCCGCCGGCACGAGGTAGGCGACCGACTTGCCGACGCCGGTGCCCGCCTCGACGGCGAGGTGGGTACGGAGCGCGAACGACTCGAGCACCGCCTCCGCCATCCGGCGTTGCTCCTCGCGCGTCTCGAACCCCGTGTACATGCGCCCGACTGCCCCATCGGCATCGAACTCGGCCAGCACCGTATCGGGATCGGGACACGTCAACTCGCGGTCGTCGGCGTCCGCGAGCCCGGGCAGGTGGTGCCCGCGCGTGCTCTCCGCCCGCAGGGCCTTGAGGTCCAGGGTGTGAGCCGTGCCGCGGGCGGCCATCCGGGACAGCGTGTCTCGAAGCGTCCAGTCGGTCGACGGCGACAACCGCGCGATGGTCGCCAGGACCTCGAGCGGCAGGTCGGCGACCGCGGCAAGGCAGACCCGCCACAGGTGGAACATGGCCTCCGTATCGCCGGACGCGCGGTGCACCGGCTCTCCGATGCCGAAGGCCTCCGACAGGTCGCGGAGCCGGTGGGTGCGCAGTCGCGGCAGCGCGATGCGCGCGAGCTCGAGCGAATCGAGCCACCGGTTGGGCATCGAGATGCCGGCTTCGGCGGCCGCAGCGGTGACGAAGGAACGGTCGAACGAGGCGTTGTGCGCCACGATGTCGAGGCCGCCCACGATCGCGACGACCTCGCGCACGACCTGCTCGATCGTCGGCGCGCCGACCACCGCCTCGTCGTCGATCCCGGTGAGGAGTGTCGTATCCCGCGGTATGGGGCGACCGGGGTCGACCAGCGAGCTGTAGCGGCGAACGATCTCGGGACCGCGCGCGACGATCACGGCGACCTCGATGATCCGGTCGCGCTTCAGGTCGAACCCGGTCGTCTCGACGTCGAGGAACGCCACCTCTTCCTCGAGTCCCCAGACGGCGTCGTCCGCGGTGCCGGCAAGCGCGGCGTAGCGCGCCGCCACCTCCGCGTCGGTGCCCGGGGCGAGGTGCTTCGCGAGCGCGTCGGGGAGGTGGGTGTCGGTCGTGTGTGCCATGAGCCGACGATAGCACGGAGCCCCGACACCCAATGGGTGCCGGGGCTCCGGTGTCCGAACGCGGTACCGACCTACTTGGTCGGGGCGCCCATGGCGACGGCGCGCGCCTTCACGAGCCAGTTGCCGCCGTCCTTGACGAAGGTCCAGGTCGCGGTCCACACGCCGTTGGGGTCTCGCAGCGTCTGCGCGACGACGACCGTGGCCTCGGTGCTGCCGATCTGAGAGTCGGCGATCTCGAACTTGGTCATGCCGTACATCTGCTCCTGCGTCTGCTGGAATGCCTCGACGGTCTGGCCGACCTGGCTCTTGGCAGGCTGCATCTTGAAGGCGACGTCCCACTTCTTGTCGAGGATCGCCTGGTAGTACGTGGTCGCGAACTTCGTCGGGTCCGAACCGGCCGGCACCTTGGTGGCGGTGGCGGGATCGAAGGTGGCGTCCGGAGCGGACGGCGACATGCCGCCCTGGGTGGTGCCGGTGGACGTCGTAGACGTAGGCGTGGTGCCGGGGGTGGACGCGGTCTTGGCTCCGCCACTGATGACGATCACGACGGCCACGAAGGCCACGAGCAGTACGACGACCGCGATCGAGAGATACATCACGATGCGGTTGGTGTTGTTCTCCGCCATGGTAAGTTCGGTCCCTTCGATGTTGCTTGCCTGAACGGGGTGCCTTTGCGCCCGTGTAAGGATAGAGGCACGACCGCCCGTCCGCAACCACACGGTCGCGCTACACTCCTGCTTTGACGCACGAGATGACTATACGGTTCAAAGCCCCGAGCGACCCCGTGCCGATGTGGAGATTCAGAGGAGTATCCGATGGCTCACACCCGCAGCGTGTTCGACGTCATCGGCCCGGTGATGATCGGCCCGAGTTCTTCGCACACCGCAGGCGCCGTGCGTCTGGGCCGCTTGGCCCGAGCGGTCTTCGGCGAGCAACCGGCACGCGCCCGGATCACGTTGCACGGATCGTTCGCCTCCACCGGCCACGGACACGGCACCGACCTGGCGCTCGTCGCCGGACTGCTGGGGATGGCGCCGGACGACGTGCGCATCCGCACGGCCGACGCCGAGGCCCGCAGCGCGGGCATGGACGTCGCCTTCGCCGAGGCCGACCTGGGCGAGGTACACCCGAACACGGCGCGCCTCGAACTCTCGTCTGCCGACGGCCGGACCGTCACCGTCCAGGGCTCTTCGACCGGTGGCGCGGACGTCGTTCTGACGGCCATCGACGCGTTCGACGTCACCATAACCGGGGAGCTTCCCGTCCTCGTCGTGGAGCACAAGGACCAGCCCGGGGTCATCGCGTCGGTCTCCGCGGTGCTCGCCGAGTACGGAGTCAACATCGCCGGCATGGAGGTGTCGCGTGAGAAGCGCGGCGCCCGCGCCCTGATGGTGATGGAGACCGACCACTCGGTCCACTCCGCTGCCCTGGCCGCCGTTGCGGCCGGCGACGGCGTCACGAGCGTCCGCTCGATCCCCGCGGTCTAGCCGAGTTCCTCGCGTCGCACGCAGGACCGCGAACCGCACGACGCGCACGATCCTCCGCACGCGGCGATCACGAGCCCGTTGCATCTCGGGCACCGGATCGCCCCCGGGCCTATCGCCAGCCCGCACTTCGGACACGCGAGCTGCGCGGGCGTCTCCGCCCACACGTCCTCGTCGAGCACGCTGCGGTCGATGCCCTCATAGCGCTCGTTCGGGTCGGGCTTCTCCGCGGTCATCAGGTCCCTCCCAACAGCGCGATCACACGGGCGACGATTCCCCCGAGCAGGAAGGCAAGCCCCACCGAACCGACCACGAGCCCGACCAGGTAGCGCCAACCGCGCTCCTTCAGGATGACCATCACGCTGGCGATGCACGGCACGAAGAGCGTGATCGTGACCATCGCCACGAGCAGTTGCGAGTCCGTCAGGTGCATGGTGAAGAAGCCCGCCGCCCCGAAGTCGCGGCGCACGAACCCCATGACGAACGCGGTCGCCGCCTGGGGAGGCAGCCCGAGCCAACCGACGGTCAGCGGGCGCGCGATGACCTGGATCCAGTCCAGCGCCCCGGTGACCTGCAGCGTCGAGATGAGCAGCGCGCCGACGAGGAAGAAGCCGGCCACCTCGCCCATGAAGTTCCAGACCTTCAGGCCCGACTTGCGTGCGACGTTGCCGAGACGAGGGAGACGCAGCGTGGGCAGGTCGATCAGAAGCGCCGTCGACTCGCCCGGTGTGATCTTCGCGAGCACGGTGCCCACGGCCACGAAGATGGCGATGAGGATGCCGAAGTACGCGAGCGAGTCGTACCAGACCACGCGGGTCATGAGCGCCGCGATGACCGCGATCTGAGCGGAACACGGAACGGCGATGGCCATCAGCGCCGTGGCGATGAACCGCTCGCGCTTGCTGCCGAGGATACGCGTGGTCAGCGTTCCCATCGTCACGCAGCCCAGCCCCAGGATCAGCGGGATCACCGCGCGGCCGTTGAGCCCGAGCGACGTGAGCGCACGGTCCGCGAGCGCCGCGATGCGCGGCAGGTATCCGGAGTCCTCCAGGAGCGAGAGCAGCAGGTAGAAGCCGGTGACCAGGGGGAGGATGACACCGATCAGGTAGGTCGGGGTCATCGTGAGCACGCCGAACTCCCCGGCGAGGAACGTGAACACCGTGCCGCCGGGCGCGGCCACGTGCGCGAGCGTGCCGCGGACCAACGGCACCCAGTAGGAGTTCATGAAGCCCTCGGTGAAGCCGACGACCTTGCCGGCGATCAACACGCCCAGGACCTCGTACATCACGAACAGCAGCGCCGCGAGCATCGGTATGCCGGTGAGCGGCTGCATCATCCACACCGAGAGCTTGGCCTTCAGCGAGGCGCCCCTGGTCTCGGCGCGCACGACGTGACCGACCAGATCGTTCACGCGGACCCGACGGCGGGTGTAGATCTCGTCGCGCAGGCCGCCGGGCGCCACGGCGTTGCGGCGGGCCACGACCTCGTCGCCCTCTAGCACGAGCAGACCCTCCGCGCGACTCTCGGCGTGCGCGGCGGCCTCCTGAAGCGCCTCGTAGAGTTCCGGATCGGCATGGCCGGGGCGCGCGTGCGCGATGGCGGCCTTGAGCCGCTCGATCCCCTCGCCCTTGACCGCCACCGTCTCGACCACCGGCACACCGAGCAGGTCCTCTAGCAGGTCGCGATCGACGGCCACACCCTCGCGCCGCGCCTCGTCGGCCATGTTCAGCGCCACGACCATCGGGATGCCCATGTCCGCGAGCTGCAGCGTCAGGAACAGGTCGCGCTCGAGGTGGACCGCATCCACGACGTTGACGATGCGTGACGCGCCCAGGACGACGTCGCGAGCGACGGTCTCCTCCTCGTTGAAGGACGAGACGCCGTAGATGCCCGGGGTGTCGACGACGTCGACGTCGCCCATGCGACCCCGGGTGATCTCGACCGTGGTGCCCGGGAAGTTCGAGACATCGACGTAGGTGCCGGTGAGCGCCCCAAAGACCACCGACTTCCCAACGTTGGGATTGCCGACCAGAATGACAGCGCCCTCGCGGATTCCGAGGGCGTCGAAGGCGGGAGCGCAGTGGGCCACGCCTACGTCCCCTCGATCACACGGCGGACGTCGATCAGCTTGGCCAGCTCGCGCCCGACTGCGATCTCCTGTCGGCCGCTGCGAAGGACGATGGGCCCGGCCGGGATGCGCGCGGTGCAGTGCACGCACGCGCCTTCAGCCATGCCGAACCTCAGTGCGGTCACGCGAGCCCCCGCGTCGCCGACTCCGGTGACGACGAAGTGCTGCCCGGCGCGCGCATCGGCCAGCGTGCAGGTCGCGCAGATCGCCTGCTGCACCTCGGCGACGGCTGTCTCAATCTGTTCGGCGGGCTTCATCATCGTATCCAGGTCCGGCTCTCATCCACTGACTTAGTATCTACTAACTACTGTGCATGGCATACACTAACCCGCCCCGCCCCGCAGGTCAAGCCCCACTGGCGCTCGGCGGCGGTGCTACCATCGACCGCGGCCCGCTCATACACGGAGGAAACCATGGGATACGCCAACCTGACCGACCTGCTCGAAGCCGCCGACTCCTGCGGTTCGATCGGAGAGGCCGTCGTCGCACTGGAGTGCG
>DATCIA010000012.1:0-15023 GCA_036508075.1 Coriobacteriia bacterium
TCCGCGCGGTTCCGGATGCTCCCTGAGCACGTCCGCCTCGAGGACACGATCTCGACGCAGGAGGTCGACCCGGCCCCGGACCCGACCATGGGCCGTGACACCGAGCTGGAGTTCCTTCTGCGCAACGCCGGGCCCGTCTAGGTCCGTCAGGCCGGGCCTGCAACCGCCCGGTCGATCCCGGCCAGCACTCCCCCGAGCACCACGTCATCCGTCGCGAAGTTCAGCCGCGCGAACGCCGTCGTCGCCACACCCGTGTGCCGGGAGAAGTCTGGACCGGGGTTGAGCTTGACCCGCCCGCGGTCCAGGATCGCCTCAGCCGGCCCCGCGGCAATCGCCGTCCCGGCGAAGTCGATCCAGCTGAGGTAAGTGGCCTCGGGCACCAGCAGCCGCAGCCCGGACGGGTGCGCGTCCGCCCACGCGCCCAGCACCGCCCGGTTCGCGGCCAACCGCCGCATCAGCGACTCGTGCCAGTCCTGGCTCTCGTCCCACGCGGCCACCGTGGCGACCCGGCCGAGGATTCCGGGCGCACCCAGGTAGGCGCTCGGCAGCCGCCCCAACCGCTCCCACACCGCATCGGAACCCACGTGCGCCACCGCGCAGCGCACTCCCGCGATGTTGAACGCCTTCGTGGCCGACGTCGCCGTCACGGTGCGCGCCGCGGCGTCGTCGGACACCACGGCGAACGGGACGTGCCGGTGCGGGTCGTAGACCAGGTCGGCGTGGATCTCGTCCGAGAACACGGTCAGGTCGAGGTCGCGCGCAACGTCGGCCAGCACCCCCAGCTCGTCGGCGTCGAACACCCGGCCGGTCGGGTTGTGCGGGTTGACGAGCGCCAGAAGCGTGCACCCGCCCGCCCGCAGCGCCTCGGCCAGCCCGTCCGTCTCGAAGCCCCACCGGCCGCCGATCTCGACCATCTCGATCGGGACGATCGTTCGCCCGGCCTTTGCGATGCTCGCCAGGAACGGCGGGTACGTGGGGACGTGCACCGCCACGCCGTCGCCGGGGCGCGTCGCCAGCTCGATGACCACCTGGAACGCCTGGATGATGTCGCAGAGCACCCGGCTGCGATCCGGCCGCGGATCCCAGTCGAACCGGTCACGCATCCG
Source organism: Coriobacteriia bacterium (assembly GCA_036508075.1). Classification (GTDB taxonomy): domain Bacteria; phylum Actinomycetota; class Coriobacteriia; order Anaerosomatales; family PALSA-660; genus PALSA-660. The sequence continues at coordinate 1,107 of DATCIA010000012.1, forward strand.
CCGCTCGAACGCCGCCACCACCGGGTCGCCGTCCCTCCAGTACGGGTAGCCGAGGTCCTCGCGGCGGATCACGTCCAGCATGCGTTCGCGCACCGCGGGCGGGATGCCGAGGTCCATGTCGGCCACCCAGGCGGGCAGCACGTCCGACGCCGCCAGACCCCACTTGACACCACCGCCGGCGCGCAGGCGCGCGGGATCGACCGGGTCGAGCGGTGAGGTGACGGTCACCTCAGGAGTTTGGCATGAGCGCGCGCGTCACCGTCCGCGGTCGCGCTGCGCCACCCCGCGCCACGCCAGCCTGCGCCACGCCATCCTGCGCTGCGCCACCCCGCGCCCCATCCGACGCCATCCGCGCGCCCCGGGTGCAACGCTTTCCCCAGCAGCGGCATAGGAGGGTTGTGAGAGCAACAGACCTACCAGACACCGAGCTGCTGGCGCTCGCCCGCACGCAGCCGGACGTCCTCGGAGTGATCTACGAGCGGCATGCGCCGGTCGTGTACCGCTACCTGGCCCGCCGGGTCGGCCCCGCCGCCGCGGAGGACCTGCTCGCCGAGGTCTTCGTGGCGGCCCTCGGAGCCCGGCTCCGGGTGCAACCGCACGACAGCGGCTCGGCGCTGCCCTGGCTGTACGGCATCGCCGGCAACGTCGTGCGCTCCTACCTGCGGCGCTCACGCGGGCACTCCCTCGCCGACGACGTCCCCGCCGTCGACTGGGACGCCGTCGACGCCCGCCTCGACGCGGCCGCGCTCCGCGGACAGCTCCAGGCGGCGCTGGCCGCCCTGACCGATGGCGAACGGGAGATGCTCCTGCTCGTCGCCTGGGAGGGCCTGTCCCCCACCGAGGCGGCCGAGGCGCTCGGGCTCACCCCGGTGAACGCCCGCAGCCGCCTGCACCGCGCCCGCAGCCGGGCCCAATCCGTGCTCGACCAGCTGACCCCAGCCGAACTGTGAAGGAGAAGACCATGAACCTCGACACCCTGCTGCGCGACAGCGCCGCCGTGCCCGACGCCGCACCCCGCGTGCTGATCTCGGGCCGAACCACCCTCGACGCGGCCATCACGGCCGCAGGCGCACAGCGGGTGGCCGCGATCCGGGTCATCCGGCAGCGGCGTCGGCGTCGCCTGAGCGTCACGGCGCTGGTGGCCGCGGCGGCCGCGTTCGCGTTCGTGATCGCCCCGACGCTCAGTCTGGGCGGCAAGGCTCCCGTCTCCGCGGCGAGCGCCGCGCAGGTCATGCGGCAGGCGGCCGCTGCCGCGGGAGCACAACCCGGCGGCTGGCCCGACGCCGCCTACTGGCACTCGGTCTCGACGTACCACCAGGGGTCCGGGTCGGCACACCAGCGTGAGGCCTGGATCGGCCACACCGCTCCCGGAGTCCTGACCGACGACGGCGTCGACACCGGTTTCATCCCACTCGACGAGGCGGTGTTCCCGGCGGGCGGACGCGGACTCAGCTGGGACGAGCTCTACGCCCTGCCGACCGATTCCGTGGCGCTGGAGAGCAACCTGCGCGCCGGCATCGGCGGCGTCGGGAACAGCGACGACGCCGAGCTGTTCGTCATCGTCGGAGACCTGCTCCGGGAGAGCCCGGCCTCGCCTGCTCTACGCCAGGCGCTGTGGGAGGTGGCCGCACGGATCCCGGGCGTCACGCTCGTCGGAGCCGTGACTGACAGCGCCGGCCGGGCCGGTGTGGCCGTCGAGCGCGGCGACCAGCGCTACGTCCTCGACCCCAACGACGGACGACTGCTCGAAGAGTCTTCAGGCAGCAGCGCGCCGGCTCCCGAGGCGCCCGGTGGCACCGCGTGGCGTGCCACCTACCTCGAGCAGGGGCCCGCGAACAGCGCGCCCGCAACGACCTGGGTCGAACCGACGAAGGAATCGATGGCGTCCGCGGCGAAGGCCAGCAACTGACCCATCCCCGGTAGCGGACCCGAGGGGACGGTCGCAGACTTGCGGCCGTCCCCTCGGTCGTCGTCCGCACATGTGCCACCACCTCTGGGCACCACACGACTCGCTGCTTACTGTGGCCTCGACCCCGTCCCCGGGCCCCACGGAGGCACCCGCGATGCAGACGATCAGCCCGTTCCTGTGGTTCGACGACCAAGCTGAGGAAGCCGCCGAGTTCTACGTCTCGGTCTTCCCCAACTCCCGGATCCTCGGCGTCTCCCGCTATGGCGAGGGCGCCCCGCGCCCGGCCGGCTCAGCGATGTCGGTGACCTTCGTGCTTGACGGTCTCGAGCTCCAGGCCCTCAACGGCGGCCCGGAGTTCCACTTCACCGAGGCGATCTCGTTCTTCGTCAAGGCGGAGACGCAAGACGAGATCGACCGCCTCTGGGCGCGCCTCACCGAGGGCGGCGAACCCGGGCGGTGCGGCTGGCTCAAGGACAGGTACGGGCTCTCGTGGCAGATCGTCCCGCCGGTCCTGTTCGAGCTGCTCGGCGACCCGGACCCGGCCGCGTCGAGCCGCGCCATGCAGGCGATGCTCGGCATGAGCAAGCTCGACATCGCCGCCCTACGCGCGGCGCGCGACGGGTAGGCCCGCGCCGCCTACAACACCTAGTGCGACACGCCACTAGGTCCCGGGTCGACGAGGTCCGCGATCGTGGTGTCAGAGCAGGGACAGAACGCGCGCCGGGTTTGCCACCATTAGCAGCTCCGTCAGTTCCGACCCGAGACGCTCGGTCACCCGTGGCAGGAAGCGGAGGGGCAAGTATGTGAGCCCTGGCATCCCACCATAGGCGTGGTACCGCATGCGGCGAGCGACGTCGCCGCCCAGCAGCAGGTGCGTGCGGTCGCCGGTCGCGGCGACGCGCTCCAGGCAGTCGAGAATCGCTGAGTCGGGCGCCTCCCGGTGGCGCGCCATGCCGTCATAGCCGAGGTACGCGCCCGCGTGCGTCAGCTCCGTGTGCAGGCCGGGATCCAGGTTGCGGTCGGCGTGGGCGAGCACGACACGATCAGGGGACAACCCATCGTCCTGGAGTGCGCCGAGCACCTCCCATGCCGCGGATCCGTGCTCGAGGTGCACCATCACGGCTACCCCGGTCTCGGTGGCCGCGGCAGCGACGGCGGCGAGTACGCGCCGTTCGAACGAGTTGATGCGCCAGTAGCCGATACCCGCCTTGAGCATGCCGGCGCGCACCGGGGATCCGGTCGGGCTGATCGCCGGAGTACCCCGCTCGGCAGCGTCCTCGGCCGGGAGCCCGTCGCGGACGTCAGCCGTGAAGCGGGCCGTGAGGTCAGAGGTGCTGCACTCTAGGATCCAGTGCCCTGCTGCGTAGTGCTCCTGCCGATGCGCTCCGCTGACGTGCACCACGCTCAAGCCGGTCGCCTGGCTGATCCGCGCGACGGCGGCGGGATTTCGGCCGAGACCGGTCGGGGTGGCCTCGACCATGGAGCCGATCCCAGCACGATGCAGCGCCGCCGCCTCACTTGCGCTCGCCGTCTCGTCGTCGAGCTCGTCCCCCACCAGCCGCGGCGTCACCTGGAACAGGTGCTCGTGGTAGTCGCAGCGTCCGAGGGCGCCGGCCGGTCGGTCTCCCAGGACCGTGCGCACAACACGGTCCTCGGTGGCCGCAGATCCATCAAGGTCGCACATCTGATCCTTCTTCCTTGAAAGAGGTCTGGCTCATGCGTCGGCCTAGAAGCTGCCTCAGGCAGTAGTATCACTACTTCTTGCTGTGCGGCAGGTCGCCAGATCGCCGATGTTCTAAGGCATCTCTTGACCAGTCCGGTACCGATAGGTAGTTTTACTACATCACCAGTCTCTACCATGAGAGAAGCCCGTCCGTGTCGACGACGCCTGAACAGACCTTGTCCGAGCCGGCACTGCTTGCGATCGGAGCAGGCGGCTCGATGGCGGGCCGAAGCGGCACGTATGCCAAGACGCTCGGAGACCTCGGCGGCGTGTACTGCGACGGCGTCGCATTTCGGGCGGCGCTGGCCGAACGCGGCCCGGAAACGCTCGTGTACAGCGTGGCGGAGCACCGCAACGTCGGCGGACCAGGCGCGCTGATCATCGGGACGAGCACGCTCCTGCCCGGCCGGATCGGCGAGGAGTTCGCCATGACGCGCGGTCACCTGCATGCGAAGGCCGACCGGGCCGAGCTCTACTACTGCCTGAGCGGTCGCGGCGTGATGCTCCTGGAGTCGCTCAGCGGCGAGAGCCGAGCGGTCCCGATGGCGCCCGGTGACGCCGTGCATGTGCCCGGACACTGGGTGCACCGGAGCGTGAACGTGGGGGACGAGCCGTTCGTGTCCCTCTTCTGCTATCCCGCGGATGCGGGCCAGGACTACGGACTCATTGCCGACGCAGGGGGCATGGCGCAGCTCGTCGTCGCGGACGGCGACGGTGGCTGGACGACGTGCCCGAACCCGCGCCACGTCGGCTACCAGGGGGCGAACTCATGAACCCGCGCGACATCCTCGCCACCATCGAAGCTCTCGGAGTCGTCCCGGTCGTCGAGATCGAGGACGCGGCCGACGCCGTCCCACTGGCGCGCACCCTGGTCGGTGCTGGTTTGCCGGTGGTGGAGCTGACCCTCCGGACCCCGGCCGCGCTCGATGCGGTAGCGAGGATCGCCGCAGAGGTTCCCGAGTGCCTCCTGGGTGCCGGCACCCTCCTCACGGCGGAGATGGTCTTCGCCGCTGCCGAGGCGGGCGCCCAGTTCGGCGTCTCTCCCGGTGTGTCCAGCACGTGCCTGGCGGCCGCCGCCGAGCGCGGGCTCCCGTTCATCCCCGGCGCGGTGACACCGACGGAGGTGCTGACGGCGCTCGACGCCGGGATCCGGCACGTGAAGTTCTTCCCGGCAACGGCATTCGGTGGTCCGTCGACGGTCGCGGCCCTGGCCGGGCCGTTGGCAGCGACGGGCGTTCGGTTCATGCCCACCGGAGGGATCACGGCGGCGAATGCGGGAGAGTATCTTTTTATGCCTTGCGTCTTCGCCGTCGGAGGCACCTGGATCGCTCCGCGGGCAGACATCGCGGCCGGACGCTGGGACGACATCGCAGCACGGGCTCGTGCGGTCGCCGAACTCCGCTCCGCTCCTCCAGCGGCAGTAGCCCGGTGAGCGCCACGTCGCACGTCGTCGTCGACCTGCCCGGCCCCGCGACCGTGCCCACGTTCTACTTCATCGGGGTGACAACCGGCAGCTCGTCGATCCGGGTTGTCTTCCCTCGCTGGGCTGCCGAGCTCGGGCTAGGAGACGTGCAGCTGGCAGGCATCGACCTCCCGTTGCACGCGCCGCGGGATGCCTATCGCCGCGTGGTGGACTTCATCGCGCACGACCCACTGAGCCTTGGTGCCCTCGTAACGACTCACAAGATCGACCTCTACGAGGCGTGCCAGGACATGTTCGACCGGATCGACCCGCTGGCACGTCTGATGGGAGAGACCAGCTGCCTGTCCAAGCGTGCCGGCCAGCTCATCTGCCACGCCAAGGACCCCATCTCCGCCGGCCTGGCCATCGAGGCGTTCGTCGCGCCCGGGCACTGGCAGGACACGGGCGCGGAGGCGTTCCTGATGGGGGCCGGCGGTTCGGCGATCGCCATCAGCTGGTACCTCTCGCGACCGGAACGGGGCGCGGACCGCCCGTCGCGCATCATCGTCTCGAACCGCAGCCCGCGTCGCCTGGAGAAGATCCGCGAGGTGCACGCCGAGCTCGGCACGGACCTGCCGGTGGAGTACGTGCACACGCCCGCACCAGAGGACAACGACGCGATCCTGGCGACGTTGGCTCCGGGCTCGCTGGTGGTCAACGCGACCGGACTTGGCAAGGACGCCCCTGGGTCGCCCCTCACCGACGCCGCCAACTTCCCCCGGTCGGCAGTCGCGTGGGACCTGAACTACCGGGGCGACCTCGTGTTCCTCGACCAAGCCCGGGCGGCAGGCCACGTCCGGGTCGAGGACGGGTGGGTGTACTTCCTGCACGGGTGGACCCAGGTGATCGCCGAGGTCTTCGACATCGACATCCCGACGTCTGGACCGGTCTTCGAGTCCCTGGGCCGCATCGCGACGGAAACCCGCCGATGAGCACGAGCACGCGAGTTCTGGTCACGCCGCGTTCGCTGACCGAGGGTGGCCTGGATGCGGTTCGTGAGCTCGACCCGTTGCGGCACAGAGGACTCGAGCTCGTCAGTGGGCCACCCGGTCGATTGCCTACCGAGGGCGAGCTTCTGGACCTCGTACCCGGGTGCGTCGCTTGGCTGGCAGGAGTGGAACGGATCAGCGACCGGGTCCTGCGTGCCGCCACCGGACTGCGGGTGATCAGCCGTAACGGCACCGGCACAGACTCGATCGACATGGCGGCTGCCGAACGTGCAGGTGTCCGCGTCGAGCGTGCGGCGGGCGCGAACGCCCAGGGTGTCGCCGAGCTGACTCTGGCCCTGACCATGTGCGCACTGCGGCACGTCTTGTGGACGTCCGCCGCGCTACGGCAGGGCCGATGGGAAAGGTCGCAGGGCTCGGAGCTCGCGGAGTGCACCGTGGGCGTGGTGGGGCTCGGAGCGGTCGGACTGCGGGTGGCCGGCGTGTTCACCGCGTTGGGCGCCGACGTCGTTGCGCACGATCCGTTCATAACCGATGCGTCCGTTCGCCTCGTCGGCCTCGACGACCTGCTGGCGACGTCGCACGTGGTGAGCCTGCACTGCCCCCCGCCATCGGACGGACACGCTCTGATCGGCGCCGACCGGCTCGCAGCCACAGCGCGTGGAACGGTGCTCGTCAACACCGCGCGGTCAGCCCTGGTTGACGACGACGCGGTACTCGCCGCGCTCGAGGACGGGACGCTGGCGGCATATGCAGTCGATGCCTTCGACAGCGAGCCCCCGGACCTGACGCCACTGCTGCGCCACCACCGGGTGATCGCGACGCCGCATATCGGCGGGTACACCACGGCGAGCGTAAGCCGGGCGACCAGCCAGGCAGTGCACAACATCGTGACCGTCCTGGGCCTAGGGTGAGCCCGATGCTGACGACGGCGACGCACATTCCGCTGATGGAGATGCTGACCGATTCGCATGTCCGGCTGCGGCCGTCGGAGCGCAAGGTCGCCGAGGTGGTTCTGCAGGACACTGCCCGAGCGATGCGGCTCAGTATCGCTGCGCTGGCTGCAGCGGCCGGAGTCAGCGAGCCGACGGTCATGCGCTTCTGCGCCCGCCTGGGGTTTGACGGCTTCCAGTCGTTCAAGTTCGCCCTTGCCGAGGCCCTCGCCGTCGGCATCCCGGTGACGCACTCGGCGATCCAGCTCGACGACTCGGTCCAGGCGATGGCGGTGAAGATCTTCGACCACACCCTGAGCAGCCTGGATCGCTCGCGCCGGTCGCTCGACACGACCGCGGTGGCAGCGGCCGTGGAGCTCCTGCTCACGGCGAGCAATGTCTTGTTCGTCGGCCTGGGAGCGTCCGGGATCATCGCCCAGGACGCGCTCCAACAGGCGGTGCTCTTCGGTGTCCCCTGCGCCGCGCCGGTGGACCTCCACCAGCAGTTCATGGCGGCGTCGATGTGTCGGCCGGGCAGCGTGCTCGTCGCCATCTCGAACACCGGGCGCTCGAAATCCATCCTCGACATCGCAGCCCAGGGGAAGGAACGGGGCGCGACGGTGATCGGGATCAGCGGCGGCCCGAGCCCCTTGATCGACCTGGCCAATGTCGGTCTCGTCCTTCGAACCTTCGAGGACACGGACATCTACACGCCGACCGTCAGTCGCCTGGCCGGCCTGGTCCTGATCGACGTGCTCGCGACTGCGGTGGCTGTACGCCGAGGGCCCGAGCACCTCGAGCGGCTGGGTGAGATGAAGGGGGCTCTGTCGTCCTTCCGCGGCAGCAGCGAACCAGAGCATCGGCCCGTGGCGTCGCTCGGCGGCGGAGGATGACGATGAGCGCGTCCGCCGATGCGGTGCTCGGTATCGACCTGGGAACCAGTCTCGTCAAGGCCGGCATCTACTCCCTCGACGGCACTATGCAGGCGACGTCGAGCCACCCGATCGCACTGCACCGGTCCCCCCAAGGGCGCACCGAACAGGACCTGGATGAGTTCTACGATGCGGCGGCGGCCGCAACCAGGAAGTGTCTGATGGGCTCCGGGTTTGCTCCCGAGCGGATCGGCGCGATCGCCGTGGCGGGTCAGATGGCCGGAGTGGGCATCGTCGACGACAAGCATCGTCCGCTTGCCTCCTTCGACTCCTGGCTCGACACGCGGTGCAGCGACGTCGTCGATGAGCTGTCCAGCACTGTCGGCGATCGGATCACTGCGGTCGCGGGTTGTCCGCCTACCATCAGCATCGGCCCCAAGATGGTGTGGTGGCGACGCCACGAGCCGGCCTTGTGCGCTGGGGCGGCAGCCTTCGTGACCGCTGCCGGGCATGTCGCCGGACGCGCCGCAGGCTTGTCGGGCGGGAATGCCTTCATCGACCCCTCGTACCTGCACTTCACCTCGGTTGCAGATGTCGCACGGGGTCGTTGGGACGAGGCCCTGGTCGACGCCGTCGGCGTCGACCCCGACCTGCTGCCCACAATCGTGGAGAGCACGAGCATCGTCGGAGAGTTGACTGCGCAAGCCGCGCGCGACTTCGGGCTTTCGGCCGGGGTACCGATCGCGGCTGGTTGTGGAGATACGGCGGCCAGCGCTCTGGGTTCTGGCGCGACCGAGGCTGGACAGGCGTTCGACATCGCCGGCACGGCGGCGGTCTTCGGTGTCTGTCTGCCGCTGTTTGCACCCGACGCAGCCAACGGCACGTTGATGACGATGCGGGCTGCGCTCCCGGGACGCTGGTACTCCTTGGCGTACGTGGGCGGCGCCGGGCAGGTCATTGAGTGGATATGTCGCGAACTCTTGGGCCATGCCGCGCTCCAGGGGGCGGCCTACGCTGACCTGGCAGACGCGGTATCTGCAGTGGCCGCAGGCAGCGACGGCGTGGTGTTGTCCCCGCACTTCGCTGGCCGCATTACGCCCGTTGCCCCCGACATGCGCGGCTCGGTGATCGGCTTGTCTCCCGTCCAGGGCCGCTCCCACCTCGCGCGAGCCACGCTGGAGTCCATCGCGTTCGAGTACCGGGGTTACGCAGAGATCGTGCGTCGTGTTGCGCCTCAATGGCCGGTCAAGGAGGTCATCGGTATGGGTGGGGGCAGTCGCCTCGGCGTCTGGAACCAGATCAAGGCGGACGTCCTGATGACCCCCTACCGACCGGTCGTCGGGGTGGAGCCCGGCACGCGTGGTGCCGCCCTGGTCGCCATGGCCGCACTGGGTCACGGCTATCCGGAGCTCGAAACCTCCGCGTGCGGGCCCGTCGTCGTGCCCGACCCCTCGAATCAGCCGGCGTACGACGCCGCATATGGGCGGTACCGGAGGTGGTCGGACTACCTCGTCGAGGGCTACCGCAGGGAGGCCGCCCACTTCCATGAGCAGCGAAACGGAGAGATGACCTGATGGCCAAGAAGCGACTGTGCATGATCGGCGCCGGTCGCGTCGGCAGGCTCCACACCCGGAGCATCGCCGAACGTGTCGGTCACCGCGCCGAGGTCACCGCGATTTGCGACCCCATTCGGCAGACAGCCGAGCAGCTTGCCGCCGACTACAGCATCGGGCTGGTGTGCTCGTCGTTGGAGGAGGCGCTTGAGCGCGGAACCTATGACGGCGTTGTCATCACGACACCGACCTTTACGCACCACGCACTCGCCCTGATAGCGATAGAGGCAGGGCTGCACGTCCACCTCGAGAAGCCGATGGCGATGAACCTGCTCGAGTGCGAGGAGATCAGCGCCGCCGCCAAACTTGCCGGCGTCGCCCTCCAGCTGGGTTTCATGCGTCGGTTCGACCGAGACTTCGTCGGCGCCGCAGAGCTGCTACGCAGCGGCGCCGTTGGCGCACCGATGATCATCAAGTCGTTGACGCATGGTCCCGGACTTCCGCCCCCATGGGCAAACGACATCCGGACGTCCAACGGCATGATCGCCGAGGTCAACAGCCACGACCTCGACACGGTGAGCTGGTTCGCCGACTGTGATCCCGTCGACATCAGCGCCCGGGTCGCCAACTTCAAGGGACCCGACCGCGGTGTCTTCACCGAGAACTTCTACGACACCCTCCTCGCGACCGTGACCTTCGAGTCCGGAGCGATAGCCAGCATCGCCGGAGTGTGCCCGGCAGACTACGGCTACGACTCTCGCGTCGAGGTGACGTGCACAGGAGGCATGGTGCAGGTCGGCGAGATCGGGCCGGGCGGGCTAGCCAGCATCGCCGCCGGAACTTCTCAACGGTGTGAGGCAGTCTTCCGTTCGTGGCGCGATCGCTTCGCCGAGGCATACGTGCGCGAGATGGTCGAGTTCGTGGCCGCCATTGACGGCGCTCCCGTCCGCGTCGGAGCGGTCGAGGGAACGCGCGCGGTGGCACTGGTCCTGGCGGGCACACTCTCCATCCTGGAGCGCCGGACCGTTCGCCTTGCCGAGGTGGCCACTCCGGCTTTCGTCCCCTCGTGGCAGGCAGCCGGATGGACGGGGGCCTGACCATGCAAGCAGTCGTCTACCGCGGGCCTCGCGACCTCGTCGTCCAGGAGGTTGAGGAACCGGAGCTCCGTCCGGGAGACGTCCGCGTCGCCGTCGAGAGCGCCGGCGTCTGCGGCACGGACGTCCGCATCTTCAAGGGCGAGCACTCGGCGTATGCGAATGGTGTTGGACGTGTGCCCGGTCATGAGATCGTCGGCCGGGTCGCCGAGGTGGGGAGCGGAGCGGTCCGCCCGGGGCTCGCCCTCGGTGACCTGGTCTTCGTCGCCCCCAACATCGGTTGTGGACGGTGCGCCCAGTGCATCCGGGGCAACGAGAACCTGTGCCGGTCGACGGAGGGCATCGGCATCACCCTCGATGGAGGGTTCGCGGACTATGTCGTTGTGCCCGCCAGGGCGGTGGAACGCGGCAACCTGATCGGTCTCGACGACTCGCGCTCGCGCCACGCGGCAGTCCTCATCGAACCGCTGGCGTGCGTTCTTCGCGGTCAGGACAAGGTCGACGTCCACCTCGGTGACATGGTGTTCGTCGGCGGGGGTGGGCCCGTCGGTCTGCTGCATGTCGCCCTGGCGAAGGCGCGCGGCGCGTCAATCGTCATGTGTTCGGAGCCGTCCGCGGTGCGCCGCGAGGCGGCTCGGAGGGCGGGTGCGTCTATCGTCGTCGACCCTATGGGGTGCGACCTCGCAGAGGCTGTGGCAGAGGTCACTGACCGCGCCGGCATGGACGTGGTGATCACTGCGGCCCCGGTACACGACCTACAGGCCGCCGCCATCGGTCTCGCGGCACCCGGTGGCCGAGTGCTGTTCTTCGGCGGCCTGCCCAAGAGCCGCCCGACCGTGGAGCTCGACACCAATGCGATCCACTACAAGGAATTGATCGTCGCCGGGACGACCGCCTCCACCGTCGACGACTGTCGGCGGGCGGCCGAGCTGGTGAGCAGAGGCCTCATCGAGCTCGACTGGGTAGTATCCGACGTCTACGCGCTGGGGGAGTTCGCCCAGGCCATCAACAAGGCCCAGGACGCCGCGGCGCTCAAAGTAGTGGTCAGCCCGCACGCCACACCGGAGACGTCGCGCTCATGAAGCCGCGCATGCTGCCTGTATACCTCGAGGAACACCCGAACGAGTCATTCCACGTCCAAATGGCCTACCTGAGGCGTCTGACGGGCGCGCTGGTCGATTGGCTCGACCCGGCCCACATCGACGACAGGGTCCCGGATGGCACCAGCGCGGTTGTCGTACCAGACCTCAGCGGTCGTGCGTATCGGATGGTCGACTCCTTCCGTCGTATTGATCGTCCCATCCTGATCATCACCTCAGAGTTCGGCACCGTCTCGATGTGGGACTGGGAGATCCGCGACCACCTTCGACGTCGCGGCGTCACCACGATCGCCCCGACGTCGCTGCAGGAGTGCGAAGACGTCTGCCGGTCACTCGCCACCAAGGAGGCGCTGGCCCGGTCGAAGATGCTCGCGTACCAGGATGACCTGGGAGCCGGGATGCAGCCCGACATCTTCAAGCGCTTCTACTGGTGGGAAGACGAGTGCGTCCAAGACATGCAGGAGGCGTTCGGCGTCACAATCGAACGCCGTAGCTTCAGGGAGCTCGCCGCTCGGGCGGCCGCCATCTCCGACGCGCGCGTCGAGGCCGCGGAGGCACGCTTCGCCGGCAGGACCCCCATCGTGGGGCTGAACCCACGCGGGCGCGCGGACGCCGTGCGACTCTACGTCGCGCTCGGCGACGAACTCGACGAGGCGGGCGAGGTCATCGCGGCGGGGATCAACTGTCTCAATGAGTCGGCAACCTCCACCACGACCCCTTGCCTGGCCTGGAACCTTCTCTTCGAGGAGCGCGGCCTCATCTGGGGATGCGAAGCGGATCTGACCTCCATGATCACGAAAGTCCTCCTGAACAAGTCGCTGCAGGTCCCCGTCATGATGACCAACCTCTACCCATTCCTCATGGGAGAGGCCGCCCTCAAGCACGAAGGTATTCCCTTCTTCCCGGATGTCGAAGAGCCGCAGAACCACATCCTGGTCGCGCACTGCGGCTATTTCGGCGTGGTTCCCCAGTCCTTCGCCACTGACTGGACGTTGAGACCGAAAGTCCTCAAGATCGTGAACCAGAATGCCAACGCCATCGACGCCCGGTTCCCTGAGGGACCTACCACCATCGTCAAGATCGCGAGCGACATGCGCACCCTCGCGGTCGCCCCTTCTACTCTGTCCAACTACATCCAGTACAAGGATTCTGACTGCCGCAACGGCGCCATTCTTCGGGTCGAGGATGGCTACCGGTTTGTCGAAACGCTTCCCTCCCACCACGTCATCCTGGCCACCGGAGACCTGGGCCGCCGAATCGACGTCATGACAAGCGTGCTTGGACTTACCGTGGAGCGCCTATGACCAAACGCGTGGGTTGACGCTCTTTGAGTCGACCTGGTGCACCTGTCCTCGGCCCTCACTGGTGATCGGACGGCAGGTGCAGAATGTGTCTGCGATAGTTAGGAAAGGTACGGTGATGCCCATCTCTTCGAGCGCGCCAGGTGTTGACAGGACTAGTCACACCTGATAGGAATAACTTGGTGCAGATGAACGTCGCATTGCTCGCTCGGCGTCGTGGATCGGCAGTGAACGATTGTTATTGATACCTCAACGAGGAGGAAAGACATGAGCAGCAGTGACAAGCCGCAGCGAATGCTCGCAGCATCCGCATTAGGGGCCGAACTCAGCCGCCGCACGGTGTTCAAGTTGGTAGGCGCGGGAGCTGCTGCCGCCGCGTTGGCTTCATGCACGCCAGCTGGCACATCTACTGGTGGGTCGTCGGGTGGAAAGACTGTTGTCCGTATGTGGAGCTGGTACGTCGGACAAAAGGATGAGTTCCCGAAGGTCATCAAGGCGTTCGAAGCCAAGCACCCGTCGATCAAAATCGACAACCGTATATTCGGGACCCCGGATCAGTACCTGCCGGCGCTGCAAGCGGCGATTTCCGGTGGAGACGTTCCTGAGATATTCGCACCGCACACGCGCGCGCTTACATACGGAAAGCAAGGCGTCTCTGCGGATCTAATAAAGGAACTCGGCTCGAGTTTCCTGAAAGATTTCTTCCCGGCAACCAACCAAGAATACACCTTGGGCGGCAAGCAGTACGCCGTCGGCTATATGGCCCAAACCTTTGGTCTTTTCTACAACCCGGATCTCTTGGCCGCGGCGGGTGTCAATGGCGAACCAGAGACGTGGGATGACCTCATCGCAGCTGCGGCCAAGATCAATGCCACAGGGAAGGCCACCCTGGCCTTCAGCGCCAATCCCACGGTGAGTGCTGGCGACTTCTTCCTGCCGCTCATCACCCAGGTCTCGGACGATCCTACCTACTTCCTGAAGCTCGATCAGCTGGAATCCGGGTTCAGTTGGGACTCGGACGTCG
>DATCIA010000013.1:0-12067 GCA_036508075.1 Coriobacteriia bacterium
GACTCGAGCCGCATCCGAAGTTCTCATCGGCGACGATGATGTCGCCGGGCTTCACCTTGGCGACGAACCCCGCGTCGATGTCCTCCATGCAATGCTTGGCGAGCTCGGCCGGGTCGGAGGTGTTGAGGTAGCGCGCGGGGATGATGACGTCGGTGTCGACGTCACGCCCGTAGCGGTGTGCAGTTCCTTCGAAGCGCATCGGCGTAGCTCCCTTAGTCCAGGTCTTCGGGCAGTGCGATGTGACCGGCCACGGCGGTCGCCGCGGCCACGGCAGGCGATGCGAGGTAGACCTCCGAGGTCGGGTCGCCCATGCGACCGACGAAGTTCCGGTTGGTGGTCGCGAGAGCGCGCTCCCCCGCCGCCAGTATGCCCATGTGGCCGCCGAGACACGGACCGCAGGTCGGCGTCGACACCGCGCCGCCGGCGTCGACGAACACGTCGAACAGCCCCTCGTGCATGGCTTGCTTCCAGATCGCCTGAGTGGCAGGGATCACGATAAGTCTCACCCTCGAGTCGACCTTCCGGCCCTTCAAGATGCCGGCCGCGATCCGCAGGTCCTCGATGCGGCCGTTCGTACACGAACCGATGACGACCTGATCCACGGCGATATGGCGCGCCTCGCGCACCGGACGCGTGTTGGACGGAAGATGCGGGAACGCGACCGTCGGCTCGATCTCCGAGGCGTCGATGCGGATGACGCGCGCGTACTCGGCGTCCGGGTCGGAGGCGTAGACGGTCCAGGGACGCTCGGCGCGGCCTTCGACGTAGGCGCGGGTCGTCTCGTCGAACGCGATGATCCCGCTCTTGCCGCCGGCCTCGATCGCCATGTTGCAGATCGTGAAGCGGTCGTCCATGCCCAGGCGCTCGATCGTCTCTCCCGTGAACTCCATCGACTGGTAGAGCGCGCCGTCGACCCCGATCATCCCGATGACGTGCAGGATGATGTCCTTGCCGCCCACCCAGGGCCGCAGTTCGCCGGTGATCTCAAACTTGATCGACGACGGGACCTTGAACCACGCGGTGCCGGTGGCCATACCCGCGGCGGCGTCGGTTGAGCCGACCCCGGTCGCGAACGCGCCGAGCGCGCCGTAGGTGCAGGTGTGCGAGTCGGCGCCGATGATGACGTCTCCCGGACCCACCACCCCCTGCTCGGGCAGCAGCGCGTGCTCCACGCCCATGCAGCCGATCTCGTAGTAGTGCGAGATGCCGAACTCGTGCGCGAAGTCGCGCATGATCTTCGCCTGTTCGGCCGACTTGATGTCCTTGTTCGGCGTGTAGTGGTCCGGGACCAGCGCGATCTTATCTGCATCCCACACGGCATCGACGCCGATCTTGCGGAATTCGCGGATGGCGATCGGCGCGGTCACGTCGTTGGCGAGCACCAGGTCGAGGTCGCACTCGATGAGCTGGCCCGGGACGACCTCGTCCAGGCCCGCGTGGGCGGCCAGCAGCTTCTCGGTGATCGTCATGGGACGCGGCATCGCACAGATCCTTTCGTCACTCTTCGCTGACCTTGGGCTTGACGCTGGTGAGCAGGCGGTTGAGGGCGTTGGTGTACGCCTTGGCCGAGGCCACGATGATATCCGAGTGCGCGCCACGTCCCGTGAAGACGCGGCCGTCCTCGCTGCGCACGCGGAACGCGACCTCCCCCAGCGCGTCGAGACCCTTGGTCACCGACTGCACGGTGAACTCGATCATCTCGATCGGCACGCCGACGATGCGGTTGATGGCGTTGCACACCGCGTCGACGGGGCCGTCGCCATGAGAGGCGTCGATGACGTGCTCGCCGTCGGCCGTGACCAGCTCGACGGTGGCGGTCGGGATACCGGGTTCGCCACAGGTCACGTGCACCTGCTGCAGGTGGTAGACCTCCTCGGCCGAGCGCTCCGAGTCGGAGACAAGGGCCTCGAGGTCCTCGTCGAAGACCTCCTTCTTCTTGTCCGCCAGCGCGAGGAACTGCTGGTAGACCTGGTCGAACTCGGCGTCGCTCAAGGTGATGTCGAGCTCGCCGAGGCGGTGCTTGAGCGCGTGGCGGCCGCTGCGGGCCGACAGGATGATCGAGCTGCCGCCGACCCCGACGTCCGCCGGGTCGATGATCTCGTACGTGCTCCGCTCCTTGAGAACGCCGTCCTGGTGGATGCCCGAGGAGTGCGCGAACGCGTTGGCGCCCACGATCGCCTTGTTGGGCTGCACCGGGATGCCGGTGATCTTGGAGACGAGGCGCGATGCGCGCGTGATCCCGCGCGCATCGATGGCCGTGTCGCATCCGAAGTAGGCCGAACGCTGGCGCAGCGCCATGACAACCTCTTCGAGGGCCGTGTTGCCCGCGCGCTCGCCGATACCGTTGATGGTGCACTCCACCTGGCGCGCGCCGGCCTTCACGCCGGCGAGCGCGTTGGACGTGGCCATGCCCAGGTCGTTGTGGCAGTGCACCGCCACCGTGACGTTCTCGATGCCCTCGACGTTGCCGAACAGCCCCGCGATAAGCGCACCGAACTCCTCCGGATACGTGTAGCCGGTGGTGTCCGGGATGTTGACCACGGTCGCGCCGGCGCCGATGGCAGCCTCGATCATGCGGTAGAGGAAGACCGGCTCGGCGCGCCCGGCGTCCTCGGCGTAGAACTCCACGTCCTCGACGAACCGGCGCGCGAGCTTCACGGCCGCGACCGCGCGCTCGAGCGCCGTGGCCTCGTCGATCCGCAGCTTGTCGCGCAGGTGCGATGGGCTCACGCCGATGCCGGTGTGGATGCGCGGACGCTTCGCGGTGGAGAGCGCATCCGCTGCGGCCTCGATGTCCGCGGGCACGGCGCGCGACAGCGCGCACACGGTGACCGCGTCGCCGACCTCGGCGCCGATGCGGCGCACCGACTCGAAGTCGCCGGGGCTCGAGATCGGGAATCCCGCCTCGATGACGTCGACGCCCAGACGCACGAGCTGGCGGGCGATCTCGAGCTTCTCGGCGGTGTTCATGCTGGCGCCCGGGGACTGCTCCCCGTCGCGCAACGTCGTGTCGAATATGCGAACGATGTCGATCGCCATCTCGGTGCTCCCTGCTCGGGCCGATTACTTAGAGCTCGACGCTCCAGGAGTGGAGCATCCCGGCTTCCTCGTTGATGCGTGCGAGCGTGGCCGCGTCGAGAGGAGTGTCGAGGGTGATTCCCATGAGGGCCGTGCCACCCGCCTCGTCGCGTCCGACCTGCATCGATCCGATGTTGACGTTCGCGTCGCCGAGGATGCTGCCGACCTTGCCGATCGTGCCCGGACGGTCGGGGTGCAGGAAGAACGCCATGTAGCGCTCGGGCTTCATGTCGAGGTCGTAGCCGAACATCGAGACGATGCGCGGCTCGTTCTTCTTGCCGATGAGCGCGGCCGCGATATCCACGGTCCTGCCCGCGCACTCCGCCTTCACGGCGATCATCGAGACGTAGTCGTGCGTCGCGGTCCGCTTCGACTCCGTGACGTCGATGCCGCGCTGCTTGGCGAGGTAGTCGGCGTTCACGTAGTTGATCGGCTCGTCGGTGGCGACCGAGAGGATGCCCTTGAGTACCGCGGTGCGCAGGATGCGCGTGTCGGTGTCGGCCAGCCCGCCGATCATCACGATCTCGACCTTGTCGACGCCGCACGGAGCCAGCTGCGCGGCCATGGAGCCCTGCTGCTCGGCGAGCTTGAGGTACGGGCCGACCTTGTCCATGACATCGGGCGGGACCGGGGCGACGTTGACGGCTGTGGAGACCATCTCGCCGCGCAGCCCGGCCGCGACGAAGTCGGCGATCTGCTCGCCCGCACGATCCTGCGCCTCTTCGGTCGAGGCGCCCAGATGCGGCGTGACGATCACGTTGTCGAAGGCGAAGAGCGGCGACTCGGTGGTCGGTTCGATCTCCCAGACGTCGATCGCGGCGCTGGCGACCTTGCCGCTGCGCAACGCGTCGACGAGCGCGTCGGTCTGGTAGATCCC
Organism: Coriobacteriia bacterium; assembly: GCA_036508075.1. Classification (GTDB taxonomy): domain Bacteria; phylum Actinomycetota; class Coriobacteriia; order Anaerosomatales; family PALSA-660; genus PALSA-660. The sequence continues at coordinate 3,956 of DATCIA010000013.1, forward strand.
GCCGCGGGCGGTGTTCACCAGCCGCACGCCGTCCTTCATCTTCGCGAACTGCTCAGGCCCGAACATGCCGATCGTCTCTTTGGTCTTGGGCAGGTGCACGGTGAGGAAGTCCGCCTGCGGCAACAGCGCGTCGACCGACGGGAACAGCTCCACGCCGAGCGCGGCGGCTCGGTCCTCGGAGATGTAGGGGTCGTAGCCGACGATACGCATCTGGAACGCGCGGGCGCGCTCGGCGATGAGCGTCCCGATGCGGCCGAGGCCGATGATGGCGAGCGTCTTCTCGTAGAACTCGGCGCCCGTGAACTTGCTGCGCTCCCACTTGCCGGACTTCAGCGAGGCGTTGGCCTGCGGGATCATGCGCGCCTGTGCCATCAGCAGCGCCCATGTGTGCTCGGCGGCCGACACCACGTTGGAGGTCGGTGCGTTGCACACGATGATGCCGCGCTCGGTCGCCGCGGTGACGTCGACGTTGTCGATGCCCACGCCCGCGCGCCCGATGATCTTCAGGTTGTCCGCGGCCTCGATAACGGGACGCGTGGCGCGCGTCGCCGAGCGCACGATCAGGGCGTCGTAGTCGCCGATGACCGCGACGAGCTCGGCCTCGGAGAGCCCCGTCTTGACGTCGACCTCGTACGTCTCGCGCAGCTTCTCGATGCCGCTGTCGGCGATCTTGTCAGCGATGAGTACCTTCATCTTCGTGCTCACTCTCCCATGAAGACGGCTTCGGCGGCCTTGATGCCTGCGCCGCGCTCGAAGTCGTAGCCGAGCTCGGCGAGCGTCATCTCGAGCGCCGCGAGCGTGGTGATGATGTCGAAGTCGCCGAAGTAGCCGAGGTGTCCGACGCGGAAGATGCGCCCGACGTAGTCGTCCTGGCCGCCGGCGATCGTGACGCCGTACTTGTTCTTCATGATCGAGACGATCTTCTTGCCGTCGATGCCCTCAGGCACCCACACGGGCGTGACCGCGCTGCCGCGGCCCTCCTCGGGAGCGAACAACTTCATCCCCAGCGCCTCGCAGCCCTTGCGAGTGGCCTCGGCCAGCCGCGAGTGACGGTCGATGATACCCTCGATCGTCTCCTCCCGCATGAGCTTGATGGCCTCGACCAGACCCACGACAAGCGACACGGCCGGGGTGAACGGCGTGGTCTGCTTCTCGAGGTTCTTCTTGTAGCGCATCCAGTCGAAGTAGAACTTGGGAAGGGTCGACCGCTCGTAGGCCTTCCACGCCTTCGGCGAGACCGTGACCGCCGCGAGGCCCGGCGGCAGCATGAGGCCCTTCTGGGAGCCGGTCATGACCACGTCGAGATGCCACTCGTCGGTCAGGCACGGGACGGCGCCGATGCCGGTGATGGAGTCGACGATGAACACGCAGTCGTCGAAGTCCTTCACGATCGCGCCGATCGCCTCGACGTCGTTGAGAACACCGGTCGAGGTCTCCGACTGGACGACGACCACACCGCGCGCCTCGGGGTGCTCCTCGAGCGCCTTCGCGATGTCGACGGGGCGCACGACCTCGGTCCACTCGTAGGCCAGGTCGACGACCACGAGGCCGTAGACCTTGGCCAGCGACACCATGCGGTCGCCGAACTTACCGTTGCGCGCCACGATCACCGTGTCGCCGGCGCAGAAGAGGTTAGCGAAGGACGACTCCATCGCGCCGGTCCCGCTGCACGCGAGGATCAGCACGTCGTTGGCGGTCTGGAACACGTACTTCAGGCCGTCCACGCACTCCATCAGCATCGCCGAGAAGTCCGGCGTGCGGTGGTGGATCATCGGACGCGCCTGCGCGAGCAGGACCTCCGAGGGCACCGGGGTCGGGCCCGGCGTCATCAGGTACTTCTTCTGCATCGGTGACACTCCTTAAGGACTCGTTCAATCACCGGCAATTGCGACACGCGTCGTGCAGGACCTTCGATACGTGCGGACTACTCTTTCCGCAGCCAGCTGAACATGCCGCGCAGTTCGCCACCGACCTCTTCGATGTAGGACTCGGCGTGCAGGCGCCGCATGGCCTTGAAGTGGGGCTGGCCGGCCTTGTTCTCCAGGATCCAGTCGCGGGCGAAGGCGCCGGACTGGATGTTCCACAGGCGCTCGGCCATGGCGTCCTTGACGTCGTCGGTGATGATCTTCGGACCGGTGTAGTAGTCGCCGTACTCGGCGGTGTTGGAGATCGAGTCGCGCATCTTCGCCATGCCGCCCTCGTACATCAGGTCGACGATGAGCTTCAGCTCGTGGAACGTCTCGAAGTACGCGATCTCGGGCTGGTAGCCGGCCTCGACGAGCGTGTCGAACGCGGCCTCGACGAGGTGGGTGACGCCGCCGCACAGCACGACCTGCTCGCCGAACAGGTCGGTCTCGGTCTCCTCCTGGAACGTGGTCTCGATCACGCCGGCACGCGCGCCGCCGATGCCTGCGGCCCAGGCGAGCGCGAGCTGCATGGCCTGCCCGGTCGCGTCCTGGTACACGGCGACGACGTTCGGAACACCGGAGCCCTCGGTGAACACGCGGCGCACCATGTGGCCGGGGCCCTTCGGGGCGATCATGATCACGTCGACGTCCGCCGGCGGTATGACCTGGTCGAAGTGGATGTTGAAGCCGTGCGCCCACGCCAGGCACTTGCCCGCCGTCATCGACTCGTGGATCTCGGAGTAGTAGATGTGCGCGGCGGTCTCGTCCGGCACGAGCATCATGACGATGTCGGCCTCCTGCGCGGCCTCGCGCGGGGTCATGACCCGCAGCCCGGCTTCCTTGACCTTGTCCCAGCTCTTGGAGCCGGCACGCAGGCCGACTCGGACGTCGCAGCCCGAGTCGTGCAGGTTGAGCGCGTGCGCGTGGCCCTGGCTGCCGAATCCGATGACCGCGATCTTGCGGCCCTTCAGCAGTTCGAGGTCGCAGTCCTTCTCGTAGAAGATGTGTGCCATGGTCTGTGTTCGCTTCCCTTCGTCAGTTCACGGTCGATGCGATGCCGCGTGCGTGGTGTTCCGTCGAGCGTCAGGAGCTGTCCCGCAGCCCCCGGGAGAGTGCGATCTTGCCCGTGCGTGCGAGCTCCTTGATGCCGTACACGCGAAGGAGGTCCTCCATCGCGGAGAGTTTGTCCCCCGCGCCCGTCGCCTCGATGGTCAGCGTCGACTTGCCGACATCGACGATCTTGGTGCGGAACACGTTGGCGATCTCGATGATCTCGTGCCGACGGTCGGCCGGCGCGTTGACCTTGTAGAGGACCAGCTCGCGGTCGACCATCTCTTTGGGGTCGAGGTCCTGGATCTTGATAACGTTGATGAGCTTGTGGAGCTGCTTCGCGACCTGCTCGAGCGAGGTGTCGTTGCCGCCGACCACGATCGTGATGCGCGACAGCGACGGGTCCTCGGTGACGCCCACCGCGAGCGAGTCGATGTTGAACCCGCGTCGCGCGAACAGCGACGTCACGCGGGTGAGCACGCCTGGCTTGTTCTCGACGAGCACCGAGAGTGTGTGCTTGTTTTGCATGGCTACTCCCACACCTCCTCGAGTAGTTCCCCGTCGAGCATCTCCGAGACCGGGCCGCCGGCTATGCCGCCGAGCATCTCGGCGATGGAGCCGCCGGGGGCGACCATCGGATAGACGCACTCCTCACGCGCGACGCGGAAGTCGATGATCGCGGGCCCGTCGTGGTCGAACGCCTTGAGCAGCGCCGCGTCGACGTCGGCCGGGTCCGTGACACGCAGGCCGAGCCACCCGTAGGCGTCGGCCAGCTTGACGTAGTCGGGGCAGTCCTGCGCGAGCGTCGACGAGGCGTAGCGGTGGTCGTAGAAGAGCTCCTGCCACTGCCGGACCATCCCGAGGTACCCGTTGTTGAGCAGCACGACCTTGACCGGCAGCTTCTCGATCGCGGCGGTCGCCATCTCCTGGCTGTTCATCTGGATCGAACCGTCGCCCGCGATGTCCACCACGAGGTGGCCCGGGCGCCCGATCTGCGCGCCGATGGCCGCGGGGAGCCCGAATCCCATCGTGCCCAGGCCGCCGGAACTCACCCAGGTGCGCGGCTCGCGGAGTTGCGTGTACTGGCAGGCCCACATCTGGTTCTGCCCCACCTCGGTGCAGATGACCGTAGGGCGGTCCTTGCTCAGTTCGCGAACGCGCTCGACCACGTACTGCGGCATGACCACACCCTCGTGCGCGTGGTAGTGGAACGGGAAGCGCGCGCGCCAGTCGTCGATGACGCGGAGCCAGGCGTCGGTGCGCGGCTCGGCATTCGCCTTCCGCAGCTCGGCGACCATCTCGGCGAGCACGCTCTTCGCGTCGCCCACGATCGGCACGTCGACGGCCTTGTTCTTGCCGATCTCAGCCGGGTCGATGTCGACGTGGATGACCTTGGCCTTGCTGGCGAAGGCGGCCAGCTTGCCCGTGACGCGGTCGTCGAAGCGCACCCCCACGGCGATGAGCAGGTCAGTCTCGGTGATCGCGTAGTTCGCGTACTTGGCTCCGTGCATGCCGGGCATGCCCAGCGAGAGGTGATGGTCCTCGGGGAAGGCGCCCTTGCCCATCAGCGTCGCCACCACGGGCAGTTGCATGAACTCGGCGAGTTCCTTGAGCTCCTTCCAGGCGCCGGAACCCAGCACGCCGCCGCCGGCGTAGAGCAGCGGCTTGCGCGCCTTGGCGATCAGGGCGACCGCCTGCTTGATCTGCTTCGCGTGTCCGCGGTAGGTCGGCTTGTAGCCCGGCAGGTTGACGCTCTCCGGCCACTTGTACTCGATCTCGTGCTTGCTCACGTCGGCCGGGACATCGATGAGCACGGGGCCGGGACGGCCGGTCGTGGCGATGTGGAAGGCCTCGGCGATGACGTCCACGAGCTCGTTCGCGTCCTTGACCAGATAGTTGTGCTTGGTGATCGGCAGCGTGATGCCGGTGATGTCGGACTCCTGGAACGCATCGGTGCCCAGCACCGGTGTCGCGACCTGCGCCGTGAACACCACCATCGGGATCGAGTCCATGTAGGCGTTCGCGATGCCCGTGATCGTGTTCGTGGCTCCCGGGCCGCTCGTGACGATCACTGCGGCGGCCTTGCCTGTGACGCGCGCGTAGCCATCGGCCATGTGCACTGCGGCCTGCTCGTGCCGGGGCAGCACGTTGCGCAACGTCTTCGAGTCGTACAGGGCGTCGAAGATGGGGAGCGCCACGCCGCCCGGGTAGCCGAACACCACCTCGACGCCGACGTCCTCGAGCGCCTTCACCAGCGCGCTTCCCCCGTTCATCTTCATGCCGTCACCTCCTTCGCGTGCTCGTGCGCGCCGGTGCGCGCCGATTCGTATGTGATCATGCGGTTCACGAGAGGATCGCCCCCTTGTCGGCGCTCGATACCTGCGCCGCGTAGCGGGCCAGGTAGCCGGTCGTGACGTTGGGCGCGGGAACCTTCCACACCGCGCGACGCGCAGCGAGTTCGGCCTCGTCGACCAGCAGCGTCAGGGTGCCGGCGTCGATATCCAAGGCGATGGAGTCGCCCTCGTTCACGAGCCCGATCGTGCCGCCGACGGCCGCCTCGGGAGAGACGTGCCCGATGGCCGGACCCTTGGTGGCGCCCGAGAAGCGACCGTCGGTGATGAGCGCGACACTCGTGGACAGGCCCATGCCCGAGATGGCGCTCGTAGGGGTCAGCATCTCGCGCATCCCGGGTCCGCCGCGCGGGCCCTCGTAGCGGATGACGACCACGTCACCGGCGACGATCCGCCCGCCGAGGATGGCGGAGACCGCGTCCTCCTCGCACTCGAAGACACGCGCGGGACCGGTGTGCTGCCTCATCTGGGCCGAGACCGCCGACTGCTTCACGACCGCCCCGTCGGGGGCGAGATTGCCGCGCATCACGCGCAGGCCGCCGACGGCGGCGTACGGCGAGGCGACAGGGTGGATGACGCCGGCGTCGCGCACGACCGCCTTCGCGAGCGTGGCCGCGAGCGGCTGTCCCGTCACCGTCATGACGTCACCGTCGACGAGGCCGACCTCGGCCAGCTGGGCCATGAGCGCGGGGATTCCGCCCGCCGCGTGCAGGTCCTGCATGTGGTACTCGCTCGCCGGCGAGATGCGCACCAGGTTCGGGGTGCGCGCGCTGACCGCCGCCCAGTCATCGAGCGTGATGTCCGCGCCCGCCTCGTGGGCGATCGCGGTGAGGTGCAGCACGGTGTTCGAGGAGCCGCCGAAGGCCATGTCCAGCGCCATGGCGTTGCGGACCGCGGCGGGCGTCATGATCTGCCTGGCGGTGATGCCCCTCTCGAGCAGCTCCATGATCTTCATGCCCGCGTGCTTGGCGAGGCGGAGGCGCTCGGAGTAGACGGCGGGGATGGTGCCGTTGCCGGGCAACCCCATGCCGATCGCCTCGGTGAGGCAGTTCATCGAGTTCGCGGTGAACAGCCCGGCGCACGACCCGCAGGTCGGGCAGGCGTCGTTCTCGAGCTCGCACAGCTGCTCGTCCGTGATCTGCCCGGCAGCGTGCTTCCCGACGGCGGTGAACACCGTGTCGAGGTCGACGTCCTTGCCGCCGTGGCGTCCGGCGAGCATCGGCCCGCCGGAGACGACGATGGCCGGGATGTCGAGGCGCGCCGCGGCCATGAGCATGCCGGGAACGACCTTGTCGCAGTTGGGGATCAGCACCATGGCATCGAAAGCGTGCGCCTGGACGACCAGCTCGACCGAGTCGGCGATCACCTCGCGGCTGGCCAGCGAGTAGCGCATGCCGGCATGGTTCATCGCGATGCCGTCGCAGATCCCGATGGTTGAGAACTCGAGCGGCGTGCCGCCCGCCATCCGGATGCCCGCCTTCACGGCGTCGGCGACGTTGCGCAGGCCCAGGTGACCCGGGATGACCTCGTTGGCCGAGTTGACCACGGCGATGAGCGGCCGCGAGATCTCCTCGTCGGTGAGGCCGTCAGCCTTGAGCAGGCTGCGGTGAGGGGCCTGTGAAGGCCCGGTCTTCATGCGGTCGCTGCGCAGTTCCATCCCACAACCCTTCGCCTGTAGGCGTCAGGGTGTGACAGATGCGCCACCACCGCACGAGGGTGAGTCGAGGACTTGAGCGGAGCGGTGTGCTCCCAAAGGGGTTCGACCGGCGGACGGCGCTCTCGCCTGAGACGAAAACACCGCGGAAAAGGACAGACTCCGTCCCCGGCCAGGGACGAGAGTACATACCTCCCGCGGTACCACCCCGATTGGCGCTGCTCGTCGATCCGCTCCCCCGCCGCATGCGCGGTGGGTGGAGCGGGCCTCGGAGGAAGCGCCCACTCGTGCGGCTGGTAACGGTGCCACACCGATCCGGCGTACTTGTCGCTACCCCGGGCGAAGGTCGTCCGCCTAGTCGGGCCAGTCCCGTTCTTCCGGATGGCTCAGGGGCCAGATTCGAAGCGTCCCGCACCGGGTTCCCACTGTCCCCGGCTCTCTGGTGCTGGGATTTGCCTCTACTACTCCCCGTCATAGCCTGATGCCATGTTCGATTGGTTCGAGAGTATAGACGAGGCCCTCGCCGCGGCACAACCGCACGGAGGTCGAGACAGCGGAGCCCCTCGACGTCTAGAGCTCGGCGATCAGCGCGTCAGCGTAGGCCTGCGTCCCGACCGAACCGGCCGTGCCGCCGGTGACCGAGCGCTTGATGTCGTAGGTGACCTTCTCGCCGGCGCCGATGACGGTCCGCACCGCGGCCAGGATGCGGTCGGCCGCCTCGGCCTCGCCCAGGTGGCGCAGCATCAGCGTGGCCGACAGGATCTCCGCTGTGGGGTTGGCGACGTCCTTGCCCGCGTACTTGGGCGCGGAGCCGTGGGTCGGCTCGAACACCGCGTAGTCGGTCCCGATGTTCGCGCCCGGCGCGATGCCGAGGCCGCCGATCAGCCCCGCCGCGAGGTCGGACACGATGTCGCCGAAAAGGTTCGGGAGGACGAGGACGTCCCACCACTCGGGATGCAGGACGAGCTGCATGCAGGTCGCGTCGATGATGTAGTCCTCGAACACGATGCCGCTGTCGGCGTACTCGGCGGCCACTTCGCGCGCGACCCTGAGGAACAGGCCGTCCGAGTACTTGAGGATGTTGGCCTTGTGCACGGCCGTGACCTTCTTGCGGCCGTTGGCGATGGCGTAGTCGAACGCGTAGCGCACG
>DATCIA010000014.1:0-2498 GCA_036508075.1 Coriobacteriia bacterium
GTCGACCAGACGCGGCCCCACTCCACCGCAGCCACGAAGTCGTACGCCTCGTGGCGCGCCCACGTGATCGTCGCGCCCTCGGGGAGGTCGGCCCGCGAGAGTGCCGCGTACGAGTGGACGAAGTAGAACCGCTGATCCCTCACGCCGGCGAACATCAAGGTGCCCTCGTCCGGGGTGACCTCGTTCCAGCCCATGTGAGGGAGCCGTACAGCCGGCAGCTGCGTGACCAGGCCGGGATAGATGCCCGTCCCGTCGACGACCTCGCCGTGCTCGTCGCCGTGAGAGAACAGGACCTGGTGGCCCACGCAGATGCCGAGGATCGGACGATCCTGCTCGATACGGCGACGCACGATTCCGTCGCCACCCACAGCGAGCAACCCCTGCATGCACGCCGCGAACGCCCCGACGCCCGGTACGACGAGCCCGTCTGCCTCAGCCGCCACGTCCGGATCGGCGGTCAGCACGACATCGGCGCCCGCCTCGGCGAGCGCCCGTGTGGCCGAGTGCAGGTTCCCCGACCCGTAGTCGAGCACCGCCACGCGTGGCGTGGACGTCACAGAGCGCCCTTCGTCGACGGGACCCCGGTGACCCTTGGATCAGGCTCGACAGCGGCGCGCAGCGCACGCGCCAGTGCCTTGTACTGGGCTTCGGCGATGTGGTGCGGGTCGCGGCCCGCGAGGAGCGTGAGGTGGACACACAGCCCGGCATTCGTGGCGAGCGAGTCCACGACATGACGGGTCATGGAACCGGCGTACGGAACGCCGGAGCCCTTGATGAGCGCGTACTCGTAGCCTTCCGGCTCGCCGGTGCACGACACGTACGGGCGACCGGCGACGTCCACGACGCACTGCGCGAGGGCCTCGTCGAGCGGGACGAGGGCATCGCCGAAACGACGGATGCCCTTCTTGTCGCCGAGCGCCTCGCGGATCGCCTGGCCGAGCGCGATGGCGGTGTCCTCGACGCTGTGGTGGCCGTCGATGTGGACGTCGCCGGTCGTTGTGATCGTCATGTCGATGAGCGAGTGGCGGCTGAGCGCGGTGAGCATGTGGTCGTAGAAGCCGACGCCGGTGGAGATCGACGACGCACCCGTACCGTCGAGATCGATCTCGACCGACACGTTCGACTCGCTCGTGACACGCTCCACCTTCGCGCGACGGTTGCTCATGACTCCCCTTTCTCGCGCGGCGCGCCCTCGGCGAGGACCTCCGCGAGAGCGGCGTAGAACCGCTCCATCTCTTCGGGCGTGCCTGCCGACACCCGCAGGTAGCCTGCCGGCCCCGTCTCGCGGACGAGGACTCCTCGGTCCAGCAGCCGTTGCCACACATCATGCCGGTCCGCGAAGCGGCCGAACAGGCAGAAGTTCGCGTCGGACGGGACGATCTCCACGCCCATCGAGGGCAGACGGGTCAGCGCCTCGTCGCGTACGCGGCGCAGCACGTCGACCTGACCGAGCATCTCGTCGGCGTTCGCGAGGGCGACGAGCGCGAGCGCCTGCGTCTGGGCCGAGAGGTGGTACGGAAGCCTCACGATCCGCAACGCGTCGACGACCGCAGGATTCGCCGCCAGGTAGCCCAGACGGCCGCCCGCGAAGGCGAAGGCCTTGCTCATCGTCCGGCTCACGACGAGGTTGCCGTGCTCGGGAAGGAGCGTCAGCGACGTCGCCGCGGGATCGCGAGCGAACTCCTGGTACGCCTCGTCGACGACCACGATCGCGTCGGTGCCGGCCAGTACGTCGCTGATCACGCCCAGCGGCGTCGGCGTACCGGTCGGGTTGTTGGGCGTCGTGATGACGACCACGGTCGGGTCGTGCTCGGCGATCGCATCCAGGACCAGGGCTGCATCGAGCGTGTGATCGGGCTTCCGCGGCACCGTGAGGTAGGTCGTGTGGGTGTTGCGGGCGTACTCCGGATACATGGAGTAGGTCGGCGTGAACGACAGCACAGAGCGTCCGGGACCTCCGAACGCGCTCAGGACGTGCGTCATCACCTCGTTGGAGCCGTTGGCAGCCCAGACCATCTCGGGGGTGACGCCGTGGCCGAGGTAGGCGGCGAGCGCCTGGCGCAGCGCCCAGGCCTCACGGTCGGGATAGCGGTTCACTTCGGAGGCCGTAGCCACGACAGCCTCCGCCATCTCCTGCCGGACGTGCGGTGACGGTGGGAACGGGTTCTCGTTGACGTTGAGGCGCACGGGCACGTCGAGCTGCGGGGCGCCGTACGGCTCCTCCCCCACCAGCTCCGGCCGCAACGGCAGCTCGGCGAGCGTCACATCGGCCTTCATCGCGGCCGCCTCATCGTGACCGCGTTCGCGTGCGCGGGCAGGTCCTCCGCGAGCGCGAACCGCTCGACGCCGTCGGCTAGCTCGAGGAGCGCGTCGCGGTCGTACGCGATGACGTGGACCGTACGGCGGAAGCTTGCGACCGTGAGGCCTGACGAGTGACGCGCCGCGGCCGCGGTCGGCAGCACGTGCGTCGAGCCGGCCGAGTAGTCGCCGAGGGAGAC
>DATCIA010000015.1:0-13343 GCA_036508075.1 Coriobacteriia bacterium
TCGCGCGGGGTCAGGTCGATCGGCGTGTCGCCGGCGGTGACGTCGTGAGAGTCCTCGTCGAGATGGATGCCCGCGACCTCGAATACCTCGCCCATCTCGCCGTCCGGTCGCTGTCCGCGACCACGGTCCCTCCGGCGTCGATCACCAGGATGCGGCTGGTCGAGTGCGCCGTCGCGTCGGCGAGAGCGGCGGACACGTGTCCGCCGATGCTGCCGGACAGCGTCGTCGCGGAATTCGCCTCGAGGGCCGAACCGAGTGCCGCGGCCGCGACGCCCGCCTCCGAGGTCAGGCGCTCCTCCAGCCGGCGCATGCCGAAAGCCTCGATCTGGCCGAGGAAGTAGACGGAAAGGCCGGCCGCCGCGGCGATGGCGACCAACAGGAACGACGCAAGCAGCCGCGTCCGGATGGATCCTCGCACGCGCGCCTCGCCTCGGTTATCCGTTGATGCGGTAGCCGTACCCGCGGACCGTCTCGACGATCTCGGGGTCGAGCCCCGCGGCCTCGAGCTTGTCGCGCAACCGCTTGATGTGTGTGTCGACGGTCTTGGTCTCGACCATGATCTCCCAGCCCCACGCCTGGCGCAGCAGCTGGTCGCGCGAGAGCACCTTGCCGTTGTGACGCATCAGGCACGCGAGCAACTCGAACTCGCGCGGGGTCAGGTCGATCGGCGTGTCGCCGGCGGTGACGTCGTGAGAGTCCTCGTCGAGATGGATGCCCGCGACCTCGAATACCTCGCCCATCTCGCCGTCCGGGCCGGACGGGCGACGGGCGGAGGAGCGGCGCAGGAGCGCCTTCACGCGCGCCTGCAGTTCGCGGATCCCGAAGGGCTTGGCGAGATAGTCGTCGCCGCCGATCTCGAGGCCGACGACCTTGTCGAGCTCGGTGTCCCGTGCCGAGAGGAACAGCACCGGGACGTCGCCCTTGGCGCGGAGACGCCGGCAGACCTCGAACCCGTCCGTGCCGGGCAGCATGATGTCGAGGATCACCAGGTCGAAGGTGTTGACCGCGGCGAGCGCGAGGGCTTCGTCGCCGTCGCGCGCCGTCGTGACGTCGTAGCCTTCCTTGCGCAGGTTGAACGAGACGAACTCGAGGATCGTGTCCTCGTCATCGACCACGAGCAGCCGTGGCGTGTGCAACATCGACGCCTCCTTGTTGGCCCTGCTCCATCCCCGGCGATGATAGCATCGGTGCGAGAGCATCTTCGTGCCGCCGGCCCCACGGTCGTGCGACGAAGTGGTGACGGGAAGGGGAGAGCGATGATCCTCGCAGTCGACGTGGGCAACACCCAGACCGTCATCGGTCTGTTCGATGACGAGCGGCTGGTCGGGCACTGGCGCGTGTCTTCGAACGCCTCCCTGACGGCGGACGAGCTGATGATCAAGGTCGACGCGCTGCTCGGTGTGCCGGGTCACGCCTGGAGCGTCGTGGAGCGCGCGGTCATAGCATCCGTGGTCCCGAGACTCACCGACGCGTGGAGCGAGGCGGCGCGCAAGGCCACCGGCCGCGACCCGATGGTGATCGGGCCCGGGCTGAAGACGGGGCTCGCCATTCGCACGGACAACCCCCACGAGGTCGGCGCTGACCGCATCGTCAACGGCGTGGCCGCGCTTGCGATGCATGCCGGACCGGTGCTCATCGTCGACTTCGGCACGGCGACGACCATCGACGTCATCGATGCGAGCGGCGCGTACGTGGGCGGTGCGATCGCCCCCGGTGTGGAGACGAGCGCGGAGGCGCTATTCACCAAGGCCGCGCGGCTAAGCAAGGTGGACCTGGAGGATCCGGGCACCGTCATCGGCCGCAACACACGGCAGAGCGTACAGGCGGGGCTGCTGCTCGGCCAGGCCGCGATGGTGGACGGCCTCGTGCGGCGCACGTGGGACGAGCTCGGCTGCGAGACGCCGGTGATCGCCACGGGTGGCCTGGCCGAGCGCATGGGCGCGCTGTGCGACACGATCACGGAGGTCGACACCGACCTCACGCTCAAGGGTCTACGGATGGTGTGGGAGCTCAACCGATGACAGCGGTCGTGATCCGCCGCTGGCTGCGCTTCGCGGCGATCGCCGGCGATGTCCTTTTCGTGCTTTGGATCCTGCGCAACGGGATCGACGAGGGCTTCAGCGCCACTCCCGTGCAGGTGGCGTCGTACGTCGGGCTCGTCGTGCTCCTCGCGCTGAACGCGGTGCTGCTCGCGACCCGGTGAGCCCGCGCCGTAGCTAGCGCTTCAGCCGCGCAACACCGCTTCCCGCACGGCCTCGCGCAGCGCGGTCGACCAGCGCAGGCCGAGTCCGATGCGGTCGGCGATCTCGGCGCTCAATGCAGTCGACCCGTCGTGCGGGATCCCGTCGGCGCCCAGGAACGGTGTGGCGGCGTCGCGGAGCAGCGCGGCCCAGCGCGCGGCCGGTTGTGCCGGCGACGACTCGATCCGGGCCAGCACGGCCTCCCAGCCGGCGCTCACCGAGAGGGGCTGCAGTTCGGGCAGCAGGTAGCGCAGCAGATGGGTCTCGGCGAGTAGCCGCAGCCCGGCTGCGACGCCCGTGGCCGTGAGGAGCTTCCCCAGCTCGGCCGCGCGTCGCTCCCGCGCCACGCTCAGGATGCGCGACGCGTTGCGCCGCATCGCCTCGTGCGTCGCAGGCTCCACCTCGAACCCGAGTTGTGACGCGAAGCGCGCGGCTCGCAGCAGGCGCAAGGGGTCCTCGGCGAAGCGCTCACCGGGGTCGCCCACGCAGCGGATCAGCCGCGCCTCGATGTCCGCACGCCCGCCGTGCGGGTCGATGAGCGCCTCGCCGTGAAGGGCGATCGCGTTGATCGTGAAGTCGCGGCGCGCCAGGTCGTCGCCGAGGTCATCCAGGTAGGTGACCTCCGGTCTGCGCGAGCCCTCGGTGTACGACTCCGCGCGGAACGTGGTGACCTCGACCAGATGGCCCTCGATCTTGAACGCCACGGTCCCGAAGCGCTTCCCCACCAGGTGGGGCCGACGTCCCGCGACCCGCACCGCCGCCTCGACCTCGTCGGGGGTACGCGACGTGGCGAAGTCGTAGTCCTCGCACGACCGGCCCATGAGCAGATCCCGCACCGAGCCGCCGACGAGGTAGACCGGCTCGACGATCGCCTCCACGGCCGCCTGCAGCGAGCGCACCGCTGTGACCCCCTGCAGTTCCACGTTCGGCATCCTCCCCGGTCAGGTCTCCGTCTCAAGACGATACCCCTCGCGGGCGCGGCGCGCGCGGGCGCTATACTGCCCGGTGTGTACAGACCTGTGCACACGACGCGGACAGCGAGGGTGACCGTGCGCTTCTATCGCATCGGCGACAAGGTCGTCAGCCGGGACAAGATCATCGAGCAGGTCGAGGCGATTCTTATCGACCGCGAGGCCGGCTCCACGCAGCAGGAGGTCGCGCTGGCCCACGGGGTCGACCGCCCCTTCGTTTCGTGGCTCGAGGGGCTCGGGGAGATACGGCGCGGGAAGCGGGTCGCGCTCATCGCCTTCCCGGTGGCCAACGTGGACGACGTCAAACGCGTGTGCGACGAGCACGGCGTGGAGCTGGCGATGGTGGTCTCACAGGCCGAGCGCGAGGGCTTCGAGGCCGGGCGCGCCGACCGGATGTTCAACCTGGTGCTCGACACGCTCGCCGACCTGAAGGACTTCGACGTCGTCATCATCCTGGCGTCCACCAAGCGGACCGGCGCGATCGAGAAGATCCTTGGCCGCGAGGTGATCGCCCGCACGCTGGGCCCGTCGCCCCTGCGTCATGACGTGACCGTCGACCTCGACGAGTTGACCGACCTGCTCGACGCGCTCACCGCGCCGACACCCGCAAAGGAGCGTTCACCGCGATGAAGAAGGTCGTCTCGATCTCGATCGGCTCGTCCAAGCGCGACCACATCGTCGACGTCGAGCTGCTCGGCGAGCAGTTCCACATCTGGCGCGAGGGCACCGACGGCGACATGCCCGACGCCGCTCGCCGTCTGCGCGAGTACGACGGCAAGGTCGACGCGTTCGGCATGGGCGGGATCGACCTGTTCCTGAACGCCGCGGACCGGACCTACTGGTTCCGCGACGCCAAGCAGTTCCGCGACGCGGTCACGACGACGCCGCTGCTCGACGGCAGCGGGCTCAAGGGCGCCGTCGAAGGTGACGTCGTGCGCTTCATGCAGGAGGACCTCGGTCTGACGGTCGCGGGCAAGCGCGTTCTGGTCACCAGCGCCGTGGACCGGTGGGGGATGGCGATGGCCTTCGCCGACGCCGGGTGCGAGATGACCTACGGCGACCTGCTCTACGCGCTCGACGTCCCGATCATGATCCACACCAAGCCGGGCCTGATCCGCGCGGTGCGGGTCATGGCTCCGATCGCCTCGCAGCTGCCGTTCAAGTTCCTCTATCCCGCCGAGGCCGATCACACCTCGAAGGTGGAGTCCGAGTCGAAGCACGCGCAGCTCTGCCGCGACGCCGACATCATCAGCGGTGACTACAAGTTCGTGCGCAAGTACATGCCGCGCGACATGAGCGGCAAGTGGATCGTCACGAACACGACCACCATCGAGGATGTCGGGTTCCTGCGCTCCACGGGCGCCGAGCTCCTCATCACGTCGACGCCGCGCCTCGAGGGCCGCACCTTCGGCACGAACGTGATCGAGGCGACGCTGGTGGCGCTCGACGGCGCCACGGCGGCGCTCGCTCCCGAGCGCTACCTGGAGCTCCTGCGCGCGACCGGCTTCGCCCCTGACGTCATCTGGCTGCAGAAGGACTGACCCGGCGTCGCGATCGCGTATCGCCGTCCGTCGGACCGCCCCGCGCCGACGCGTCGCGAGTGGCGGTTCGGGCACGCCTGATGCTACACTCACCTGCGTTCAGGCAAGCACGATCGATGCGGTGCGTCGTGCTGAAGGTATCCCCGCGGTGGTCTCCCTCGCTCGAGGCGAATGCGGCGCGATGCCCGTGCGCGCTCACCCGGTTCGAAAGGACGTCCCGCACGTGAACAAGCGCGCTCGCAACCGCCTCATCGGCGTGACAGTGATCATCCTTCTCGTCGCGATCCCCGTGCTCTACACCCTGATGATGAGCGGCGGTTCGTACGACCAGACCGTCAACGACGTCGCCGCCAACACGACGCTCATCGGCAGCCGCGTGAAGGTGACCGGCACGGTCGTCGCCGGGTCGTGGGACAAGAAGACCAACCCCATGGTCTTCCGGATCCGTGGCGAAGGGGCCACCGGTGGTCCGGAGATCCAGGTCATCTACAACGGCAGCGCCCCGAACACCTTCGGTAACGACACCGTGACCATCCTGACCGGCACGGTCACCAAGGCCGCGACCATCGAGGCCAACGAGATGCTCACCAAGTGCCCCTCGAAGTACTCGACGAAGTCGGACGCCGCGACGATCACCTCGCTGCTCGCCTCGCCGCCCGACGCACCGATCCGAGTGACCGGCTTCCTGAAGCCGGGCACCCTCAAGGACGCCGCCGCCGCTGAGCGCTTCACCCTCGCTTCGAAGGCGGACGGCACGGGCGACGCAGTCCCGGTCACGTTCCAGGGCTCCATGCCCGCGGGCGCCGCTGACGGCTCGGATCTGGTCGTGTTCGGGAAGATGGAGAGCGGTGTGTTCGTCGCGACCGAGGTCGCACTCGCCACCAAGTAGCCGCACGTAGGCCGGGGCGAGAGCGCTCCGTCCGACCACACGGAAAGGTCACGAGAAGCCTATGTCCAACCTCGGCCAGATCCTGCTGGCGATCTCGACGTTCGCCGCGCTCATCTCGATCGTTCTGCTCGTGCTCGGGCACATCTCGGGGCCCAAGCAGGGCGAGGGGATGACCAACGCGGGATACTTCGCGACCTTCGCGGTGTTCGGGAGCACGACGGCGTCGATCCTCATGCTGCTCGTCGCGATGTTCCAGAAGAACTTCTCGCTCCTCTACGTCGTGGAGAACCACTCCACCGATGTGTCGGGCCTGTCGTGGCTGTTCAACATCTCGGCGCTGTGGGCCGGGCGGGAGGGCTCGCTGCTGTTCTGGGCGTGGCTGCTCTCGGGCTTCGTGGCCTACATGGCGTGGAAGCGCATCTCGTTCACCGACGCGCTGTCCAACATCGCCCTGGCGATCCTGAACTTCGTGCAGATCTTCTTCCTGGTGGCGCTGTTCTTCGAGACCAACAACCCGTTCAAGGCGGCCCTCGTGCTCGCCGACGGTTCGGTCCAGGTCGCCGGCCAGGTCATCGGCAACATCTCGACCATGGCGATGAACCCGTTGCTGCAGCACTGGGCGATGATCCTGCATCCGCCGACCCTGTTCATCGGCTACGCGGGCCTCACCGTCCCGTTCGCATTCGCGCTGGCCGCCGTGCTCCTCAACGACGGATCGAGCAAGTGGGTCGAGATGGTCGACCGCGTGACGGTATTCTCGTGGCTGTCGCTGGGCATCGGTATCGGCCTGGGCGCCATCTGGGCGTACGTCGTGCTCGGGTGGGGCGGTTATTGGGCTTGGGACCCGGTGGAGAACGCCTCACTGCTGCCGTGGCTGACCGGCGTCGGGCTTCTCCACTCGTTCACCGTCTTCCGACGCCGCGACGGGCTCAAGAAGTGGGCCGTCATGATGTCGGCGTTCACCTTCATGCTCGTGCTGCTGGGCACCTTCATCACGCGCAGCGGCGTCATCCAGTCGGTTCACGCATTCGGCCAGGATCCGCTGTCGCTGTGGTGGTTCCTCGGCATGATGATCCTGGCTATCGCCGTTCCCGGCATCGCCCTCATCGTCCGCTCGCAGACCTTCAAGGACGCCGGCCAGTTCGTGTCGCTGTTGTCCAAGGAGGGCTCGTACTACCTCAACAACGTGCTCATGCTCTTCTCGGCGATGCTCGTCGCGCTGCTCACGCTGTCACCCGCGCTGCAGGGTCCGACCTTCTCCGCCCCCACGTTCGACCTGCTCGCGCGCCCCGTCGGCATCTTCTACGTGCTGTTGATGGCGGTCTGCCCGATCCTGTCGTGGGGGGTCACCGAGCCCGAGACGTTTTGGAAGCGCGCCAAGTGGCCGCTCGGCATCGCCGCGTTCCTGGGCGCCGGGCTGCTCGCGATCTGGGTGCTGTTCCTTCTCCCGAACTACACCGTGAACGCCAACGGCCTTCCCGGGCTCGCGGGCATCCAGGCCCCGCTCGACCACATCGAATCGTTCATCGGCCTGCTGGTTGCGGCGCTCGCGATGGCCCTGCCGGTCTACCTGTTCGTCGACGGCAGCCGCAAGCGCGCGGCGGCCCGTGGCGAGAACGCCTTCGCGTCGTTCTTCCACATCCTGTTCAAGGCCCGCACCCAGTCCGGCGGCTACATGACGCACCTCGGCGTCGGCATGGTCCTGGTGGGCCTCATCGGGTCGACCATGTACGTCAAGAGTGAGGTCGTCACGCTCCAGGAGACGCCGGGCTCGGAGGCGACGGTTGGCGGCTACACGGTCGTATTCCAGGGCTTCGACGAGAAGACGCTCACCAACAAGGACGTCGTCCAGACGGTCAAGATCGACCTGATGCAGAACGGGAAGACGATCGCCAAGCTCGAGCCTTCGGTCGTGCAGATGGCCAACCGCAGCGAGCAGCAGAGCACCCGCTTCAACGCCGCCGTGGACGTGGGCCTGTTGCGCGACGTGTTCGTGGCGTTCCAGGGCGCCGACACCGCCGGCCTCTCGTTCGAGGTCAAGATCAACCCTCTCATCTCGTGGGCCTGGGTCGGCTTCGTCATCATGATCATGGGCACGGGTATCGCGATGTGGCCGAAGAAGGAGCGCGTGCTCGCCGCGGTCCCGGCGCCGACCGCGTCGTCCAAGAAGAAGAAGTAGGGACGGGGTCAGCCACGTGACGCTTGTCGGCACACCGGCGCTCGAGGTCGAGGACCTGACGCGCATCTTCGGACCGCGCAAGGCCCTCGACGGCGTGTCGTTCGTGGTGCCGACCGGTGCGTTCCTGTCGATCTTCGGCCCGAACGGCGCCGGCAAGACGACGCTGCTCCGCACGCTGACGACGCTTCAGAACCCGTCTTCGGGCACGGCCAGGGTGTTCGGTCTCGACGTGGTCAAGGACGCGGTCGAGCTCCGCAGCCGCATCGGGCTGATCAGCCACAACGCCCTGCTCTACCCCGACCTGTCCGCCGAGGAGAACCTGCTGTTCTTCGCGGAGATGTACGGCATCGCGGATCCGGCCGACCGCGTGAAGGAACTGCTCGACTCGGTCGAGCTCCTGCACCGGCGATTCGACCTGGTGCGCACCTTCTCGCGCGGGATGCTGCAGCGCCTTTCGATCGCGCGCGCGCTGCTCCACCGCCCCGACGTGCTGTTCCTCGACGAGCCGTACTCGGGTCTCGATCCGCATGCCATGGACATCCTCGACAACCTCATCGCGCAGGTGCGCACCCAGCACACCTTCGTCATGGTCAGCCACGATCTCGTCAAGGGCCTCGAGCTGTGCAGCCACGCGCTCATCCTCGCCAAGGGGAAGGTCGTGCGCTTCGACGAGAAGGAGTCCATCGACGGCGAGACCTTCGCCGCCGAGTACCGCGGGATCGTCGGGCTGGGGGTGGCCTAGGGTGGCCGCGCCTGCGCGCACGGGAAGCAGTTCGTGGCGGCAGTTCGCCGCGATCCTGCGCAAGGACATCATTATGGAGCTGCGCACCTTCGAGATGCTCACCTCGATGGGGCTCTACACCATGCTGACCCTTGTCATCTACCAGATCGCGCTCTCGCAGTCGGGCTCCGGTTTCGACGTGCGACTCATCGCGGCCGGACTGCTGTGGCTCGCTTTCGTCTTCACCTCGATGCTCGGCCTCAACCGTTCTCTGGTCCATGAGAAGGACCAGGGATGCCTCGAGGCGTTGCTGCTGTCTCCGGTAGACCGCCCCGTGATCTTCCTCGCCAAGGCCGTGGGCAACCTGGTCTTCCTGCTCATCGTCGAGACGATCACGATGCCGCTGTTCTTCGTCATGTTCCTGTCGGGCCGCACGCTCGGCGGCGCCTGGTGGATGATCCCGCTGGCGCTGCTGGTCGGCTCGATCGGCATCGCGGGCGTCGGCACGTTGCTCGCGACCATCTCCGTCAACACCCGCGGCCGCGACTTCATCCTGTCGGTGCTGTTCATCCCGGTCATGTACCCGCTGCTGCTCGCGGCGGTGGGGGCCACCTCGGCGGCCATCCTCGGCAATCCCGGCTTCGTCGAGGAGTTCTGGCGCGACATGGCGCTGGCCGGGGGCTACGATGCGATAATGCTGTTGGCGGCTTACGGGCTCTATGAGTTCGTGATCGGCGCGTAGGGCCGATCGCCGTCGCTGCACTCCTCAGGGAAGGACCGTTGTGGATCGCAAGAAGCTCACCTACATCGTACTGGCGGTCGCATGCGTGGCCACAACCGTGGGGTTCCTGCTCGCGTTCTTCGTCGCCGCGCCGGCGCAGATGCTGCGTACGCTGGATTCGGGCAAGGGCGCGATCATGGGGAGCGGATTCGTCTCGCACCCGATCGACTTCGGGCAGAAGATCTTCTACTTCCACGTGCCGGTCGCGATCGCGAGCTTCACGATCTTCTTCTTCACCGCGTTCTACGGCGTGCGCTTCCTGATGACACGCGACCGGAAGTACGACACCAAGTCCCGTATCGCCACCGAGGTCACGCTGATATTCGTCGTCCTGACGATGATCACCGGCGACCTGTGGACCCGCTGGTCCTGGGGCGTCTGGTGGACCTGGGAGCCTCGGCTCACCACCTACTTCATCATGATGCTGCTGGTCATCGGCTACTTCGTGCTGCGCGCCAGCGTCGAGGATGAAGAGAAGCGCGCGGTCTACGCCGCCGCCTTCGGGATCATCGCCTTCCTCGACGCGCCGCTGTCGTTCGCGATCACGCGCATCGTGCCCGCGGGCAGCGAGGTCCATCCCGTCGTGATCGGCGTGCCGGGCGGTCTCGAGGGCTCCCAGCTTGCGGCCTTCCTCATCTCGATGTTCGGGATGATCGCCTTCGGCTACGTGATCTACCAGCTCCGCTACCGCGAGGAGCGCGCCAAGGAGCGCCTCGAGGTACTCAAGGCAGCGCTCGAGGACTAGGGAAGGAAGCCACCATGGATCCCGTCGTCAAAGAGATATTCGCGCAGGTCTCTCCCGCGCTCCCGTACGTGATCGGCGTCTACGCCGCCCTGTGGATCGGCCTCATGGGGTACGTCGGCCTGACGATGTCGCGTCTCGGCAAGCTCGAGAAGCATCTTGCGTTGGTCGAGGAAGCGCTCGCGAAGCGCGGATGATGATCGGCCGCGAAGGGGAGTTGTGCCGCTGATGTTGCGGTTCGAGGTTCTGTCGATGTGGGTCTCTCTGGCGGCGCTCGCGGGCGCCACGGTCCTCTACGCCTTCTTCTTCATGTCGAAGCGTCCCCAGTTGTCGTGGTACGCGACGTTCATGACCGGCCTCGGGTTCCTGTCGCTGACGGCCTCGATCGGCCTGCACTCGAGCGCCGCCGAGGGCTCGCGCCTCTACGGGCCGTACTCGATCGTGCTCGCGGCCTGGGCGCTCGTGCTCGTGTACTTCATCGTCGAGCACCTCGCGAAGCTCAAGGTCTACGGGACGGTGCTCGTCCCGCTGGCGCTGCTTGGGCTCATCGCCGCCCAGCTCATGGGCGCCGGCGCTCCCGTCAAGCCGCCCGGAGCGGCTGAGCTCGCACTCCTGGAGGGGTGGCGCGTCACCGTTCACGTCGTCCTGATCGTGTTCGGCAACGCGCTGTTCTTCATCGGCGCGGTCGCCTCAGGCGCCTATCTGGGCCTCGAGCGGCAGCTCAAGGGCCACCGCACCTCGACGCTGTTCAAGCGTCTGCCTTCGCTGGCGCAGACCGACCTCATCGCCCGGCGGGCCATCGCCATCGGGTTCCCGGTCTACACCGGTGGCCTGCTGCTCGGTGTGCTGCGCGCGGTCGAGACCGACATCGCGGGCTGGTGGGCCGACCCGCGGGTCCTGCTCGCCGGCGTGGTCTGGGCGCTGTTCGGCGGCTATCTCCACCTCCAGTACCGTTACAGCGCAGCCAGGACCGCCGCCCGGCTCGCGCTCGTGGGCGTGGTCCTCGTCATCGCGCTCGCGATCCTTGCACGCGTGGTGCCCGCGGGCTTCCACGTCTTCGCCGTTCCCGGCGCATGAGCCCGGCGCACCACCCCGAACGCTTCCCGGTCCTGCTCGACGTGAGCGGCCGACTTGTGGTCGTGGTCGGGTTCTCGCGTGCGGCCGAACGCACCGCAACCTCCATGGCGGCTCACGGCGCCGACGTCGTCGTGATCGCGGCGGAGGCCACCGACTCGCTCATCGAACTCGAGGGCTCGGGGGCGATCACCGTCGAGCAGCGCGGCTACGTGCGCGGCGATCTGAAGGGCGCCTTCATCGCCATCTGCGCGGCGGACTCGCTCGAGGTCGACGCGGCGGTCCGTGCCGAGGCCAAGTCGCTCGGCATCCTGGTGAGCGTCCTGGCCGATGCCGACGCCAGCGACTTCACCGTGCCGTCGGTGGTCCGGCGCGGACCACTTCAGATCGCGGTGTCGACCGGTGGGATCGCGCCCTCGGTGGCGCGCAGCGTACGGCGCGAGATCGCGACGACCTACGGACCGGAGTGGGGCGTGTACGTGGCGCTCCTGGCCGCGGTCCGCACGCGGGCGATCGAACGCTTCGGCGTCGGCGACGCCGGCCTGAAGCCGCTCTTCGACTCCATCGCTGAGTCCGACCTTCTCGATCGCATCCGCTCGGGCGACGATCCGTCGGCCGAAGAGGTGCTGGAGGCGCACGCGGCCGCGATGGAAGATGCAGCGGATATCGACGAGGAGGACTCGTGAGCGACTGGACCGGCAAGCATGTGGTCGTGACCGGCGGTTCGAGCGGCATCGGGCTCGCGACCGCCGAACTGTTCGCGGCGAAGGGCGCCGATGTCACGCTCATCGCGCGCGATGTCGAGCGGCTCCTGGCGGCTCAGCAGGCGGTAGCGGCGCGGCGGATGAGCACGCGGGCGAGCATCTCCGCGGTCTCCGGCGACGTCTCGACCCTCGCTTCGTGCGAGGCCATCGTCGGCAAAGCCACCGTTGCGGGCGCGCGCCCCATCGACGTGCTCGTGAGCTGCGCCGGGATCATCATCCCCGGCTACTTCGAGAAGATGACGCCGGCGGACTTCGAGGCGTGCATGGACTCGTGGCGCGGCTGCGTCTACATGGCGCGCGCCGCGGCGCCGGCCATGATGAAGCGCGGCAGCGGCCACATCGTCAACGTCTCGAGCGTCGCGGGCTTCATGGGCATCTTCGGCTACACGGCCTACTCGTCAGCCAAGTACGCGGTGATGGGCTTCTCGGAGGCGCTCCGCAGCGAGATGTATCCGCACGGGGTGAAAGTGAGCGTCGTGTGCCCGCCGGACACCGACACGCCGGGCCTGGCGTTCGAGAAGTCCCTGCGCCCCGCCGAGACCGACAAGGTCGCCGGCAACATCGCCGCGGTCCCGCCCACCGCGATAGCGACGGCGATCGTGCGCGGGGTCGAGCGGGGCAAGTACCTCATCGTGCCCGGAGTGCTCTCCCAGTTCTACCGGGTGCTGAAGGCGAACGCCCAGTGGCTGTTCTTCATGATCACCGACGGCGACGTCGCGGCGGCGCGCAAGGCACGCGGGCTGTAGCGGATCGGTCCCGCGCGCCCGTCCGGAGTGCGTTGCCGCCCCCGGAGCACGGGTGGTACCATTCACTCGTTCAGGCAGGCTCAATGTGAGATGCGTAATCACCGTGGACGACACCGCCCCCGCCGGGCATCGCTTGCCTGAACAACACGCATCGCTTCGGCGGGGGCGACCCTTTGTCCAAGCCCGGTCAAGCCGGGGACCGGCGTCACGAAGGAAGTCTCCAACCGCATGCATCTGACCCTTGTCGGTCTGTCGCACAAGACCGCGCCGATCGAGATCCGCGAGAAGCTCACCTTCCCGGCGCACGTTCAGCCGCAGGCGCTTTCGGCGCTCACGTTCGGCGCGGAGATCGCCGAGGCGGTCATCCTGTCGACCTGCAACCGCACCGAGGTCTATGCGGTCTCCGCCTCCGAGGCCGGCACCGACGCGGTCATCGACTTCCTGTGTGAGTTCCACGACCTCGATCGGCACGAGCTGGCGCGCTACCTCTACGTCGTCGAGGACCACGCGGTCGTCAAGCACCTGTTCCGCGTCGTCGCGTCGCTGGACTCGATGGTCGTCGGCGAGGCCCAGATCCTTCACCAGGTGAAGGAGGCCTACGACCTCTCCTGCGAAGCCGGCGCCGCGCAGCGCCTGTTCCACCGTCTGTTCCGTCAGTCGTTCGAGATGGGCAAGCGCGTACGCACCGAGACCGC
>DATCIA010000016.1:0-6905 GCA_036508075.1 Coriobacteriia bacterium
AAGCACGACGCGCAGAAGGCGCTGCTGGACGCGCGGGGCATCGCCACGATCGAGCCCGCAGAGGTCGAGCCCCGCCGCTGGGACATCGTCGTGGAGGCCACGGGCTCGCCCTCGGGATTCGACCTCGCTGCGCGCGCCCTCCGCCCGCGCGGGACGCTCGTGCTGAAGTCGACCTACCGCGGCGAGGTGACGCTGGCGCTCGCGCCGTTCGTGGTCGACGAGATCACCATCATCGGCTCGCGCTGCGGGCCGTTCGCGCCCGCGCTGCGGCTACTCGAGCGCGGTGAGGTCGACCCGACTGCGCTGATCGCGGAGACCTACCCGCTCACCCGCGCCATCGAGGCGATGGAAGTCGCGGGCCGTCCGGGCACGATGAAGGTGCTGCTCCGGCCGTAGCCGAGAGCGGGAAGGATCTAGGGCGTCACCGGTTTCGCCGCGGCCGGACCCGTTCCCACCAGGTGCAGGCCACCGTCCACGACCTCGGCGCTGGTGACGTTCAGCGTCCCCAGCCGTCCGAGTTGGCTACCGACGCGAGCGCGTCAGTCGCATCGCTCGAGCCACTCGTGCAACCCCGCGAGGAACAGGTCCAACTGCTTGAGCACGTCCTCGTCGACAAGGCGTCCGTCGGCGAACTTCGACGCCGAGAACGAGACCGTGAGCTCCACGTCGCTGAACACCGGCGCGTGGGAGAAGTGCCACATCTGCCGCCAGGCCAGTTGCGCGCGCATGGTGCCCATGTAGCCGGTGCTCGCGCCCATGAGCGCGAGAGGCCGACCATCGAGCGTCGGATCACCGTGCGGCCGGGAGAGCCAGTCGACCGCGTTCTTCAACACGCCGGGAACGCCGTAGTCGTGCTCGGGCGTGGAGAGCAGCAGGCACCGGGAGGACCGGATGACCTCCTTCGCCAGGATCACGTCCTCCGGAGGATCCGACTCGAGGTCCTGGCTGAAGAGTGGGAACCCGCCGATCGGCGCCGACACGATCTCGAGCCCGTGGCCGGGCGCACGGTCGACGGCGGTGTCGAGCAGCGCCCTGTTGTAGCTGCCGGTCCGAAGCGAGCCGCACAGCGCCGACACGATCATGATGGACCCCCTAGCGGTCGGTGAGCGCGACCACGAGTATCGCGACGTCGTCGGACAGATGCCCGCTGGCGAAGGTCCCGGCCTCCTGGATCACGCGCGTCGCCGCGACCCACGGGTCGCCGATCTCCAGTCCCTCGAGGATCGAGAAGACGCGCTCCTCCCCGAACATCCCGCCTTCTCCGCGCGCCTCCGTCAGGCCGTCGGTGTAGAGGAAGAGCAGGTCGTCGGGGCGCATGGACGCGATGGCGTCCTCGAACACCGCGTCCGCCAACCCGCCGACCAAAGTCGAGTTGGACCGCAGACGCGCCATCGGTGAACCCGGACGTCCGACGGCTCCCGTCGTGTGCCCCGCATTGCAGTAGACGAGCCGGCCCGTCCCGGTGTCGAGCACGGCGAAGAAGACGGTGGCGAACACCTCGGGCGCCGACTCCCTCAACAGCAGCCGGTTCGCGGCGCTCATGACCTCCGCGGGAGTCTCGGGCGAATCCGTGGCGTGTGCCCGGATGGTGCTCTTCACAAGCGACGTCAGCGCGGCGGCATCAAGGCCCTTCCCGGAGACGTCCCCGATGGTCACCCCCACCCGGCCGGGTGCGATCTCGAAGATGTCATAGAAGTCGCCGCCCACGCGCGCGGCCTCCGTTGCAGAGCGATAGATGTTGGCGAAGCGCAGGTGCGCGATCGCCCCGGGCAGGGCCAGCAGCGACTGCTGCAGCGTGTCGGCGATGCGGTGTTCTCCCTCGTAGAGACGCGCGTTCCGGAGCGCCAGAGCGACCGTGGCGGCCACGCTCTCCGCGAAGTCAACCTGCGCGCTGCTGAACTCGACCGCCTTCAGGTGGTGGTTCATGAACATGACGCCGATGACCTCGCCCTGCACGATCAGCGGCATGGTCAGCACCGAACGGATCCCGTATGCGGTCAGGACATCCCCGTTGACCCGCGGGTCGGTCGTGCCGTTGTCGATCGCCACCGGATGACCCGTCTTGAGCGCGATCGCGGCGTGAGGCACCTGCTCGTCCGTAAGGATCACTCCGATGATGTCGTCCTTGAAGTTGTAGCTGTACTTGGTGTGCCACACGCCGTCCCGGCGCAGGACGATCGCTGCGGTCTCGGCTCCCACCGCGTCGCAGGTCACGGAGATGATCCGGTGCATGACCTCGTTGAACTCGAGCGTGGAGTGCGCGAGGCGATTGACCTCGGCAAGTGCCTGGCTGAAGGTCGCGCGACGCTCGATGCTCTCGGCCATGGAGTCGAACTCGCGACCCAGGTCCGCGAACTCCTCGATGCCCAGATTCAGATGGGCGCGCGCGGAGAGCTTCCCTCGACCTATCTTGGTGGCCGCCTCGCGCAGCTTCCGAGTGGGCACGTAGACCCAGCGCGTACCCGCGGCCCACGCGGCGCCCAGCGCAAGGAGCGCGACCGCGGCGAACCCCGCGAGAGCCATAGTCAGCCCGCGATCCTCAGCGGCGAACAACTCGTCGGGCGAGTAGCCGATGGCCAGGAACAGGCCGCCGTCGGGCTCGACGAAGACGGGGCGGTACTCGAACTGGAGCGTGGAGTCCGAGCCGATCCGCGCCGGGACGGAGCCTTCCCGGGCCGTGGCTATCGCCTTCATCAGCGCGGTCCCTGCGAGAGATGCGCCTTCCGACGCGGGCGCATCCGGTATGCGGACGACGACGGCACCGTTCGCGTCGACCACGTACTCCCGGAACGGCGACGATACCGACGTGGCTCCGATGATCTCCCTCATCAGCGCCACATCGAGCGAGACGAACGTGACGCAACGCACGGATCCTTCAGCGTCGAGCACGGGGTAGGCCACGTTGATCGACGGACGTTTCGAGATCCGGCCGAGCTGGAAGTCACCGACCGCGAAGCGCCGGTATTGCATCGCCCGCCGGAAGTAGGGGCGATCGCCCACATAGACCGTCCCGGTGGTCGGCAGTGCGGAGACCAGCGTGTTCCCATCGAGCCCGATCACACCGATGTTGAGGTAGTCGGGCTGCTCGCGGGCGATGCGCTCGGCGGTCGCTTGGGCGATCGCCCATTCCTGCCGCTGGACGGCCTGCGAGGCCGAGAAGGCGACGAGGGTGGCCCGGGCCTGGCTGATGAGGCGCTGCAGAGAGACAGCGTCGCTCTCGGCAAGTCGCTGGACATCGGCGCGTGCGCGCTGCTCGGCGGAGTTGTTCTGGAAGCCGGCGTAGACGACGAGCAGCGCCACCGCAGGCAACAGTGCCAGTAGGACGATCGCGAGCAGCCGTGCCCGCAGTCCGCTGAACGCCCTGAGCATCGGTTCCCCCCGTCACTCCTCGCGGCCTCGCGGCCCAGCAACGCCCCCCAGCGTTCGAGCCGCCGAGCGTAGCGCCATGATACGGCAGAGACCACCGGGCGCGGAACACCTCACGAAGCGTCCCGCCCTACGGGCGACCCGGCACCTCGTGACAGTCGGGACAGCGCGC
This sequence comes from Coriobacteriia bacterium, assembly GCA_036508075.1. Classification (GTDB taxonomy): domain Bacteria; phylum Actinomycetota; class Coriobacteriia; order Anaerosomatales; family PALSA-660; genus PALSA-660. Next base: position 3,539 of record DATCIA010000016.1, read on the forward strand.
TTCGTAGCAGTCGGCGCCGCCCACGAGGATGAGAGGCGAGTCCCAGGGCGCGGGCTCGCCATTGATGATGCGCTGTGTGCGCGTCCCGACTCCGTGGCATTTCTGACAGATCGCCGTCAGCAGCGAGACCTCATCCGCGAGCGCCATCAGCGTCGGCATGACGCCGAACGGCTCTCCCCGGAAGTCCTGGTTGAGGCCGGTGACGTACACCTGATGACCATCCCGGAGCAGCGTCCGGACCACGTCCGCCAGCTCCTCGCCGAAGAACTGGCCCTCCTCTATGGCGACCACGTGGCACTGCTCACCCTCGATGCAGCGCGCCTCGGTGACCACGAGCGCCTCCATCTCGGTGCCCAGACGCGAGCGCGCCATGCTCCCGTCGCGGGAGTCGACGGCGTGCTTGTAGATGACGATGGAGTCGCCGGTGACCGCGTGCCGCGACAGCAACCGGATCAGCTCTCCGGTCTTGCCGCTGCTCATGCAGCCCGCAATCACGTGCAGACGACCGACCGTTCCCGACATCGTGCCTCCTCGCCGCGTACGCCTGATGCCTCCCCACAATAGCCGAGCGGTCGCACTCGGGAGGAGCCGCCGCGTCGGGCGCCGGGCACCGGGCGCTGGACAGCCACCCGGATATGGGGTTACCTCTCCCCTAGACGAACCCGCGAGCCCTGGGGGCACCGTGTCGAAAGCCAAGCTCTACTTCCTCGAGACAAGGCCGCAGTTCCTGCTGTTGTCGGTGGCGCTCGTGCTGCACGGTGCGGCGCTCGCGGCCTGGCGCGTGCCGGGTTCGTTCAACCTGCTCAACATGCTGCTCGCGATGGTCGGCCTGGCGCTGATCCACGGGAGCGTCGACGCGCTGAACGACTGGCACGACTACTCGCAGAGCGGAATCGACAGGGCCACCAGGCAGACCCCGTTCTCCGGCGGCAGTGGCCTCGTCCCCACGGGGAAGCTGACGGCTGGGGATGCGCTGATCGTCGGCGTCTCGACGCTGACGATCGGATGCGCCATCGGCCTCTACCTAGCCTGGGTCGCCGGCTGGCCCCTGTTCTTCATCGGCGCCGTTGGCGCTCTCTCGGCGGTGCTCTACACGCCGCTGCTGACCCGCATCGGTCTCGGCGAGATCTTCGCCGGGTTCGGCCTTGGGACGCTGCCGGTGATCGGAACGTACTACCTGCTGACAGGTACGATCGACGCCGCAGCGTGGATCTCATCGATCCCGGCGTTCCTGTTGACGTACAACCTGCTCCTGCTCAACGAGTTCCCCGACGCGGAGGCCGACGCGGCCGGCGGACGTCATCACATGGTCGTGCTGCTGGGCAAGGCGCGCGCACGGTGGTTGTACACGGCCTGTGAGGCGGGCGCGTTCGTCGCCATCGTCGTGAGCGTCGGTCTGGGAGTGCTGACGCCCTGGGCGATGGTGGCACTGATGGCCGGGATCTTCGCGGCCAAGGCGATCGCCGGTGCGCTGAAGGACTACGACAGCTTCGAGGCCTTGATCCCGGCGCAGGGCGCGAACGTGGTGGCGGTGCTCGCCACCAACGCGCTCCTGGCCGTCGGCTACCTGATCGCGACGCTCACTCGCTAGGAGGGCGGGCGTCCGTTCTGGGCGTCGGCTTCGGCGGCCCTCGCCGCGAAGCGCTCAAGGTCCGCCTTGATGCGCGCGATCTGAGCGTCGAGCGTCTGCCGGAACTCGGCGCCGAGGAACCGCGCGGTCGGCATCACTGCCATTCGGATCCCGCTGAGCCCCGCCGAGCCGTCGCGCCGGGTGCGGCGGTCGAGATAGCGGGACAGCAGACGCTTGTCGATCCGGTTCGCCAGGTCGTAGGCGGGCGGTTCCGATATCTCATCGAAACCCATCTTGAGCAGCAGCGTGACGACATCCGACCGCGCCGTCACTACTTTGGCCCGCTCGTAGCGCGCAACGATCTCGTCGTCGAGCATCTCCCGCATTCCCTCGAGCGTCTCGAGCACGATCGTCAGCCGCCCCGCGGCGCCCCGCCGGCTCAGTTCAGCCATCCGGCCCACGGCGCCGATCGCGTGGAGTTCCCACAGCTCATCGACGCCGCGCTCTGCGAGGCGCTTCCCCTCGTTGTCGATCAGGTCGGCGCTCGCCACTGCCAGGGAAGCCATGAAGAAGTCGCCGTAGTGCCGCTCGTACCGGAGCTTGCGGACGGCCTCGAATGCGGAGAGCCCGGCGGTCGCGAACGCGATCCCCGCAAAGGGGAGGTACGTGTCCGGCGGCGCCCCGGCGGCGGCGAGCGCGACCGCTCCCGCGCCGCCACCGACGGCGGAGGTCAGCGCGAGGCCGATGGCATCGGCCTGCACCTCCGTGGACGGCACCTGCAACGTCCGCATGAGGCGCATCAGAGGGCGGGGCCTCCGCTTCCGGCTGCCCGCCGGCTCGCCGTAGGCGGCGAACTCGTATGGGAACGGTATCCGCCTGATCGGGCGACCGGCCAAGGTCCGTAGTTCGCAGTACGCGTACTTGAGGCCGAGCCGGAACCGTCCCTCCTGGGCGACGCGCCGCATGGACACCGGGATCGTCACTCCGCGGAAGATGCGGAAGATCCCGCACCTCGCGGCCCGGCGGACGTAGTCGTGATCCTCCGCGAGCGCGAGGGTCTCGTCGAATCCGCCGATACGCTCGTGGACGTCGCGGCGGACGAGGATGCACGAGCCCGCGGCATGAGGCGCCAGGCGCTGGACGGCACGGAGGTACACGCGCGCGGCGCGGCAGGCTGCAACGTAGTCGGACCGGCGCTCGATCGGCTCGACCGGCGCGCCGGCCACGCACAGCCCGTTGCCGACGAACTCGGCGACCGCCATCTCGATGAAGCGGTCCGGCGGGCGCGAGTCGGCGTCGAGGAACAGGATCAGGTCGCCGGTCGCGGCGCGAGCGCCCGCGTTGCGTCCGACGGCCGGCCTCCCACCCACGACGACGAGCGCACCACGCGAGCGCGCGACGTCCACGGTGGGATCGGTGGAACCCGCGTCGGCCACGATGATCTCGGCCGGACGCAGGGTCTGTCGCTCGAGGCAGTCGATCAGACTGGGCAGCCGGTCGCCCTCGTTCAGCGCGGGAACCACCACGCTGACGCTCGGATACCCCTGCTGTGGCGACCGCTCCATCGACTCCCCCGGCACCGAAGCGCCATCACGACGACGACGGACGAAGCGCCCGCCCCTTTGGAGGTATGGGTACCCAACTCGGGGGTCCGGGCTTCACCGGCGCCTTCCGGAACCGGTACCCCCCGTTCCCGGCTGGTTCCACCCCATGATGTACGCGGCGATCCCACCCATCCCTCTAATGCTGCGCGTGGTGCCTGCGCGCAGACAACGCGTGACCTAAAGCCCGGCGCGG
>DATCIA010000017.1:0-30363 GCA_036508075.1 Coriobacteriia bacterium
CATCGCGACCAACCCCAACATCGAAGGCGAGACCACCGCGCTCTACCTGTCGCGCCTCATCAAGCCGCTGGGCATCAAGGTCACGCGCATCGCCTCCGGCCTCCCGGTCGGGGGAGACCTCGAGTTCGCCGACGAGGTGACGCTCGGCCGCGCGCTGGAGGCCCGCCGGGAGATGTAGGGACCGCGCGGCCTCGCGCGGGAGTGTCGGTTACCATTTCCTGTGCGCCGTTCACCGACGCATCGGATGCGTTCACCGCTGTCACGACTCCGTACACCAGCGGGCACGTGCGCACGCGGGTATCGTGGCGGGCACTTCACCAACCCGGCGCGAATGCGGGCGCGTAGTATGCTGCGCCCCTGAGCCGGACCGGACACAGGTCACCGACCGAAAGGGGCTGGCATGCCTCAGCAGCTGACGGAGATCCGTTGGCATGCGCGCGCGGGCCAGGGAGCAGTCACGGCGGCCAAGCTCGTCGCCGAGACCGCGCTCGAGCTCGACCGCTACATCCAGGCGATGCCGGAGTACGGGCCGGAACGCATGGGGGCGCCGATCCAGGCGTTCACGCGCATCAGCGAACACCCGATCGAGATCCACAACAACATCGAGTTCCCCGGTGTCATCGTCGTGCTGGACGAGACCCTGCTGCCGATCGTGGACGTCGCCAGCGGCCTCACCGATGACGGCATCATCATCGTGAACACCTGCAGCCCCCCCGCGGCGGTCCGCAAGGCGTTGGGTATCCCGCACGGCACGGTCGCGACGGTCGACGCCACGGGGATCTCGCTCGACACGCTCAAGCGCGACATGCCGAACACGCCGATGATCGGCGCGCTCGCCAAGCTCACGGGCCTGTTCACGCTCGAGCAGATCTCCGCGCACCTCGCGAAGACATTCGGCAAGAAGTTCAGCCAGGAGGTCATCGACGCGAACATCGCCGCGGTGACCCGCGCATACGAGGAGGTGCAGGCCTCGTGACCTGGGACATCTCGAAGATCGACGAGTGGAAGTCCGACGAGTTCCCCCGCGGCGCCGTGATCCCGGACTCCGGCAACTCGCGCGACTACGTCACCGGCGGATGGCGCAGCCAGCGCCCCTGCCGTGACGACGCGAAGTGCACGCAGTGCCTGTTCTGCTGGATCTACTGCCCCGACAGTGCGGTCAACGTCGCGGACGAGAAGGTCACCGACTTCAACCTGAACCACTGCAAGGGCTGCGGCGTGTGCGCCCAGGTGTGTCCCGCCGACGCGATCACGATGGTGCCCGAAGGCTGCGAACTTCCGGAGGTGGGATAGCCGATGCCGACCCAGAAGACCATCGCGGCGACCGGGAACACGCTCGTGGCCGAGGCGATCCGTCAGTGCTCGCCCGACGTGATCCCCGCCTACCCGATCACCCCGCAGACGACCGTCGTCGAGGAGCTCGCGAAGTTCGTTGCCAACGGCCGTATGCACGCCGAGTACGTGAACGTGGAGTCCGAGCACTCCGCGATGTCCGCCGCCGTCGGCGCGTCTGCCGCCGGTGCCCGCGTCGCGACCGCGACCTCCTCGCAGGGCCTCGCGCTCATGTGGGAGGAGCTGCACATCGCCGCCGGCATGCGACTCCCGATCGTGATGTTCAACGCCAACCGCGCGCTCTCCGCGCCGATCAACATCCACTGCGATCACGGCGACGTCATGGGCGCCCGCGACACCGGCTGGATCATCCTGTTCGCCGAGACGGCGCAGGAGGCCTACGACAACACCATCATGTCGTTCCGGATCGCCGAGCACCCCGACGTGCTGCTCCCCGTGATGACCACGGCGGACGGTTTCATCACCACGCACTCGATCGACCGCGCGCAGATCATGGACGACGAGACCGTGGCCGCCTTCGTCGGCGACTACGAGCCCGAGAACGCGCTGCTCGACTTCGCCAAACCCGTCACCCACGGCAGCTTCGCCGGACTGGGCGGCCCGTACTTCGAGTTCAAGAAGTCGCAGCGCATGGCCATCGAGAGAAGCCGCGACGTCGTGAAGTCGGTCGGGGCCGAGTGGTCCGCGATCACCGGGCGTCCGTTCGACGTCGTCGAGACGTGGGGCATGGAGGACGCCGAGACCGCGATCGTGGTCATCGGCTCCACCGCCGGCAACGCGCGGCACGTCGCGCGCGGACTGCGCGCGCAAGGACAGAAGGTCGGCGTCGTGAAGGTCCGCTGCTTCCGCCCGTTCCCGTACGCGGAACTGGCCGCGGCGCTCAAGGGTGTCAAGGCGGTCGCGGTCATGGACCGCTCGGAGAGCTTCGGCGCCGAGGGGGGCCCGCTCTTCCTCGAGGTACGCAGCGCGCTCTACGATCTCGACAACCGCATCCCGGTCGTGGACTACATCTACGGCCTCGGGGGTGCCGATGTGAAGATCGAGTACATCGACCGCGTCTTCTCGGACCTGTCCGACATCGCGTCAGGGACCGCGGCCCCCTCGGGGCTCGTCTACCTCGGCGCCCGGTAGAGGGGAGCGACCATGGCTACCATCAGGGAACTCTCCCATCGCGAGGACCTGCTCGAGGGCGGACACCGCCTGTGCGCCGGCTGCGGCGCCTCGATCGCCGTGCGTCAGGTCATGCTCGGGGCCGGCGGTACCGGTGTCCCGATCGTGACCGGCTGCGCGACGGGCTGCCTCGAGGTCTCGACCACGATCTACCCGTACTCCTCGTGGAAGACCCCGTTCATCCACAACGCCTTCGAGAACGCCGCCGCCACCGTCTCCGGCGTCGAGTCGGCCTTCAAGGGCCTGCAGCGCGCCGGCAAGATCCCGGCCGACAAGAAGATGAAGTTCGTCGCGTTCGGCGGCGACGGCGGTACCTACGACATCGGCCTGCAGTCGCTGTCCGGCGCCATGGAGCGCGGTCACGACATGGTCTACGTCTGCTACGACAACGGCGCCTACATGAACACCGGCATCCAGCGCAGCAGCGCGACGCCGATGGGGGCCTGGGCCACAACCGCCGAGGTCGGCAAGGTCGGCCAGGGCAAGCCGCAGCGTCGCAAGGACCTGACCTCCATCATCGCCGCGCACGACGTCCCCTACGTCGCGCAGGCGTCGATCTCGGACTGGAAGGACCTCACCTCCAAGGCGGAGAAGGCCTTCTCGGCTCCGGGGGCCGCGTTCATCAACGTGTTCGCACCGTGCCCGCGCGGCTGGCGGATCCCGTACGACAGCACCGTGGAGATCGCCAAGTCCGCCGTGACCTCGGCCTTTTGGCCGCTGTTCGAGGTCGTCGACGGCGAGTGGATCTACACCAAGCGAAGCGTCACCCGCGAGAACCGCAAGCCGATCGAGGAGTTCCTCAAGCCTCAGGGCCGGTTCAAGCACCTCTTCAAGCCTGGCAACGAGGCGCTGCTCGAGCAGGTCCAGATCGAGGTCGACCGCAACTTCGACCACGTGCTGAAGCGCTGCGGTCTCTAGCGGCGGATCGACGCTCGTTCCGAGGGGTCCCGCACTCGTGCGGGACCCCTCGGCGTTTGCGAGGTGTCGTTCCCGGCGTGATGGTGCATCATGTTCGGGTGAGCGAGTCTGCCGGGGGGAGAGCCGCACGTCACGTGGTAGCACCGACGACCCATAGGAGTGTCGACCGCAGTACCGGGGTCGCCATAGCCGCCGTGCTCATGGCCCTCCTCGCGATCGCAGGCGGGGCCTACTCCGTCTACGCCGACTCGGGCGCCATCTTCGTTGCCATGCACATGGCGATCGGGCTGTTCGCCGTGTATCTGCTGGCGACCAATCGCACGCGGTCGCCGCTCTCGGTGCTCACCGATGCCGCACGCGGGGTGGCCGATGGCGATCTGGACGTCCACGTCGCCTTCGGAGGTCGCCGAGACCTGGTCGCCCTCGCCGACGCCTTCAACTCCATGACGGATTCGCTGCGCGAGCGCACCGAGGCCCTGACGCACACCGTCGAGGAGCTCTCGACCCTCTACGAGATGAGCCGGACGCTGGGCTCCACGCTCGATCTGGACACGATGCTCGACGCGACGCTCGAGGCCGCGATGCGCAGCTTCGCGGTCGATTCCGGCTACGTCGTGCTGCGCGACCCGGTGAGCGGCGAGGTGGAACTGCGCGCGTGGCGCGGCGCCGGCGACCGCCCCATCGACGGGCGTGCGGTACGCGCTTCGATGTCCGAATGGGTCGTCCGCCAGGGTCGGCCGCTCGTGTTCAACCCTTCACGAGAGGTCGACGCCGTCGAGAACGTCGACGCGGTGACGGGAGCGCTCGCGGCGCTGTGCGTCCCGCTGGTATCGGTCGACGTCGTGATCGGCGCCATCGCCGTCGGCAGCCACGACAGGACGGTGAGCTTCACCGGCGAGGACGTGCGGCTGCTGTCCACGATCGCCAACCACGTGACGATCGCCATCGGCAACACCGAGCTGTTCGCGAGCGTCCAGGGCGCCTATCTCGCCACGGTGCGCGCTCTTGCGGCCGCGGTCGACGCCAAGGAGCCCTACATGCGCGACCACTCCGGTCGCGTCGCGGTCTTCGCCAAGGCGACGGCCGAGAAGCTGGGGTTGTCGCACGACCAGCGCACCGCCATAGAGATGGCCGCTTACCTGCACGACATCGGCAAGATCGGCATAAGCGAGCAGATCCTGCGCAAGCCGGGACCGCTCACCGAGGACGAGATGTCCACGATGCGGCACCACCCGCTCATCGGCGCGAACATCCTGCGCCCGGTGAAGTTCCCGTGGTCGATCGCCCCGGTCGTGCGACACCACCACGAGCACTTCGACGGCAGCGGCTACCCGGCCGGGCTGCGCGGCGACGAGATCCCGCTGCTGGCCCGTGTCCTATCGGTCGCCGACGCCTACGAGGCGATGACCGCGAACCGGCCCTACCGTGACCGTCTGCTCGTCGACGACTCGATAGCGGAGTTGCGCCGCTGCGCGGGGACCGACTTCGACCCGCGTGTCGTGGAGGCGCTGATCGAGGTGCTCACCGAGATGGACGCGGCCGCCAGCGGGTCCGAGCTCTCCGCCCTCACCGTCGAGCCCTACGAGGCACGGGCCGTGTTCGTCGCCGTCGCCGACGGGATGCTCACTGCGTTCCGGAAGCTCGGCGGCCCCCGGCTGACCTCCAACCTCGAAGCGAAGATGGGCGAGTGGCTCGTGGCCGAGGTGCCCGCGTTCGGGCTCTCGGACGGGCACTTCACCGTCGCCGCTGACGGGTCGCCCGAGCTGAACGGTCAGCTCGAGGAGATGCGCGCCGTTCTGGGCCGCATGGCCACGCTCATGTCGGTGGTCACGGGGCCGAGCCTCGTGGATCACTTCTACGGCGAGTCGGTCGAAGCGCTCACGGAGCGGCTGCGCGGGACCGCCAAGGGGCTGGCGCTGTACCAGCGGCCGTAGGGCGGTCTCGTCCGGCACTCGCAAGCTTCGTGCGGCGGCCCCGACCCCGGCCACGCCCCGACACGCTGCTGGTACACTGTTTCGCACGCCGCGAGAGGCCGCGAGGCCCCTTGCACTGACTCGTCAGGAGCCAGACAACCGTGGCACTCGTCGTCCAGAAGTACGGTGGATCGTCCGTCGGATCGTCGGACCGTCTCATGGCGGTCGCACGCCGGCTGATCGCGGCCAAGGAGCGCGGCGATCGCGTCGTCGCGGTCGTCTCCGCGATGGGCGACGTCACCGACGAGCTGCTCGCGAAGGCGCGGGCGATCAGCGCCGATCCCCCCGAGCGGGAGATGGACATGCTGCTCGCGACGGGGGAGCAGGTGACGATCGCGCTGCTCGCCATGGCGATCCACGCGCAGGGTCATCGGGCCATGAGCCTCACCGGCGCACAGGCCGGCATCGTCTCGGACGGCGTCCACACCAAAGCCCGCATCCAGGAAGTCCGCGCCGACCGCGTGATGGAGGCGCTCGATTCGGGCTATATCGTGATCGTCGCCGGGTTCCAGGGACTCACCCCATCGGGTGAGATCACCACGTTGGGGCGCGGCGGCTCCGACACCACCGCCGTCGCGGTCGCGGCCGGGTTGTCCGCCGACGTCTGCGAGATCTACACGGATGTCGACGGCGTCTTCACGGCCGATCCGAGAGTCGAGCCGGCCGCCCGCAAGCTCGACACCATCTCCTACGACGAGATGCTCGAGATGGCGGCCACCGGTGCGCGCGTGCTCCAGTTGCGCAGCGTCGAGTTCGCCCGCAACCACGGCGTCGTGATCCACGTGCGTTCGTCGTTCAACGACAGCGAAGGAACCATCGTCAAGGAGGCCGACGACACCATGGAACAGGCCATAATCTCGGGGGTCACGCACGACACCTCGGAAGCCAAGGTGACGGTGCGCGACGTTCCCGACCGCCCGGGTGTCGCGGCTGAGGTGTTCGGCCGTCTGGCCGACAACAACGTCAACATCGATATGATCATCCAGAACGTCTCGGAGTCGGGGACGACCGACATCTCGTTCACGACGCCGAAGGACGACCTGGTGAGGGCGACGAAGGCCGTGCGCGAGGTCGTCGCCGACTTGGGAGCGCGCGAGTGGTCGGTGGACGAGTCCATCGCGAAGGTGTCGCTCGTCGGCGCCGGCATGAAGACCCACCCCGGAGTCGCCGCGCTGATGTTCCGTACGCTGGCCGACGCGGGCGTGAACCTGGACATGATCTCCACCAGCGCGATCCGCATCTCGTGCGTCATCGCAGCAGACCAGGTCGGCACTGCCGTGCGCACGCTTCACGCCGCGTTCGGGCTCGATGACCGGTCCGTTGTCGCGGAGACGTCTCCCGCCGCTCCCGGGGCGTGATCGCGATGGCCTGGGACCACCCGATGCCGGCCAGACCCGTCGTGGCCGTCGCAGGCGCCACCGGCGCCGTGGGCGTTGAGATGCTGCGGGTGCTCGAGCAGCGTGGTTTCCCCGCGTCCGAGGTCCGCGCGCTCGCGTCCTCCCGCTCTGCGGGTCGTCGCGTGCCGTTCGCCGGTGCCGAGCTCGTCGTGCAGGAGATGACGGAGGCCAGCTTCGAGGGCGTCGACATCGCGCTCTTCTCCGCAGGCGCCGACATCTCCAGGCGCTACCGTGGGGCGGTCGAACGCGCCGGCTGCGTGATGATCGACAACTCCTCGGCGTTCCGGATGGAGGAGGGCGTGCCGCTGGTCGTCCCGGAGGTCAATCCCGAGGACGCGGCCCTGCACGCCGGCGTGATAGCGAACCCGAACTGCTCGACGATCCAGATGGTCGTCGCGCTCAAGCCGCTCGACGACCTGTCGCCGATCCGGCGCGTGGTCGTGTCGACCTACCAGGCGGCGTCGGGCGCCGGGCAAGCCGCTATGGACGAGCTCTACGAGCAGACCGGCGACTTCCTGGCCGGCCGGGAGGTCGAGCCGCACAACTTCGCGCACCGCATCGCCTTCAACTGCATCCCGCAGATCGATGTGTTCCTCGACGACGACTCCACCAAAGAGGAGTGGAAGATGGTCGTCGAGACGCAGAAGATCCTGCACGCCCCCGACATCCGGGTCGCCGCGACCTGCGTGCGGGTCCCGGTGTTGCGGTGCCACTCGGAGTCGGTCAACGTCGAGTTCGATGTTCCCGTGAGCGTCGACGAGGCTCGCGCGGCGCTCGCCGCCGCTCCGGGCGTGAAGCTGCTCGACGATCCGGCGGGCAGGACCTACCCGATGCCGGCCCTGCTCGAAGGTACGGACGACACCTATGTCGGGCGCCTGCGTCGCGACCCCAGCGTGGAGAGCGGTCTCGCCTTCTGGGTGGTCGCGGACCAGTTGCGCAAGGGGGCGGCGCTCAACGCCGTCCAGATAGCCGAACTGCTGCTGCCCGAGGCCTAGTCTCCGCGGGCTTCGGGTACTATGTCATCGGTGCGTGGGGGCGTACCGATGGTCCAGCGGCCTGCGCCGTACGGCGCAGGCTTTCCGCGCAGGGCACACCTCATCGGGAGATCACACGTGAGAGCACACAGGGTCGCGCAAGCAGGAGTCATCGCGGCCGTATACGCGGTCCTGACCTTCCTCGTCATCCAGTTCGGATCGGTGTTCAGCTTCGGGTTCGTCCAGTTCCGGCTGAGCGAGGCCCTCACCGTGGTTGCGTGCCTGACCCCGGCAGCTCTACCGGGACTGTTCGTCGGGTCTGCCTTGGCGAACCTGTCGAGTGTCGCCACCTTCGGGGGCGTCGGACTGCTCGACGTGGCGTTCGGGTCGCTCGCGACGTTGCTCGGTGCGGCGTGGACCTGGCGCTTCCGCGGGCGGACCGCTCTCGCCCTCGCGGGTCCGGTCATATTCAACGCGCTCATCGTTCCCGCGTATCTCCCGCTGATGCTGGGAGCCGGGGGATTCACGACCATTCCCGTGCTCGGCATCACGCTCACCAGCGCGTGGCCCGTCCTGTACCTGGCGGGCGTCGCGGGGGTCGGGTTCGGGCAGGCGGTCGTGGTCTACGGGCTCGGTTGGCCGCTGCTGGCGACCCTTCGCAGGATGCGCCTCCCCGGCATGTTCGACGAGACGGATGCGGACGATCGAGGAGACGTCACGTCGTGAGCGTACGGGGGCCGCTGATGTCGGTCGACCCGCGGGCGTGCCGCGGATGTTGGCAGTGCGCTCGGTTGTGCCCCACCCACGCGATCAGAATCCTCGACGGCTCGGTCGAGGTGATCTCCGAGAAGTGCATCGGCTGCGGTGCCTGCGTGGCAGCCTGCCGCAACGGCTCGTTCCGGGTGCGGAACGACGGAGTGCTCGTCGATCAGCTGCTCGCCGGCGGCCGACCTGTCGTCGCGCTCCTCGCGGCGGAGTTCGTGGCCGCCATGCATCCGACGGCGCCTGAGGCCGTCGAGGCGGCGCTCCGTGAGGCCGGCTTCTACGCGGTGGAGTCGACCGTGCTCGGCGAAGAGGTCGTGGCGCTCGAGTACGAGGCGCGGCATGCCGCCGGCAACGGGTTGCCGGCGATCCGCTCCACGTGCCCGGTCGCCAACGATTGGGTGAGCCGGTACCACCCCGCGCTCGTCGGCGCGCTCGCACCGATCGTCCCGCCCTATGTGGCACAGGCCGCGATCATCAAGGCCCTGTACCCTCCGGGCACCGCCGTGGTCTACGTCTCGCCGTGCTACGCCCGCAAGGACGAAGCGTTGTCTCCCGACTTCGAGGGCGTCGTCGACGTGGCGATCGGGTTCGACGAACTGAAGCGGGCGATCGGGAGGATGAACGGGTCCGCGCCGCGCCGCGTTCGATCGTTCGATCGACAGGAGCGGCGGCCTGAGCCGCTCAAGGAGATATCGCTCACCGACGGCTACCCGCGCTCCACGTTGGCGTCGCACGGGATGCTCGATCCCGCCGTGAAGGTCGTGCGGGGTCTGGCCGAACTCGACGCGCTGCTGACCGCCATCGAGGCGGGGGAGATCTCGCCGCAGATCATCGACGCATTGAACTGCGAAGGTTGCATCGACGGGCCCACGGTCAGCCCCGGGATCTCCCTGTTCGCGAAACGGAACCTGGTGGCCGCTGATCGCCACCGACGCATGCGGACGGCTGTCTCGAGTCGCGAGGTCGTGCGCCAGCTGTCTCCTTTGGAGTTGCGGCGGTCGTTCGTACCGCAGCCGATCGACGTGCCCACTCCCAATGACGCTGCACTGAGGGAGATCCTTCGCGAGGCGGGCTTCACCGAGGATGCCGACATCATGGACTGCCGGGGGTGCGGCTACGACACCTGCCTCGAGCATGCCGCCGCCACCTATCGTGGTGATTCCACCTGGGAGGTGTGCTTCCCGCTCCAGCGCCGGAGACTGAGGCAGGAGATGGCGCAACTGCAGGAGTCCGCGACCCTGGACGCCCTTACCGGGCTGTGGAACCGTCGCGTGTTCTCCGACCGCCTCGACGACGAGTGCGCGCGACACGCCCGCTACGGCGGCCCGCTGTGTCTGCTCATGCTCGATCTCGACGACTTCAAGTCGGTCAATGACGGCTACGGTCACGTGGCCGGCGACGCCGTGCTCGTGGCCGTAGCCGAGCTTCTGGGCGCGACGCTGCGAGCCACCGACCTGCCGTGCCGCTACGGGGGCGACGAGTTCGCGGTCATCCTGCCGGCGACGGGCAAGACCGAGGCGTTCGGGGTCGCCGAGAAGGTGCGCGTGGCTGTGGCCGGTCTGGCCATCGAGGTGGCGAGGGGCGGAATCCCGCAGCAGGTCGGCGCGCGGGTCTCGATCGGGGTCGCGGCCGCCGGGGACCTCTCCGGCCCCGTCGAACTGCTCGAGGCGGCGGATCACGCGCTGTACCAAGCCAAGGCGATGGGACGCGACCAAGTGAGGATCGCGGCCGGATAGAGGAGGCGATGGATCGATGGGACCCCACGTGGCGGACCTCTGGACCCCCGAGGGCGACGCGATACGGTGCGGCCTGTGCCCTCACGCCTGCCACATCCGGACGGGAAGGACCGGTGTCTGCGGGGTGCGGCGCAACGTCGACGGGACCCTTCTGGCACTGACCTACGGTCGCGTCTCGTCCGTGGCCGCCGACCCGATCGAGAAGAAGCCCGTGTTCCACTACCGGCCCGGATCGCTGGTGCTGTCGCTGGGCTCCGTCGGCTGCACCATGAGGTGCGGACACTGCCAGAACTGGCAGATCAGCCGTGCGGGGGTGGACGACGGCGAGCTGAGCGATCTCCCGCCCGACCGGATCGTCCCCTTGGCGCTCGCGCACGCCTGCGCGGGGGTCGCGTTCACCTACAACGAGCCGGTGATCCAGGCGGAGTACGTTCGTGACTGCGGCCGTCTCGCCCACGAGGCGGGACTGTTCACGGTCATGGTCACGAACGGCTACATCACCACGGAGGGACTCGACTACCTGGCCGGCAGCGTCGACGTATGGCGCGTCGACGTGAAGGGCATGACTGACGAGGCCTACCGCACCCTGTGCCGCGTGCCCTCCCCGGAGCCCGTGCTTCGAGCCGCGGAACGGGCGAAGCACCTCCACGCGATGCACGTGGAGGTCGTCACCAACGTCGTGCCCGGCATCAACGACGACGAGGCGCAACTGCGCGACCTCGCGCGCTGGATCGCCGTCGAGCTCGGGCCCGAGACCCCGTGGCACATCACCCGCTTCTTCCCGTACTTGGACTTTGCCGACAAGCCACCGACGCCGCTGGCGACCCTGCGCCGCGCGCTCGAGATCGGCCACGAGGCCGGCCTGCATCACGTCTACCTCGGCAATGTGGACGAGCCCGGGTCCGAAGACACCACATGCCCCACCTGCGGCACTGTGCTGGTGAGGCGCCGCGGCTACGACGTCATCGAGCGGGCGTGCCAGGCCGGGACGTGTCCGGGCTGCGGTCGCGCCACGGACGTGATCGGCTAGGTCCCCGCAGGCGACGTCCCGCCGCCGGGCGGGGCGCCTCCGTCGAGGGGGAGACGTCCGCGAAGCGGTACACTATCCCTCATGCCGCGCACGCGCGGCACCGGATCCGGCGCGTACGACGCGCACCGGGCTCGCACCCTACGCAACGTGAGAGACACGATGACAACCTGCATCGTCATCCCGACCTTCTGGACCCGCCGCGGCGGCAGGTCGAGCGACCGGCTCATCAACGTCTACGACCACCCCACGCCGATCGACGGCGACAGCCCGCTTCCCACGTGCCTGCGCTCGCTCGAGTCGGTGCGTGACGTGGGCAAGGTGATCATCCTCGTCGCGGCGACGGACTCGTCGATCGCCCACGAGGCGGAGGACCGCGTCTGCAACATGGTGGCCGACTTCCCCGCGCTGGACACGATGGTGTTCGGCCCAGCTGAGCTCGGATCGCTTCATCGCAGGCTCGAGCAACTCGAGTTCCCCGACATGGTGTCGGGCGTGAGCCTCACCGGGTACGGTGCTGTGCGCAACACGGGACTGATCGTGGCCGCGACGCTGGGTGCCGACGTGTGCGTGTTCATCGATGACGACGAGGTCATCACCGACCCTGACTTCCTTCACGTGGGGGTCGAGGGGCTCGGGATGAAGACTCCCGATGGCAAGGTGCTGTTCGCGAAGACGGGCTACTACGTCGACGCGATGGGCGGTCACTTCCTCAAGGACGACGCTCACTGGACCGACGCCTTCTGGCGCCAGACGGACGAGTACAACAGGGCGATGGGTGCGGTGGACGCGGGGCCGCGGGTCAAGCCGACCGCGCTCGCGTTCGGCGGTTGCATGGCGTTGCATCGCGACATGTACGCCAACGTCTCGTTCGACCCCTGGGTGCTTCGCGGGGAGGACTTCGACTACGTGATCAACGCGCGGATGCACGGGGGCGACATGTTCCTCGACAGTGCATGGCAGGTCGCGCACCACCCGCCCGAGCTCGCGAGCGCCGCGCTGCAGTTCCGCCAGGACGTCTACCGGTTCGTCTACGAGCACCGCAAGCTCGAGTTCGCCAAGTCGCAGATCGACCTTCGACGGGTGACCGCGGCCTCGCTGCGTCCGTATCCGGGCGAGTTCGTCGGCGCCGGCGTGTCGTGGCGGGCGTTCGCCACCGCGATCCTCCGCGCCCTGGCCGGACGCGAGCCGGGCGCCCACCTCTCGATCGCGAAGGCGGTGTTCACCGACGCCGCACGCTACGCTCGCCGCAACTGCGACAACTACTTCGCGTTCCAGCGGCGCTGGCCGCTGCTGATGGAGCGGCTGTGGGAGGACGTCGCGCTCGGGTCGCTGTTCTCGGGCGAGCGCCAGATCGACCGCACCGCCATAACCGGCAGGTTCCCGGTCATACCGGGGAACTAGGCCCGGTGAACGTGCAGGCCGCCGCCAGCGTCGCCGTCGGCTTCGCCTCCGGAGTGCTGTCGGGCGCTTTCGGCATCGGCGGCGGCCTCCTCACGACGCCCGCGATCACACTCCTGCTCGGCTATCCGGCGCTGATCGCCGTCGGGACCCCCCTGCCCGTGATCCTCCCGGGTGCGCTGACAGGCGCCGCCGCCTACCACCGCCGCGGGCTTGCCGACGTGCGCGCGGGGCTGCTCATGGCTGCGGTCGGGGCCGCCGGATCGGTCGGCGGCGCCTTCCTGTCCCGGCACATCGGCGGCACCGGCGTGCTGCTGGCGACCGCCGTCGTGATCGCGGGTGCCTCGATCGACATGCTGCTGCAGCATCGGGCGGAAGGTCCGGCGCGAGCGGTCGCGGGGGAGGGCGAGAGCGACGAGGGCCTTGCGCCTGCGGCCGCGCCCGCGCCCGCAGGCCCGCGCACGTGGACGCTCGTGGCCATCGGCGTCGTGGCCGGCCTCTACTCCGGCTTCCTCGGCCTGGGCGGCGGGTTCGTGGTCGTCCCCGCCCTGACCCGCTGGTGCGGCATGCCTGTGAAGCGAGCGATCGGGACCAGCCTGGTCACGGTCGCGGCGCTGGCCATCCCCGGGACGCTCTCCCACTGGTACCTCGGCCACATCGACTGGACGCTCGCGGCCTTGCTCGCCGTGGGAGTGGTCCCGGGCGCGGTCATCGGCGCCCGGCTGACCGGGCGTGCTTCGGACCGCTCGGTCCGGCTGGCGTTCGCGGTCCTGCTGGCGGTGGTCGGTGTCTGGCTGGCCGTCAGCCAGCTGTCGGGCCTGCGGGGATGAGCGGGGTCACGCGCGATGCGATCGGTGCGGACCTGTCCTGGGTCGCGCCCGCCGCCTTTCGCGCGCACCTCGTCGTCGACACGGCTGAGCTCATGGCGATCGCCGGGTCGGAGCCGTGGCGCGTTCGCGTGACCGGGCGGGGAGAGGCCGCCTTCGTGGGCCGCTGGCGCGAGCACGGAAACGATCTGGCGGTCCTCGGGCTGTGGTGCGCGCCCGCGCGCGTCCCCGTGCTGGTGGCCGACCTGATCGAGGTGGCGCGCCACCGGGGCTTCGATCGTCTCCTCGGCCCGCTGATCCCCGAGACGCATGCCGGGCCGTACTTGGGTGCGGGACTCCGGGTCATCGAGCGGGTGGACGTCTTCCGGCTCGAGAAGCCGGGGCGCGTCGCGCTGACACCCCCTCATGCCGGCGTCTCGCTCCGGCAGGCCGTAGCGGCTGACCTAGATGCCATCGTGCGCATCGACCGTGCCGCTTTCGACGATTTCTGGCGCTACGATCCCGCTCAGCTGGAAGCGCTGTTGCGCACGGGGCGGGGGGCCGTCGCCGAGGAGGAAGGTGCGGCCATCGGCTATACTCTGGCGACCGTTTCAGGCGGCGAGGGAAGCCTCGGCCGGCTGGCGGTCGTTGCACGTGGGCGGCGCCGCGGAGTTGGCGCGGCGCTCGCATCAGAGGCGATCGTCTGGCTCGCCGGACAGGGCGTTCGCGCCGTGACGCTGAGCACGCAGTCGGACAACGCCGCGTCGCGGCGGCTGTACGTACGGCTCGGGTTCCGCCGGCTTCCGGACACGCTGGTCGCGTGCGCCTCGGGGTCGCTGTCTGTGGTGCGCTAAGGAGCGATGGTGTTTCAGCGCAGGGTGCTCTTGGACTGGATCACGGTCGTCGCCGTGCTGCTGCTCGGCGCTTTCGTCGTGGGTGGTCCCAATGGCGCTTCGCCCGGCTGGCCGGTGTCCGCCGCCGCCGTGCTGCTCGCCGCGATCGCAGCCGCGGCCGTGTTCGGCCGCATGGTCACCAGGCCCGACCACCTGAGGGCCGTGCAGTCGCAGCAGATCCTCGAGATCGCCAACGAGTCGCTCGCCTACATGCGCCGCGGCCTGACGCCGGCGACCGCCCAGGAGGTCTGCCGTCTGGCCCTGCGCGAGACGGAAGCCGCCGCGGTGGCCATCACCGACCGCGACACCGTCCTCGGTTTCGCGGGACTGGGCGAGGACCACCACACGGTCGGCGGCCCGATCATCACCCGCGCGACCCATGAGGCGCTCGAGAGTGGGGAGCACCGCGTCCTGGCCACCAAGGAGGAGATCGGCTGCCCGAAGCGCGACTGCGTGCTCAAGGCCGCCATCGTCGTCCCTCTCGAGACGCGCGGAGTGCCGGTCGGGACGCTGAAGTTCTACTACACCACCCCCCGTCTGCTCAACGAGACCCAGGTCGCCATGGTCGAGGGACTCGCGACCCTGCTCTCGACGCAGCTCGAGCTCTCCGAACTCGAGCGGCAGACAGCGCTCGCCTGCCGCATGGAACTGAAGGCGCTCCAGAGCCAGATCAACCCGCACTTCCTGTTCAACACCATCAACACGATCGCCAGTCTCATCCGGACGGACCCGCCCCGCGCGCGCGAGCTGCTGCGCGAGTTCGCGATCTTCTACCGCCGCACGCTCGAGAACAGTGATGAGCTCATCCCGCTCTCGCAGGAGCTCGACTACCTGCGCCGGTACCTCGCGTTCGAGCGCGCCCGCTTCGGGGAGGACCGCATCCGCTTCGTCGAGGACGTCCCCCCCGAGCTGCTGACGCTGCTGCTTCCGGCCTTCGTGATCCAGCCGCTCGTGGAGAACGCGGTGCAGCACGGCATCCGCCCCGCCGGTCCGCTCCACATCACTCTGGCCGCCCACCGCGAGGAGGGCGACCGCGTATGCCTGACGGTAGCCGACGACGGCCGCGGGATACCCGCCAGCGACCTGCCGCACGTGCTCGACGCGGGCTTCGGCCGCGGGCTTGGCATCGCGCTCAAGAACGTGGACGATAGGCTCAAGGGCCACTTCGGTCCCGACAGCGGGATCGCCGTCCAGAGCGTCGAGGGGCAGGGCACCACGGTGACGCTGACGCTGGGCACTGCGATCAGGATGGGAGCGACCACGTGACGGTCAAGGCGCTCGTCGTCGACGATGAGGCTCCCGCCCGCAGCGAGCTGCGGTTCCTGCTCGGCGAAGCGGGCGGAGTCGAGGTCATCGGCGAGGCGAGCAACGCCGCCGAGGCCCTGCAGCTGATCAGCGCCATCCCCTACGACGTCGTCTTCCTCGACGTCGAGATGCCCGGCCTGTCGGGCCTGCGCCTCGCCGAGGTGCTCGGCGAGCTCGAGCGCCCGCCCGCGATCATCTTCGTCACCGCCTACTCCGAGCACGCCGTGAAGGCCTTCGAGGTCGAAGCGGCGGACTATCTGGTCAAGCCGGTCGAGGTCGCCCGCCTCAGGCGCGCCATCGAGCGCCTCACCCCGTCGGTGCCCGTGCCGGGCCCGGCCCGTGTCGAGCGCGTTCCTGTCGAGAAGGCCGGCAAGAAGCTGCTGCTCTCCGTCGAGGAGCTCTACTACGTGATGGCCAAGGACGACTACAGCTACCTGTTCACCGACGGCGAGCGCTACCTCTCGACCATGTCGCTCGCCGATCTGGAGCGCAAGCTGGAGCCCCGTGGCTTCTTCCGGGTCCATCGCAGGTTCGTGGTCAATCTCGCGCAGGTGAAGGAGGTCGTCCCCATGTACGGCGGCACGCTGCTGCTCACCATGAAGGACCGCGCCTCCTCGCAGGTGCCGGTCTCGCGCCGTCGCGTCCCCTCGCTCAAGAAGGCGCTCGGACTGTGACGGAGCAGCCTCAGCGCCGTACCGCGTTCACGGTGGGCGCCATCTCCGACACCCACGGCGTCGTGTCGGACGCGGCGCTCGCCGCGCTCGTGGGCTGCGATGCGATCGTGCACGCCGGTGACGTCGGTGACGGGTGGGTCCTCGAGCTGGTCGCCGCGGTCGCCCCGGTGACCGCGGTCAGGGGCAACGACGACTACGGCGCCCTGCGCCACGGGTTGCCCGAGATCGCCAACCTCTCACTCGACGGTGTGCGGTTCCTCGTCGTGCACAGGTCCGAGCACCTCGTCGGGGCGGCGGATCCGGCGAGCGCGGGAGCGCGCGTGGTCGTGACCGGCCACACGCATCGCGGCCTCGTCGAGGAGCGCGACGGCATACTCTACGTGAACCCCGGAAGCGCCTCGCGCCCCAAGGCGGGTGACGTGGCGAGCGTCGCCCTCATCCGCATCGGAGAGTCCGGCGCCATCACGTGTGAGATCGTGCCGATCGGCTGACGCTGTGAGACGAAGGGCCCCGCCGGCGGCGGGGCCCTTCGTCGTCGACCTGCAGCGGGCGGACGGTCTAGAGAGCGAGCTTGGCCAGCACGTCAGCGGGGAAGTAGCCCGCGTCGGCTCCCTCGGCGCTGAAGTCGGCGATCTCGCCTTTCCAGGCGGTCCCGTTCCAGCGGCCCCATACGCCGATGGGCTCGAGACCCGTATCGCTCGGTTCCGCGATGGCGTTGCCCCACCACGTGCCCGTGGAGTCCTTGGCGATCCTGGCGTGGATGGCGAACTCACCCGTGTAGGTCGTGCCTGCCAGGTTCCGGGCCGACTTGAGCGCGAACCCTTCGAACGACGCAAGCGTCGGGGCGGCTGCTGCGGTCTCGGTGACCTTGCTCTTGAAGTCGAGCGACCGGGCCAGGTCCTTGAATGTCGTCGGGTCCACCTTGGTGAGCGCCGCCGCGTTCGCTTGCGAGGAGCCGAATGGCGCGCTCCACACCACCTGCCACTGGCGCGGCCCGCCGGTCATCGCGAAGACCATCCGTTGGCCCGAAGCGGGCCGGAGGTCGCCCACGGCCGCAGAGCCCTGTACGAACAGTTGGGGAACCGTCGCCGAACCGGACACGCCGAGCTGGCCCATGGCCGCCTTGAGGATCAGGGCGTGCAGGGCGCTGTCGCCGGCGACTGGCTTGACCGGTTCGGCCGCGACGGCCGCGGGGAGTGTCGTGGGCGCGGTGGTCTCGGAAGTGGCGCCGCTCGGCGACACGGTCGTGGGCGCCGGACCACCGGCGGCCGGGGCCGTGCTCTGGGACGCGCATCCGGTCGCCGCGGCGACGAGCACGGCGAGGACTGCGAGTGCTGCGACACGTGAAGTGCTGGCGCGCATGTTCTCCTCCGGTGGTGACGCTGTTGTACGGCCTTGTCTTCGCGCTACCCGACCTCCAGCGATCCGGCGAGCGACTGCAGCGCGCCCGCAACGGCCTCGACGTGCGCGCGTCCCGGGTCGGGGAGCATCACGTGGAGGACCGGCCGATCGTGCGCGGACAGCGTTATGACGTCGCCCACGGCCTGAGCGCGATTGAGCACTCCGAGAGTGTATGACCCCCCGCGGATGCGGACATCCTCCGGGCTGCCGGCGGTCAAGACGAGGAAGAGCCCGGTGCGCGGACCGCCCTTGTGGTACTGCCCGGTGGAATGCAGATAGCGCGGACCGAGCTCGAGCGTGACCGGCACGCGACGCGACTTCGCGAGGGCGGCGCACGCTGCGCGGAGCGGAGCGAGCAGCGCGGGATCGTCGGGGAGATACGCGAGGACCGCAAGGTACGAGCCGCGGCCGGCCGCCGCGAGCATCGCTCGAAGCGCAGGGGCCATCGTCTCGAGGCCGGTCACCCCGCGACCCGGTCCGCCCACCTCGATGCGCCCGGGCGTGGCGTCGGGCGTGCGGCCGCGAAGGATGGCTTCGGTCGCGGCCTTGGCCTCCGCCACGTTGGGCTGGTCGAACGGCTCGATCGAGCCCAGCGCCGAGAACAGCGCGACGGCCCACTCCCAGCGCACGAACTCCCCGCCGAGGCCGAGCGCGTCCCCGAGCACCGCCTCGAACACCGGCTCGCCCTCAGGGAGACGCGAAGACAATTCAGCGAGGGCGGCATCGTCGGGGGCCCTGAGGATGAACGTCATGCGGTCGGCTCCGTGCGCGCCCGGGTCGCCGGGGGCGTCCTCGAGCACGGGCAGGATCCCGACGCCGCGCTTACCGGTGGACTCCGCGACGAGCTGCTCGACCCACAGGCCGAACGCCGCGTACCGCTCCGAGACGACGAGGGTGAGCTTGTCCCGTCCGTCCGCATAGGCATCCGCGAGCCACGCCGCCAGCGACGCGCCCGGGTTGTCGTCGTCGTCGACGCCGCAGGACGCCTCGGTGCGGACGGCCGAAGCCGCGAGCATCGAGACGTCGAAGCCCGCCAGAGCTGCCGGGACCGTCGCGAACGGCGTGAGCGCGGCGTAGCGCCCGCCGACATCGTCGGGTGCGGGGAAGACACGTGAGAACCCGCTCGCCCGCGCGTCGTCGTCGAGCGGCGAGCCCTGGTCGGTGATCGCCACGAAGTGCGCTCCGGCGGCGTCGCCGAGCGCTACCTCCATCCAGGCCCGGAGGACCGAGGCGAGCGAGAGCGGCTCGATCGTCGTGCCGGACTTGCTCGACACGACGGCGAGCGTCGTCGCCGGCGACAGCGTCGCGAGCAGGGCGAGGACCTGCTGCGGCGAGGTCGTGTCGAGGACGTGCAGGACCGGGTGGCCGGCGACGTGTCCGAAGACCCGGGCGAGCACGAGCGGAGCGAGCGAACTCCCGCCCATCCCCACCAGCACGACGTCGGTGATACCCGACGCGGCGGTCTCAGAGCCGTACGCCGCAAGGGCCGGCGCTTTGTCGGCCGCAGCCCGCGGGAGTCCGATCCAGCCGAGCCGGTCCGCGGCGACCGCGGGGTCGGCGAACAGCGTTGCGTCCTTGGCCGCGAGGCGCTGGATCGCGCGCATCTGTGTCAGGCGGGAACGGGCGTCCATGGCGATGACCTCCTCGGGAGTGCTCACGGCCATGGTATCCGAAGCGGCACGCGGTGGCGGAGCGGGCGCTTCAGGAGCCCGGATCGGCCGTCGCGTCGTCGACGGTCCCGGCGTCCGCGGCCTCGGGGCCGTGCCCGACATCCTTCGCGTCCAGGCGCGCCACGAGCGCGCCGCCTGCGACGACCATGGCGCCGCCGATGACGGTCGCCGCGGTGAGCGGCTCGCCGGGCAGGAACGCCGAGGCGAACAGCACGGCGGACGCGGGCTCGGTATAGGTCAGGATCGCAGCGTGGTCGGTGCGCACGCGGCGCAGCCCGGTGAGGAACAGTATGCCGGCGAACGCCGTCTGCACGACACCGAGGATCGCCAGCGCCCCATAGGAGACGCTCGTCGTCGGTCCCTGTCCGGTCGAGTAGAGCCATACGACGAAGGGCAGCAGCAGGACGGACGCGGTCGTGTACTCCACGAGCATCAGTGCGGGACCCGACACGCCGAGCAGGATGCGCTTGGAACGAAGCAGGAGCACGGCGTAGGTCAGGGCCGACGCGAACGCGAGCACGGCACCGAGCAGCTGCTTCCCTCCGGCGACGGCGAGGCCCTGGGGCGCGAGGATCACGACGATGCCGCCCAGCGCCAGCGCCATCGGCAGTACGATGCGGCGGTCGAACCGCTCTCCCGTCACGAAGGGAGCGAGCGCCGCGACGAAGACGGGGCCCATGTAGCCGAGCAGCTCGGCTGTGGCCACGTTCGTGAGGTCGAGGGCCGTCAGGAACAGCACCCAGTTGACGGTGAGGATGGCGCCCTGGCCCACCAGCTGACCCAGTTTGCGTCGGGGCAGGCGGCGCACCTCGCCGAGCCCTCCGCGCAGCGCCAGCCACACGAAGATGACGATGCCGGCGAACAGGACGCGGTAGAAGACCTTGATCAACGAGGCGCCGTCGGCGGCGCGCAGGACGAGCGGGATCGTCCCCCAGATCACGCCCGCCGCGGCTATCAGCAGCAGACCGACGAGCGTGTGGCGCTGCTCGGGTGCCGCCACGTCAGCAGATCCGGGGCAGCTGCTCGCCGACGAGCATGTCCATGATGCGGCGCGCGCCGAAGGTCGTCTGGACGTACACACGGCCGGGGTGGCCGTCGTCCACTGTGCCGATGATCGCCGCGTCCTCGCCGTAGCGAGACGCGCGCATCGCTGCGAGGGCCGCCTCGGCCTGCTCGGGCGGCACGATCGCGACCATCTTGCCCTCGTTCGCGACCTGGAAGACGTCGTAGCCGAGCATCTCGCAGGCGCCGCGCACCTGTTCGCGCACGGGCACCGCGCCCTCGTCGACGGTGATCGACACCTTGGAGGCGCCGGCGAGCTCGTTGAGGCAGCTGGCCAGCCCGCCGCGGGTCGGATCGCGGAAGCACCGCGCGTCGGGGGCCGCATCGAGCACCGCGCCGACGAGGTGGTTCAGAGGCGCGGCGTCCGAGAGGATGTCCGTGCCGAACGAGAGACCCTCGCGCACCGACATGACCGCGATGCCGTGGTCCCCGAGCGTTCCGGAGAGCAGGACGGCGTCACCGGGCCGGCAGTGCGAACTCGACAGGTCGAGCCCCTCGCGTACCACGCCGACCCCGGCGGTGTTGATGTAGATGCCGTCACCGTGACCGCGCTCGACGACCTTGGTGTCGCCGGTGACGATGCGAACGCCGGCCTCGGCGGCGACGGCCACCATCGAATCGAGGATGCGCACCAGCTCCTCGACCATGAGCCCCTCCTCGAGCACGAACCCGACCGTCAGGAACATCGGGACGGCGCCTGCCGTGGCGACGTCGTTGACCGTGCCCGCAACGGCGAGCTTGCCGATGTCGCCGCCGGGGAAGAAGCGCGGCGTCACGACGTAGGTGTCCGTGGTCAGGGCGATGCGGCCCGCCGGTACCTCCAGGGAGGCGGCGTCGTCCATGCGCAGCAGCGCTTCGTCGTTGAAGCGCGCGATGAAGACGTCCTCGATGAGCTCCCGCATCATCGTGCCGCCGCTTCCGTGGGAGAGCAGGATGCGGTCAGAGCGCATGGGGGTGACCTCCGGTCAGCGAAGCGGGCGAGAGACGGCCTAGCGGCCGTAGTCGGTGTAGCGGTAGTACGCGGCGCACGAGCCCTCGGACGAGACCATGCACGGCCCGATCGGATGCTCCGGCGTGCAGCCCTTGCCGAAGATTCGGCACTGGAAGGGCAGGATCGCGCCGCGCAGCACCTCGCCGCACTGGCAGCCGGGGATCGCGCGCGGCTCAGGAGGCGTGACGTCGAAGCGCTTGGCGGCGTCCCACTTGGAGAACGCCTCGCGGATGCCGAGTCCGGTGCCGGGGATGACCCCGATGCCGCGCCACTCTGCGTCGATGGGCTCGAACACCTCTTCGATCAGCGCGCGCGCCGTGGGATTCCCGTCGGCGTTCACCCCGCGTTCGTAGGCGATCTCGACCTCCGCGCGTCCCTCGTGGAGCTGCTTCACGAGCATCCACACGCCCTGCAGGATGTCGACGGGCTCGAAGCCTGTGACGACGCCGGGCACCTTGTACTTCTCGGCGATGAACCGGTACGGCTCGGGGCCGATGATCGTCGACACGTGACCGGGTAGGATGAACCCGTCGATGTGGACGTCGGGGTCGTTGACCAGGGCCTCGAGGGCGCCCGGGACGGTCTTGTGCACGCACAGGACGGAGAAGTTCTCGATCCCGAGGGAGGCGGCCCGCTTGATGGTGGCGGCGATGATCGGGACCGTGGTCTCGAAGCCGACGCCGAGGAACACGACCTGCTTCTCGGGTTCGTTCTGCGCCATCTTGATCGCGTCGAGCGGCGAGTAGACGATGCGGACGTCGCGTCCCTCCGACTTCTCGCGAGCGAGCGAGGAGTACGAGCCCGGCACCTTCATCATGTCGCCGAAGGTCGTGACGACGAGGCCGGGGACCCGCGACAACTCGATCGCGAGGTCGATGTCGCGGTTGGCGGTGACGCACACGGGACAGCCGGGACCCGACAGCAGCGTGATGTTCTCAGGCATCAGCGCGCGCAGCCCGAACCGCGCGATGGCGACCGTGTGGGTGCCGCACACCTCCATGAGTTTGATGGGGCGGTCAGCGGCGTGCCCGATCAGTTCGACGAGGTGGCGGGCTACCTCGGGGTCGCGCCACGCGGCCTGGACGTCGGTCATCCTAAGCGCTCGCCTCGAGCGGGTTATCCGAGTCGTCCCACTCGATCTGCTTGATGAGCTCCCACGACTCGTTGGCGAACTCCTCGTCAACGACCTGGATCGAGAACCCGGCGTGGATCAGGACCCACGAGCCGATCTCGGCGTCAGGGGTGAGCGAGAGCGAGACCGTGCGGGTGACTCCGTGGATGTCGACCTCCGCCATGTCGCCCTCGTTGATGACGACGACCTTTGCGGGGATTGCGAGGCACATGGGGCTCTCCTACCTATCTCGAGCACGCTCGTCGCTTGAGGTACCGGCCTGTTATACCGCATCGCGGTTGGCCCACGCCACGACCGACTGTCCGTAGCTGACGGCCCCGTCGTTCATGGGGAGATCGCGGTGGATAAGAGCGGTCAGTCCCGCCGCCTCCACACCCTCCATCACCCCCGCAAGAACGATGCGGTTCATGAATACTCCTCCACAGCACGCCACATGCCGAACGCCGGTGCGCTCGCACGCGCTCACGGCCACGTCCACGCTCGCGTTCACGACCGCGCGGTGGAAGCGGGCCGAGATAGCGGGCGTGGGGACGCCCGCAGCGATGTCGTCGAGGATGGACCGGACCACCGGCTCAGGGTCGATGACGACCGGGTCGGATCCCACGAGGCCGAACCGGTAGGCGCCCGGTTCGGCGGGATCGGCCAGGGCTTCGAGTTCGATGGCGGCCTGGCCCTCGTAGATCGCGTCGGCGCGAACGCCGGTGAGCGCGGCCACCGCGTCGAACAGCCTGCCCATGGACGACGTCAGAGGACTGTTCAAGCCCCGGGTCACCATCGCGGTGAGCGTGGTGTACTCCATCGTGGTGAGCGACCTTTGCAGGATCGAAGCACCGGGGTGATCGAACAGTCCTCTGTCCATGCCTGAGAGCAATCCGAATGCCATACGTGCGGGACGGCGGATCGCGGCGGCGCCGCCGGGCATGGGGACGGGGCGCAGGTGCGCGATGCGCTCGAAGCCGGCCCAGTCGGCGAGCAGCACCTCGCCGCCCCAGATCGTGCCGTCGCTCCCGTATCCGGTCCCGTCGAAGGCCAGTCCGATCACCGGCTCGGAGATACCGTGCTCGGCCGTGACGGCCGCGACGTGCGCGTGGTGGTGCTGGACGCCGATGGCCGGCAGCCCCAGCCCGAGCGCCGCCTTCGTCGTGAGGTACTCCGGGTGGAGGTCGTAGGCGACCAGAGCGGGTCTGACCCGGAACATCGACTCGTAGAGGGCGAGCGTGCGCTCCCACGCCTCGAAGGTCTCAGCGTTCTCCATGTCGCCGATGTGCTGGCTCACGAACGCGTAGCCATCGCGCGCCAGGCAGAAGGTGTTCTTCTGTTCGGGTCCGACCGCGAGGATGTGCCGGTCGGTCTCGAACGGGAGGTGCAGCGGGAACGGCGCGTAGCCACGCGAGCGGCGCACCAGCTCGGTGCGGCCGGCGACCACGCGCACGACCGAGTCGTCGTAGCGCTGCAGGATCGGGCGGTCGTGCAACAGGAAGGCGTCGGCGAGCCCAGAGAGACGGGTGAGCGCCTCGGCGTTGTCGATGGCGATGGGCTCGTCGCTGACGTTGCCCGACGTCATCACCAGGGGACGGCCACCGACGGACTGCAGCAGCAGGTGATGCAGGGGGGTGTACGGGAGCATGACGCCCAGTTCGCTGAGGCCGGGCGCTACCGAGGGCGCCAGCGCGGGGCCGGGTTCGCCGGCGAGGCTCGCGCTTCGGTCGAGCCCGTTCCGGTCTCGTCCGGCGCTCGCAATCGCCGGCGAACCCGGCCCCGCGCTGGCGCCACGCAGTCTTAGCAGGACGATGGGACGCTTCGCTCCCATCAGCAGCTCCGCTTCCGCGTCGCTGACTTCGCACAACCTCCTCGCACACTCCAGGTCGGGGACCATGACGGCCAGGGGCTTGCCCCAGCGGCGTTTCCTCGATCTCAGCTTGGCGACGGCTTCCTCGTTGGTCGCGTCGCAGGACAGGTGGAAGCCGCCGAGGCCTTTCACTGCGAGGACGTCGTCGCCGATGAGGATCATGGCGGCGGCTTGGAGGATGTCGGCGGTGCGGACCCGTTCGCGGGAGACGTCGCGGTGGGGGCGGGGGACGGTCTCTTGGGGGTGGTCCCACTCCCAACCGGAGGGGGCGCGGCCCTTGATGTTGAGGAAGAGGCGCGGGCCGCAGACCGGACAGGCGTTGGGCTGAGCGTGGAAGCGCCGGTCACCGGGGTCGGCGTACTCGGCGCCGCACTCCGGGCACATCGGGAAGACCTTCATCGAGGTGCCGGGCCGGTCGTAGGGGAGCGATTCGATGATCGTGAAGCGCGGGCCGCAGTTGGTGCAGTTGGTGAACGGGTAGCCGTGGCGACGGTTCGCGGGGTCGCGCATCTCGACGAGGCACTCGGGGCAGGTCGCGATGTCGGGCGAGACGAGCGTGAGGTCGCCGCGGGATTCGGACTCACGGATCCCGAAGTCGGTGAAGCCCTCGACCGGCACCGATCCCCACGAGACCGACTCGATGACGGCCATCGGGGGAGCGAAGGCGCGGACGTTCTCGGGGAAGCGCGCGACGTCGTCGTCTGCGCCCTCGACGACGATCGTCACGCCCTGCGCGGTGTTGTTGACCCAGCCGGTCAGCCCCCGCTCGCGGGCCAGGGAGTAGACGAAGGGCCGGAACCCGACGCCCTGCACGACGCCGGCGACCTCGATCCGGACAGCGGCGGTCACGGAGCGACGGCTCCTTGCGGGTCGTCGTCCGTCGTGCCGGGGTGCGGCGTCGGGGTGAGGTCCGTGGCCCGCTTGCGGCCCTTGAGCGCGTCGGCCACGAACTCGTTGTTCAGCGAGACGAACAGCTCGTAGGCCTGGTCGAGCAGCCTGATCGTCTCTGCGGCGACATCCTTGTCCAGGCCCTCCGTGAAGTCCCGGTAGGGCGTGTCGTGGATGAAGGCGTTGCGCTGGCTTCGCAGCTCGCGCCAGCGCTTGGGGAAGTCGCGGTAACCGAGCTTGCCGGCCGCGTCCTCGAACTCCGTTCCCGTGAGCTGGGGGAAAAGGCGTCCGATGCGCGTGCCGATGGCCCGCACATTGTCGAGCACGGTGCCGCGAACCGCGACGTCCGCTCCGTGCGCCGCCATGATCCGGTCGAGGATGTCCTCCAGAAGGGCCTCGAGCAGCGCCGCGCCCAGGATGACCACGATCTCCCACTCGGCGTCGGCGTGGTACGCGCGGATGCGCTCGTCGAGGCGGCGCTGGCGGTCGGGCGGGAAGGCCCTCTTGTCGTCGCCGACGCGGCCGCAGAGCGGGCAGCGCGCGTCGCCGGCGAACGCCGGGCCGCTCGACAGGTAGCCGCACTCGGCGCACTCCAAGAAGACCGGGGCGGCGTTCGGGGCGCTGTGCGCTTGGGTATCCATGGAAAGAAGTGTAGCGCGTCGCCGGAGCGTGGCGGGCGGGTCAGGCGTGCTCGTGCTCGTGGGCGTGCGGGTGCACGTGCCGGTCGGCTCCGTGCCGGTGCGCGTGCTCGTGGACGAGGTTCACCTTCAGGAGCAGGTCCCGCTGTGCGAGAACGTCCTCGGGAGCGCCGTCGGCCACCACGGTGTGCTCTTCGGACAGCACGATCATGCGGTCGCATGACTCGGCTGCGGCGGAAAGGTCGTGCGTGGCGATCACCACGGTCCTGCCCGCGCGCTTCCACTGGTCGAGCACGTCGAGAAGCCAGACCTGGCTGCGCGGGTCGAGCGCGTTCGTGGGCTCGTCCATCAGCAGCACCTCGGGGCGCATCGTCAGAACGCTCGCGATCGCGACGCGCTTCTTCTCGCCGCCGGAGAGCGTGTACGGTGCGCGATCGAGCAGTCTCTCGATCCGCAGCGCGTCCGCGACCTCGCCCACGCGACCGCGGACCTCATCGGGTCCGAGGACGAGCTGGAGCGGGCCGAATGCCAGCTCGTCGAAGACCGTGTTGCAGAACAGCTGCACGTCCGCGTCCTGGAACACGAAGCCGACGCGCGAACGGAACTCGCGCCGGAACGCGGGCTCCTCGAGGGCCTCCTCGGTCAGCGGACGGCCCGCGGACGTGATCGTTCCGGAGGTGCAGAACACCAGTCCGTCGAGCATCTTGAGCAGCGTCGACTTGCCGCTGCCGTTCGCGCCCACGATCGCGACGTGCTCGCCCGCCTCGATGGCCAGGTCGATGCCGTCCAGCGAGCAGATGCCGGGTCCGTACGTGTGGCGGACGCCCTGCAGCGCGAATTCAGCAGTCATACCGGGAACACCATCCTGTCGATGACGAGGGCGAGCGCGCACGCTGCGATGCTCGCGGCTGTCCAAGCCGCGTCGCGGGCGGTCGCACGCAGGTCGACCAGTGAGGGCATGGCGCCGGAGAAGCCACGCGCGAGCATCGCATCGTAGATATCGTCGGCGGTCTTCATCGACCGCAGCGCGACGAACGCCATCCGCTCGATGACCCAGGTGCGGTTCTGCCTGACCGTCCCCCCGGTGAGCATCCGGCTCTCACGGGCGAGGTGCATGTTCTCCACGGTGCGCAGCAGCGACATGATCTGCTTCTGCGTCATGGCCAGTGTCGCCACCACAAGGTCGGGGACGCCCATCGCCGAGAGAGCCCGCAGCAGGTCCGTCCAGCGCGTGGTCCACACGACCAGGAGGCCGAAGCCCGCACCGACGGCCACTCTCGCGATGAGCCGGGTGGCGATCAGCAGGCCCGGCGCGGTGATCGAGAGCGGGCCCAATGAGATCAGGATCTGCCCCGGTGTGATCCACTCGGTGGCGGCGGGCGCCGACAGCAGCAGTCCGAAGAACCCGGCCGAGGTCCAGACCTTGCCGGCGAACGAGGCGATCGGCACGTTCGAGGCCACCGCCAGCGCCATCGTCGCGACCGCGAGCGCCAGAAGCATCGGGACCGAGTGCACGAACGAGGCCACCACGGAGAAGGCGAGGACGCTCACGAGCTTCACTCGCGGGTCGAGCGCCTGCATGAGGCCGGCCGACGACGCGAGTTCGTCGTTCTCGAGCACCTCGGCCACCGCGTGGCCGATCGCGTCGGCGGTCCTTCGGGCGAGCGAGCGCGCGCCGCCGCGTCTGCGCGGGGTGGAGTCGCCGAGGTGTGCGAGGGCGGGGATCATGCCGCGCCCGGCCCCGGACCGGGCTG
Source organism: Coriobacteriia bacterium (assembly GCA_036508075.1). Classification (GTDB taxonomy): domain Bacteria; phylum Actinomycetota; class Coriobacteriia; order Anaerosomatales; family PALSA-660; genus PALSA-660. The sequence continues at coordinate 27,778 of DATCIA010000017.1, forward strand.
CTTCGGGTCTTCATTCGGCCGAGCGAGAAGCCTGCCCAGCAGCCACGTCACGCCCACGACCAGCGTGGAGCCGAGCACGGCCGCGACGAGGTAGCCGACGAGGGGATCGGCAATGAACGGCGGCGCGTAGTCGGGCATGGCGGAGGTCCAGAGGCTCCCGATCCTCCCGAGTCCGGCCGGGAGGTAGCCGAGGCTCGCCCTGAGCTCCGCGGCACCCCACTCGCCCCACGCGGTCCCCTGCGCCAGGACTCCGAGAGGCGTCAGCAGGATCAGACCGGCGAGCCCCGCCCACAGCCAGCGCAGGGGCTTGGCGGCGGGCTTCATCTCGAGCAGCGCCGAGTCCTGCCGGGCGAGCACCGCGACGATGCCCATCGTCACGAGAGCCTCGACCCAGCCGAAGAACAGCAGGTGCTCGACGGCCATGGCCGGCACCGCCACGGAGAGTGGATAGGGCGCGTAGAGGGCCTGGCCTGACGCGGTGTGGGCGAGGAGCGGCTGCAGCCCGAACTCCACGCCCGCCGCGATCGACGCCGCCACGATGCCGACGTAGGCGGCGATCCCCGATGCGGCGATCCTGCGCCCGTAGCCCGGACGGTCGCCCGCGACGAGACGGTACAGGTAGAAGCCCACGAACGGCATGATGACCGCCATGTTGATCACGTTCGCGCCGATCGCGGTGATCCCGCCGTCGCCGAACACCAGCGCCTGGATGACGAGCGCGATGGAGACCGAGACGCACGCGGCCCACGGGCCCAGCAGGATGGCGATGAGCACCGCTCCGACGGCGTGCCCGGTCGACCCCCCGATGACCGGTACGTTGAACATCATGATGACGAACGAGAAGGCGGCGGCCAGCGCCATCAACGGCACCTGCTTCGTCTTCAGCGTCTTCTTGATCCTCGAGCCGGCGATCGCCCAGATCGGGATGATCGCGGCGTCGAGCGCCGCGTAGGTCTGCGGGCCGAGGTAGCCGTCGGGGATGTGCACGAGGTGCTCCCGCCGCCTAGAGGTGACGGCCGGTGGTGGTCGACACGAGCTTGCCGTGCTTGACACCCTTGGTGCCGAGGAGCCCTTCGGCGATCGCGCGCACCTGCCCGCTGGTCCCGCGGACGACGATGACCTCCAGGCAGTTGTGTGCGTCGAGGTGGACGTGCATCGAAGAGACGATGCGCTCGTGGTGGGCGTGCTGCAGTGAGTCGAGCTTGTCGGAGAGGTCCGACGCGTGATGATCGAACACCATCGTGATCGTGCCGACGATCTCCTCGTCGGAGTCCTCCCACTCGGCATCGACGAGTGCGTCACGCACGAGGTCGCGCACGGCCTCCGAGCGGTTCACGGCACTTCCACGCCGCGCGACCAGGTCGTCGAAGCGAGCGAGCAGGTCCTCGTCCATCGCCACGCTGAACCGCGCAAGACTCCCCATGCCGGACCTCCCACACCGCAGTCGTAACACGAACCACAGGAATGTAACACGCCCGGCGCTTCCGTCAAGGAAGGCCGGGCGTGAGAGGTGACGCGGGATTGCGACGCTAGACGAGCTCGACCGTGATGCCGCCTTCGTCGTTGCGGCCGTCGAGGGCGTTGACCGCGCGCTCGATCTTCGCGCGGGCCTCACCGAGCAGCACGTTCGCCTGCGCGAGCTCCGCACTGGCCTCGGGCTTCTTGCCGTGGTCGGCGAGGTGGTGGAGCTGCTCGAGCCACTGCTGTGACAGGGCGACCGAGTCGTCGACCTGCGCGATGGAGAGCTTCAGTTGCGGGACGTTGACGCTGTTCTCACACACAGTGGCGGTTCCTTTCGGGCGTGGCGGCCGGGCGAATCTAACCGATCCAGGCGGAGAGCTCGTCGAGGAGCTTCTTCTTCGGCATCGCGCCGACGAGCTTCTTGGCGACCGCGCCGTTGACGAACACCAGCAGCGTCGGGATCGACATGACGTCGTAGCGCATCGCGGTGTCGGGATTGTCGTCGACGTTGAGCTTGCCGACGGTGACCTTGCCGGCGAACTCGGCAGCGATCTCCTCGAGCACCGGCTCCATCATCCGGCACGGGCCGCACCACGGCGCCCAGAAGTCGAGCACGAACGGCTTCGAACTCGCGATGACGTCGGCCTCGAATGCGCCGTCCGTGACGGTGACGATGTTCTCGCTCATTGTCGACTTCCCCTTTCTTGGCCGCGCACTCGGCGCGGAATCGGGCTCGATAGTACTACAGCGGACAGACGCCGGAATCCAGGTAGCGCAGGGCCTCGAACGCGGCCGTGGCGCCCTGCCCCGCAGCGGTCACGACCTGCTTGAGCGGCGTGTTGGTCACGTCGCCCGCGGCGAACAATCCTTGGTAGGAGGTACCCATCGAGTTGTCGACCATCACCCAACCGCCGTCGGCCAACTCCGCAAGGCCCTTGACCAGGTCGCTGTTGGGGTGCACACCGACGAACTCGAAGACGCCCTGCACTTCGAGTGTCTCGGCGGGATCACCTCCGGCCGTCTCAAGCACGAGGCCTGCCACCTTGCCCATGTGTCCCACGACCTCGACCGGGACCCTGCCCAGGTGCAGCTCGATCTTGTCGTTGACGAAGGCCCGCTCCTGGA
>DATCIA010000018.1:0-10511 GCA_036508075.1 Coriobacteriia bacterium
GGCGGGATCTGGGGATTGACGCTGCGCGGTGGCACGGGCACGTCGTTCACATGCTTGAGGGCCACCGAGACCGGGGTGTCCCCGTCGAACGGGAGGCGCCCCGTGGAAAGCTCGTAGAGTACGACGCCGAGCGAGTAGAGGTCACTCTCGGGTCCGAGCCTGCGACCCTGCGCCTGCTCCGGCGAGACGTACTGCGCCGTCCCGAGTACCGAGCCGGTCTGGGTGGCGTCGGAGTCGACGGCCCGCGCGATGCCGAAGTCCATGACCTTGATCGCCCCGTCAGGGGTGAGCACGATGTTCTGCGGCTTGATGTCCCGGTGGATGATCCCGTAGCCGTGCGCCACGGTGAGCGCGGCGCAGACCTGCACACCGTACTCGGCGACCTTGATCGGGTCGAGCGCGCCGCGCTGCTTCACGACCGCCTTGAGGTCGGTGCCGCGCACCAGCTCCATGACGATGTAGTAGGTGCCGGCCTCGACACCGTAGTCGTAGATGTTGACGATCGAGGGGTGCGAGAGGTTGGCAGCCGCGGACGCCTCGTGCCTGAAACGATCCACGAATTCCGGATCGCTCGCGAAGCGCGCGTGCATGACCTTGACCGCGACGGTCCGCCCGAGGGTCTCGTCGACCGCCTTGTAGACGTCCGCCATCCCCCCGGTGCCGATGCGTTCGGTTACCCGGTACCTGCGACCGAAGACCATGTCTTCCACGTGGGCGCTCCCGCTCTTCACATCCGCTTATCGGATAGATTCTACCGCACCGCCGTGCTGACGAACCTCGTCACGGCGTCGTGCCCGTCTAGTGCTTCAGAGCGGCCTCGAGCACGATCCGTGCGGCGGGGGCCGCGACCTGCCCGCCGACCCCGGCGTTCTCCAGGATGATCGCCACGGCGACGCGCGGTTTCGCGCCCGCCGATGCCGGCCCGAATGCGATGAACCAGGCGTCCGACGCGCGGCCCTTACCGACCTCGGCCGTGCCCGTCTTGCCCGCGATCTTCAGACCGGAGATACGTGCCCGCCCGCCTGATCCCGACTCGACCACGCTCAGCATGATGTCCCGCACGGTCGCGGCCGTCGCGGGATCGGTGGCCGTGCCGAGGACGCGGGGCCGGGTCGTGGAGATCGCGCCGCCCGCCGCGTCGGCCGTGTGGTCGATGAGGTACGGCTGCATGACCACGCCGTCGTTCGCGATCCCGGACGCCACCAGCGCCATCTGCAGCGCCGTGGCGACGGGGCCGTTGACGGCGTGCGAGCCCACCGGCTGACCGACGGCGGCCCAGGCGGTCTCCCACCTCGTCATCGCCCCCGGGTCCGCCATGAGCGACGGGGCCACCGGGAGTTCGAGAGCAGGCGACGCGTCGAAGCCGAACGCCCGCGCCTGATCGACCAGCGCCACCGGCCCCATCTTGTCGCCGAGGTAGGCGAAGACCGTGTTGATCGAGGACTGGGTCGCCTTGCGCAGCGTGGCCGAGCCGTAGCCCGCGCCCTCGAAGTTGGTCACCTTTCCGCCGCCGATCTGGAGCACGCCGGGGGCGGGCAGCACGGTGGTCGGCGCAGCGATGCCGCTCGAGAGCGTCTTCGTGAGCGTGACGACCTTGAATGTCGAGCCGGGCGGGTAGACGCTCGAGATCGCACGGTCGACGAGCGGGGAGGCCGCGTCCTTCGAGAGCGTCGCCCAGTCGCGATCGACGTTCTGAGGTGTGAAGGAGGGGGAGGACGCCATCGCGAGGACGGCGCCCGTGGTCGGGTCGATCGCGACGACGGCGCCCCGGTGTCCGGCCAGCGCCTTCTCGGCCGCTTTCTGGATGCGGCTGTCGACGGTGAGCACGATGTCGTTGCCCGGGACGGAGCGGCCGAGCGCGTCGTCCATCACGTCCTGGAAGCTCGCGTAGTCGCGGTGCCCGGCGAGGACGTCGTTGCCGGCCGACTCGATGCCGGAGCGCCCGTAGCGCACGGAGTAGTAGCCCGTCACGTGGGCGGCGAGCGTGCCCGCCGGGTAGGTCCGCTTGAACAGTCCGTTGGGCTGCCGTACGGATCGCGCCAGCACGACACCATCGGAGGTGGTGATCGCACCGCGCTCGGCGCGAGCCTCCTTGTCGAGGTTGCGCGAGTTGGCCGTGTTGTTGTTCAACGTGCGTGCGTCGACGACCTGGAGCCATGTCAGGTTGATCACGAGAGCCCCCGTGAGGGCCGCCAGGAGCCATGCGACACCCACGAGCCTCCGCGACAGGGCGAGCCGCCCCAGCGTGCCTGTCTGCCCGCTCGCCACGATGTCGGACCCGTCCTCAGGTGTGTCGTCGCCTGCACGCATGAGCAGCGCCAACAGCAGGAAGTTCGAAACGATCGACGACCCGCCGTACGAGATGAAGGGGAGGGTGATGCCCGTCAGCGGGATCAGCCGGGTGACGCCACCGACGATGACGAAGGTCTGGAGACCCAAGGCGGCCACCAGGCCGGCAGCGGTGAGCGCGGCCATGTCGGAGCGCGCACGCACGGCGGTGGCCAGCCCGCGGAGGCACAGCACGAGGTAGGCGGTGATGATCGCGACCCCGCCGAGCAGCCCCAGCTCCTCGCCTATGGCGGCGAAGACGAAGTCGGTGGCGACGAATGGGATGCGCGTCGGCAGCCCGCGTCCCGGCCCCACGCCGGTCATGCCCCCCGCGGCGAACGCGAAGAGCGACTGCACCACCTGGTAGCCCTTGCCCGCGGCGTCCGCGAACGGGTGGAGCCAGATGTCGATGCGAACGCGGACGTGGGCGAACAGGAAGAAGGCCGCGGTCGCGCCGAGCGCGAACAGCACCGTGCCGACGACCGCGTACGACCACCTGCCGGTTCCCACAGTGACCATGATGAGGAAGATCCCGAAGAACAGGAGCGACGAGCCCAGGTCCTTCTCCGCGACCAATACCACCAGCGAGACGGCCCACATCAACAGCAGCGGTCCGAGGTGGCGGGCCCGCGGCATCTGCATCCCGACGAACTTGCGCGTCGAGACGGAGAGCACCTCGCGGAACTCGGCCAGATAGGCGGCCAGGAACACCACGAGCATGATCTTCGCGAGTTCCGCCGGCTGGAAGCTCATCCCTGCGAAGCGCAGCCACAGCTTCGCGCCGTTGATCTCGGTGCCGACGAGGGCCGGTGCGAGCAGCAGCACGAGCGCGGCCAGCATGATCGTGTACTTGTAGCGCGCCAGGCGCTCCAGAGGTGGCACGAAGGCGAGTGTCAGAGCGAGCACCGCGACGCCGACGAACAGCCACATGGTCTGCGGTCCGGCCAGCGCCGGGTCGAGCCGACCGACCATCGCAAGGCCGATGCCCGACAGCAGCGCGGTCACCGGCAGCAGCACGGGATCAGCTCCCGGGGCGAAGCGCCGTACGGCGACATGTGCCGCGCCGAACGCGAGCAGCAGCCCGGCCGGCGCGAGGAAGTCGGAGAGGGCGATCGTGCCGCGGGCGGCGCCGGCGGCCAGCGCGAAGACGAGCAGGACCGGGACTGCTGCGGCGAGCAGGAGCATCAGCTCGATCGTCCGCCTGGACCTCATCGCCGCCGCCACCTTACGGTGCCGGGGTCGCGGTGGTTGCAGGGCTCGGAGTCGGGACCTGCGGTGTAGGGATCGTGCTCGCTCGCAGCTCGTTCACGCGTTCCAGGGCGTCGGGGAGCTTGCCGAACGGGATGCCCTCCTTGAGGCGAGCGGCGACCTGCGGGTCGAGCTCGTTCACCGGTACCTCGGTCGTCTGCACGACCCAGTTGAGCCCGATCCCGGCGAAGGAGCCGGGGATTCCCTGGTACACCGTGACGTATCCGCCCTGGTCGATCAGGTAGGCACGGGAGCGGGCGTAGGACCACGCTCCGCCACCGCAGGCGATGACAAGAGCCAGCGCCGCGACGATCCACAACAGGGGAGCGGCGCCGCGCCGCCGGGCCTCCTTCGAACCGCGCGCCGGCGTCGCGTCGACGGCACGGACGTCGCCGATGTCGATGACGATCACCGTGATGTTGTCGTAGCCCCCCGCCCGGTTCGCGGCCTCGACGAGCTTCGCGGCCGCCGCGTCGGGGTCTCGCTCGGCGGCCAGTAGTTCGCCGATGTAGTCGTCGGGGATCATCCCGGTCAGTCCGTCGGTGGTCAGCAGCAGCCTGTCGCCCACGACCGCCTCGACGTCGTAGAGGTCGGCGAGCATGTTGCGGTCGGAACCCAGCGCGCGGGTAATGACGCTGCGCTGCGGGTGGAAACGGGCGTCCTCCTCGGTGAGCGCGCCCTGGCGCACGAGGTCGGCGACCATGGAGTGGTCGTCCGTGATGCGCGTGAGGCGCCCGTCGTGAAGCAGGTAGGCACGGGAGTCGCCCACGTGGGCGATCGCGATGTGCGTCCCGTCGACCATCGCGGCCGTCAGTGTCGTGCCCATGCCCGAGCGGGTGCGCGTCTTCTCGGCGGAATCGATCACGGCGCGGTTCGCGGCGCGCACCGCACGCGCGAGCGCCTTGGAGTCGATCGAGCGCGGCGCGTTGGCGAGAAGCTCCTCGAGCGCCACGCGGCTGGCCACCTCGCCGGCCCGGTGACCACCCATGCCGTCCGCCACGGCGTACAGGGGCGGCTCGACGAGCATCGAGTCCTCGTTCTGCGGCCGAGTGAGTCCCGGGTCGGTCAGCGCCCCGACGCCGGGGATGTGGGAGGCGGTCATGAGCGCGAGACCTTCAGCTTCACGGGGCCGACCTCGATCTCGTCTCCGGCGCGCAGCGGGACCGCCTGCGTGACCCGGTGTCCCCCGATGAGCGTGCCGTTGGTGGAGCCGAGATCCTCAAGGACCGGGCCGCCGGCGGCGGGAACGATCCGGGCGTGCGTCGTCGACACGAAGTCATCCGCGATCACGAGCTCGAGGTCGGGCGAGCGTCCGATCCGGACCAGCGCGTCCAGCGGGATGCGCACGCCGGTGAGTTCGGGCGGCCCGGATACGACGACGAGGGTCAGGGGCCGCTCGGGCTGCGCCTGGTCGCCGCGCCGTATGAGTCCCAGCCCCGCGCGCACCGAGGCGAAGAGGAACAGGTAGAGCAGCGCGAGCAGCAGGATGCGCCCGAAGAGCAGCGCGACGTCGACCATCGGCTACCGCCTCGGCTCGTGGAAGGTGAGGCGCGTCAGGCCGACCTCGATGACGTCGTCGTCGCGCAGCAGCGCGCGAGCGACGGGCTCGCCGTTGAGCAGCGTGCCGTTGGTCGAGTAGAGGTCCTCGATCGCCCAGCCGTCGCCGACGCGCACGAAGGCCGCGTGCTCGCGCGACGCGTTGGCGTCCGCGAGCCGGACCGCGCACGAGGCGAGGCGTCCGACCAGCATGCGCTCGCCCTGAAGCAGGACGTCGTGATCGTGGTCGCCGATCGTGACGGTCGCCATGTCGTCCGCGGGATTGCGGATGTCCTCGGTCCACGCGGCGGCGGGCTCCGCAGGGGAGAGGGGCTCCTCCGATTCGGGGGCCGCAAGCTCGGCGCTGACCCGGAAGCGGCCGAGCCGCAGGTCGTCATGGACGATGAACGACACCTTCGGCGCGTCCGTGAGGTGGTAGTTGCGTTCGCGCGCCCGGCCGGTGAGGTAGGTCGCCAACTCGCCCGCGAGGGTCGCCGTGAACGGGCCGAACTTCTCGGCGTCCTCGGGAGAGAGCGCGACCGTGTAGCCGAGCGGAGCGTAGACGCGGCTCACGCCGATGGTCTTGCCGTCGTCCATGGCCCGGCCCAGCGTCTTGGCGATCTCGACCGGCTGTACCGGGGATCGGAACATGCCCGCGAACGCGCCCTCGAGCGCGCCGCCGACGCGGTCTTCGAAATCGGAGAGGATGCTCACTTAGGATTCCACGTCCTGATCGTCCGTGTCGCCCGCCCGGACCGGGGGTCCGAGAGCCACGACGGCTACGACCAGTATAGAGGCGATGCCCATCTGGAGCAGGGCGCCCGGCGCCATCCGTGAACCGACCGTCATCCAGGGGCCGAGTGCAGCGGCGCACACGCCGAGCCCCGCGAGGGCGCCGGTGAGCGCTCCGAGGCGCGTTCCCCGATGGGCTCCGAGCGCCGACAGGACGCCCGCAACGCCCCACGCGAGCACGGCAGCAGCGCCCCGGAGCAGTACGGCCCCGGTGAGCCCGCTCGCGGGCCACGGCGCCGAGAGAGGCGCCACCAGCGCGGGCCAGGCGACATCGGCCATGACCCCCGAACGGCTCACGATCGAGAAGACCACCATGACCAGTCCCGTCGCGGCGGACGCGGCTCCAGTGGTCCAGACGCCCTCGATGAAGAAGCCGGCGAGCACGGGAAGTGCGGGGGAGAAGCGGAGAACCCCCGCGAGCGGAGCGAAGACGGGCAGCGCGCCCGCTCCCGCGCGCGTGCGCCCGAGCGCGATCCACCACAGGGCGCCTGCGAGCGCGACGGCGAGCCCGAGGGGCCAGCCGATGCGGAAGGCGCCCGCAGCCAGCACGACCAGCCCGGCTCCGAGGCCGAGGGAGGGCGCGAAGTAGCCCGCGGCCGCCGCGATGATGATGGCCGCGACCGGGGCGAGCCACGGGAACCCGAGCGGGGCCATCCCGGCCCACGCCAGCCACCCCGAAGCGGCGGCGGTGACGACCCGCTCCGCGACGCCCGAACGCATGGCGAGCCGGTCCCACAATCCGAGGCGCACGAGCGACGGGTCCTCGTCGTACTCCTCGTCGAAGGTCATCTCCGTCGCCAGGGAGCGGAGACTGTCCCGGCCCGCCACGGGATCCCCCAGCTCGACCATCAGGTCGCCCGCGAAGGTGCGCAGGTCCGGCTGACGACGGGCCGGATCGGGCGAGAGCGCGCGGACTATGGCGTCGTTGACCGGGACGGGCACCGACGGTTCGAACGCCCCCGGGATCGGTGTGCCGCCACGCTCGGCTTTGAACAGCGAGCCTTCGATCGACTCCGAGGCGAAGGGGACGGCGCCGGTGAGCACCGTGAAGGCGAGCGCGGCGAATGCCCACACGTCGGTGCGCGCGTCGACCGCCTCTCCGCGCAGCTGTTCGGGCGGCATGTAGCCGAGCGTGCCGCCCGCGGAGAGCGCCTGTCCGGCGGCGTTGGTGAGCGCGGCGACGCCGAAGTCCGCGACCTTCACCAGTCCGTCCCGGGTGATCAGTACGTTCTCGGGCTTGAGGTCGAGGTGCAGCACACCGTTGTCGTGGGCGAACGCCACGGCATCCGCGATCGGTGCCAGCACCGCCGCCGCCTCGTCGATGTCGAGCGGTGCGTAGAGGTCGAGCAACTCGGCCAGGGATGCCCCGTCGACGTGCTCCATGATGAGGAACGCCTCGTCGTCGTCCGTGTCCCACTCGTAGACGGTGACGATGTTCGGGTGGTTGAGCAGCGCCGCCGTGCGCGCTTCGCGCAGTCCCGTCGTGCGCGAGAGGATCTGGATGCCGCGACGGGTGACGGGTATGCGCTTGATCGCGACACGACGCGCCATCTTGGTGTCGAAGGCGAGGTCGACGGCGCCGTGGCCTCCCTCGCCGAGTTCGGCGAGGAGCCGGTACCGTCCCAGGATGAGTCCTGCGTCCACGCGCCCCCAGCCGAAGTCATCGGACGTCTGTCGCGCGCCCATTCTAGCGTTCGTTCGGGCCGTGCCGCTCGCGCATCGCGGTAGCGCGACCGCTCAACCTCCGAGCGACTTCGGCCGACAAAGACCTCTGTAGCGCTCGTTCCCGGATGTAGGAGGAGGTGCGGGGATGGACTTGGGAGGTAGCAGTGCCCTCAACTGGGCGGCGTCGCAGTTCGTGTTCGACCCGCTTCGCCCGTCGTTGTCGCCCTGGGAGGCCACGTACGAGAACAGCGCGGAGTGGGACGAAGGCCCTACCGTTGCGGGGCTCGACCCTGTTCCGGTGTTCTCCATCGAGGACGTGATCGAGGCGCTCGAGGGGGACGAGGAGGATCCGGAGCTGTCGCTCGTCGACGAGTAGCGTGGCGAGGGCGTGCGATCGGGACGTCGGCACACGTGCGGCGTGTGGGGCAACGGTTTGCGCGCGTCACACCAAGCGGTGATGATGGGGGCGCTCGGTAACGCCGTTCAGGGGAGTAGTATGGACGAGCACCAGTGGTCAATGGCGTACAATAGCTCGGCGCAGCTCTTCGTGAAGGGCAATAAGTCCACGGGGCAGTTCAGCATGAGAGACATCGAGGGCATCCGACGCGCTGTAGGGGGACGCTGAGGCTCGGCGTAGACCCGGCGTCGGAGTTCGTCACGAGACCGAGGGGGGCGTGTCGTGAGCAAGTACGCACCGCTGGTGGACTACCTGAATGAGCAGAGGAACGACTCCGTGACCGTGTCGTTCGACGACATCGCATGCATCATCGGAGGCACGCTGCCCGCATCGGCAAGGCTGTACCCCGCATGGTGGGGGAACGACACGAACGGAAGGCACGTCAACGCTAACGAGTGGCTGAACGCGGGCTGGAAGGTCGAATCGGTGTCGCTAGACGAGGAGCGAGTGACGTTCGTTCACCGTGATGCAGAGCAGCGGGACTCCCCTGACCAAACGCCTGCCCTCATCTAACGATTCGTCTAATGTTCGCCGCTCATCTAACGTCCATCATGCCGCTCTTGCGTATATTGCCGCGCTCTTGCGCCCCTGCTAGACTCCCCTTTGCACGTCACGCGGGCGTGGCGGAATGGCAGACGCGCATGGTTCAGGTCCATGTGGGGGAAACCCCGTGAAGGTTCAACTCCTTTCGCCCGCACCATAGGAACCACGAACGGCCCCGGGTATCCGGGGCCGTTCTGCGTGGTGTCCCGACCGGCGGGCCGCACGCGGTGATGCGGTCCGCGCGCTACCCAAGCACTTCTCCGCTGTCACGGCGTGAGGACGGGCTGGCCGCGGTAGCGGTCACGTCCGCACACGTCCCACAGGGGCCCCGGTCGGATGCCGCCGGGGCCCCTGTGCGTTGCTGTGCCAGACTGTCCGCACCCGACATCCAGGAGTTGAGACGTGGCGCTGACCCTCACCGTCGTCATCCCCGCTCTGAACGAGGCCGAGCGCCTGCCGGCTCTGTTCGACGCGCTCGGTCGCCAGACGCGCCGCGCCGATCAGATCGTGGTCGCCGATGCGGGCTCGACGGACGGCACACGTGCGGTCGCGCAGGGTCGCGGAGCCCTCGTCGCCGAAGGCGGCAGGCCCGCGGTCGGACGCAACGCCGGTGCCCGCTCGGCAACCGGCGACCTGCTGGTCTTCCTCGATGCCGACGACGAACTCGATGACGACTTCATCGCCGCGGCGCTCGAGGAGTTCGAGGAGCGCGAGCTCTCCGTGGCGACGTCGTTCATCGAGCCGATCCAGCGCGATCCTCGCAACATCTTCGCGTGCGAGGTGGCCAATCTCTACCTCGACGCCATGCAGTACGTCTCGCCTCACGCGCCCGGCTTCTGCATCCTCGTACGCCGCGACATCCACGAGGCCATCGGGGGCTTCGACGAGACCCTGCTCCTCGCCGAGGACCACGACTACGTGCAGCGGGCCGCCAGACTCGGCAAGTTCCGTGTCCTGCGCGCCGTCCGTGTGGCGACGTCCATGCGCCGGATCGAGAAGGAGGGCCTCGTCCGCCTCGCGTTCAAGTACCTCTACTGCGAGCTGTACGTCGTGACCGGCCGTCCCATCCGCGAGGTCCCGTTCGACTACGACTTCGCGTCATTCGAGCCGGCGGAGCGCTCCGACGCCCGGCTCGCGATCGACACCCTGCGCGAGCGTGTGGGCGGGCTGGCTCAGCGCGCGGTCGCCGCATCCGGCGACGGGCTCGACGAACTCAGGCGTCTCGGATCCACGGAGATCGACGCGGCGTCGTTCGCGCACACATTGCGCGGACTCGGGTCCGACGACATCCGGCACCTGCGCCGCTACGTCGGCGCCCGCGAACGTCTCGCGCGTCGGGCCTCCAAGCGGGTCCTGGCGGCGCTGCGCAGGGCCGGCGTCGCCGTCTGGAGCGCCCTCGGCCCGGATGACGCCGCGGATGGGAGGGGCTGACCGGATGCCGAACCCGTTCGCGTTCCTCTCCTACGTGATGCTCACGACGTTCACGCCCGGTCCCAACAACATCATGTCGATGACCAACGCGAGCCGGTTCGGCATCCGACGGAGCCTTCACTTCACCGCCGGCGTCTTCGCAGGGTTCTTCGTCGTCATGGGGCTGGCCTGCGCCTTCTCCTTCACGCTGTACGCGGCGCTGCCGCGCATCAAGCCGGTCATGACGGTCATCGGCGCTGCCTACATCCTGTGGCTGGCGTACAAGACCGTGGCGACCCCGCCCCACACCGCGCAGAGCAACGGCGCGTCGGGCACGTTCCTGTCGGGCGCGATGCTGCAGTTCGTGAACCCGAAGGGGATCCTCTACGGGATCACCTCGGCCTCGACCTTCCTGATCCCCTACTACAAGTCCGCGATCGTTCTCGCGGGGTTCTGCCTGTTCATGGCGGCGGTCAGCTTCGTGTCCACCAGCGCTTGGGCCGCGTTCGGCTCGCTGTTCGAGCGCTTCCTC
>DATCIA010000019.1:0-27746 GCA_036508075.1 Coriobacteriia bacterium
GTGCGACGGTCCTTCGGGGTCGTGAACAGCGTCGCCGTGCGGTCGTACTCGATCAGGTGAGCCGGCTCTCCGGCCAGCTCCTGCAGGAAGAAGGCCGTGTAGTCGGACACGCGAGCCGCCTGCTGCATGTTGTGGGTGACGATGACGATCGTGATGCGGTCCTTGAGTTCGGCCATCAGGTCCTCGACCTTCTGGACCGAAGTGGGGTCGATGGCCGAGCACGGCTCGTCCATGAGCAGGACCTCGGGCTCGACGGCGAGCACGCGCGCGATGCAGAGCCGCTGCTGCTGTCCGCCGGAGAGCGTGAGGCCTCCCCTACCCATGATGTCCTTGACCTCTTTCCACACGTTGGCGCGCTTGAGGGACTCCTCGACGATGCCGTCGAGTTCGCTCTTCTTCCGCACCCCGTGCAGCTTGGGACCGTAGGCGACGTTGTCGTAGATCGACATCGGGAACGGGTTCGGCTGCTGGAAGATCATCCCGACGCGGCGCCGCAGGTCGACCGGATCGACGCCCGGACCGTAGATGTCGTTGCCGTCGAGCGTGATCCGGCCCTCGACGCGGGTACCCGGGATCAGGTCGTTCATCCGGTTGAGGCAGCGCAGGAAGGTCGACTTCCCGCATCCCGATGGGCCGATGAACGCCGTGACGGCGTGGCGCTTGATACCGACGCTGATGTCGGTGAGCGCGTTGAACTTCCCGTAGAAGAAGTCGAGCTTCTCGACCTTGAACTTGTCGCCATGGTCGGAAGCCGGACCCGGTCCGGGGGCTACGAAATGCGAGGCGAGCCGGTTGCTCATCCCTGCATCCTCCTGTTCCTGCGTCCGATGTATCGGGCGGTCAGATTGAATCCGAGGACCATGAGCACGAGCAGCAACGCCGTGCCGTAGGCCGCGGGCATGTTGATCCCCTCTTGGGCCATGAGCATCAGGTGCACCGGCATGGTTCTGCCGGGGTCGAGCGGCGAGACGGGCGCGTTGATCATGGTGCCCATGGTGTAGATGACCACCGCGGTCTCACCGGCGGCCCGGCCGGCCGCGAGGATGACGCCGGTGGTGATGCGCGGCATCGCCGAAGGGAGCACGATGCGGGAGACCGTCTGCCACTTCGACGCGCCCAGGCCGTACGATCCCCAGCGGATGTACTTGGGGACCGCGCGGATGGCCTCCTCGGTGGTGCGCACGATGATCGGCAGCAGTAGGAACGAGAGCGCGAGCGCCGCAGCGATCACGGAGAAGCCCATACCGATGCCCTCGACGAAGAGTGCCAGTCCGAACAGACCCATGACGATGGACGGCACGCTCGCCAAGGAGTCGGCGGCGAACCGGATGGTGGAGACCAGGCGGCCCTGCACCGCGTACTCGGCGAGATAGACCGCGGCGAGTACCGCGATCGGCGTGGTAATGAGCATCGCGAGCGCGGTCACGTACAAGGTCGCTTGGATGGTGGGCCAGATGCCGCCCTCCATGTTCACCCCGTGCGGCCATCCGAAGATGAATGCGGGCGTCAGTTGCCCGATCCCGTTGACGATGACGTAGACCAAGATCGTGCCCAGCGCGGCGACGGTGGCCAGCGCGGCCAGCCAGATCACGCCGAGCGCGACACCGTTTGTGATCCGCTTGTCCATGCGTTCACGCGACTGCACCTCAGCCCATCTCCTTGCCGAACCTCGAGATGACCCGGATCGACGCGACGAAGAGCATCGAGATGATGAACAGGATGATCGCCACGCCGAACAGCGCCGTCCGGTGATCGCCCGAGGCGTACGGCATGTCCATGACGATGACCGTGGTCAGCGTCAGGAAGGGCTTGAAGATACCGTCGGGGATGACGCGCGCGTTGCCCGCGACCATGACCACAGCCATCGTCTCGCCGATCGCGCGGCCCATGCCCAAGATGATGGCGTCGATGATGCCGATCTTCGCGGCGGGCAGCAGCACGCGCCAGATGGTCTGCCACTTGGTGGCTCCCATCGCGTACGAGGCCTCGCGGATCCCCTCGGGCACGGAGCGCAGCGCGTCTTCCGTGAGCGCGGCGATCGTCGGCAGGATCATCACGGCGAGGATCAGCCAGACCGTGAAGAGGCCGAAGCCGAGCCCGCCGAAGAGCCGGGCGATGATCGGGCGCAGGAGCACCAGGCCGAAGAAGCCGTAGACGACGGACGGGATGCCCGCAAGCAGCTCTACGGCCGGGCGGACGAGTTCGCGCAGCCTTGGAGACGCGACTTCGGACAGGAACACCGCGGTGCCGATCGCCAGCGGCGCCCCGAGGACCAGCGCCCCCGCCATGGCCAGCAGCGAGTTGACGATCAGCGGCAGGATCCCGAATGACCCCTTGGTCGGGTACCACGTCGCTCCCGTGAGGAACTGCCAGACGCCGACCTTCTCGAAGATGGGCCAGCCCTTCAGTCCGACGAACAGGAAGATCAGACCGACGCCCGCGACGGCGACACACGCGCACAGCAGGAACAGGTTCCTCAGCGCGGCCTCTTTGAAGTAGGTCGCCTTCGATATGGTCGACAGCGACGAGTCGGACGCATAGGGCGTCACGTCGGGCTCGGGCGCTTGGGCCTGCTTGTTGTCCGCCATGGCTACTTGCCTCCTGCCGTGATCGGAAGGAAGCCGGCGTCGCGCACGATGGTGTTCTGGATCTCGTCGGAGAGTACGTAGTCGATGTAGGCCTTGACCAGGCCCTTGGGCTCGCCCTTCGTGAAGAAGTGAAGGTTGCGCCACAGCGGGTACGTCCCGTCGGCCACGGTCTTCTCATTGGCCGGGATGCCGTCGACGTCCAGCGCCTTGACCGTGGAGTCGACGAACCCGAGCGAGATGTAGCCGACGGCGCCCGCGGCCTGAGCGACGACGGAACGTACCTGTCCCGTGCCCGGCAGGACGGCCGCCGTCGGGTCGAAGTCGGCCTTGCCGAGCACGAACTTCGAGAACGCCTCGCGGGTGCCGGATGCTTCGTCGCGGTTCACGAGGCCGATCTCGAGGTCGGGTCCGCCGACCTCCTTCCAGTTCTTGATCTTGCCCTGGAAGATGTCGGACACCTGCGCCTTGGTGAGGCCGGTGACCGGGTTGGACGGGTTGACGATCACAGCGATGGCGTCGAGGGCGATCTTCGTGTCGACCAGACCGAGGGTCAGTTCCTCGGGCTTCAGGTCGCGCGACGAGGTCCCGATGTCGCTCGTGCCGTTGGCGACCGACTCGATGCCCGCGGACGACCCGACGCCGGCGACGAGCACGCGCTTGCCGGGGTTGGCGGTCTGGAAGTCCTCGGCGGCGACCTCGGCGATCGGAAGCACCGTGGTCGATCCGGTGACGGTCAGGCTGGTCTGGGACGCACCATCCGCCTTCGTGCAGCCGGAGAGGCCGGAGAGACAGACGGCGGCGATAGCGACGGCGAGGCACGCCGCAGAGCGGGAGATCCTCACCGGACGTCCTCGAGGATGCACGCGAGCGCGCCGTGGCGGCCGGTAGGGCCTTCGGCGCGATACGAGAAGAACGCGTCGGTCCGCTCAGCGGTGCACAACCCGCTTCGGACCTGAGACGAGAACGGCACACCGACCCCATTCAGGCTCTCTGACACGACGGCGCCCAGGTCCAAACGGCCCTGGGCCGCGGCAATGGTACCAAACGAGTCGACGAATTGCGACAGCAGCGCGTCATCGACCTCGTAGCAGCACGCGCCGATGTGGGGGCCGATGTACGCGACCAGCTCAGCCGTCCCGCAGCCGGCCGTCGCGGCCACCCTACGGGCCGCCTCCTCCACGATCCTGCCCAGCGCGCCACGCCATCCGGCGTGAACCACGGCCACGGTCCGGCACGGTCCGGTGGCGACCAGGATCACGGGCACGCAGTCCGCGAAGCACAGGAGCAGCGGGGTGTCCGGGTCGGAGGTGACCAGAGCGTCGGCGGCCGGCACCGGAGGCGGCGTTCCGGGGCGCGCGAAGGCCCCCAGCCCCGCCATCGCGCCCCTCACGTTGCGCACGACAACGCCGTGGACCTGCTCGGCGATGGTGAGACGGTCCCGCAGCGGCTCGATGCCGAGCGCGGCCATGAACCGGGCGCGGTTGTCGTCGACGAAGGCCGGCTCGTCGTCTACGTGGGCGGCCAGGTCGAGCGAGGCGAAGGGGGCGACGCTCCGACCCCCGGTGCGCTCGGAGAACGCGATCAGGATGCCGTGCCGATCCCGCATGTCCGGGTCGACATGGACGGCAAGATCACCGATCTGCTCGCGCACCAGCCCGAACATGCACCCGCCGCTTCCTGCCGTCGCCGCGTGACCCGGCGCGATCCTCGCGCCTCTCACCACAGAATGATAGCCGCTTGAACGACCGCGGCGGAGTGACGAGGTCCCTGTGCCTCGTCACCCCGCCGCGTATGCGTCGCCCGGTTTCAGCCGGACGGACGTTCCTTGTCGATCGGTCGGCGCCCTACGCGGCGCGGACCCGCGATCCTAGTTCCTGCGACGCAGGAAGACCGGGATCCCGTCGTCGTCATCGCTGATCGGCTCGAACGACGGCACGGAAGCGGCCGTCGGGAGCGCGTCCTCTCCCTCGGCGTCGAGGCTGAGGGACGACTGCTTGCGCCGTCCGTCGAAGCCGGTCGCGACGACGGTGACGCGGATCGAGTCCGCCATCGAGTCGTCGATGACCGCGCCGTAGATGATGTTCGCGTCCGGGTGGACCGCTGCGGTGACGACCGCGGCCGCCTCGCTAGCCTCGTGGAGCGTGAGGTCGCTGCCCGCGGCGATCGACAGCAGCACTCCCTGTGCCCCCTCGATCGACGACTCGAGCAGGGGGCTGGAGATCGCGGCCTTGGCGGCCTCGCTCGCGCGGCTGTCTCCGGTGGCGACGCCGATACCCATCAGCGCGGAACCGGCGTCCGCCATGATCGTGCGGACGTCGGCGAAGTCGAGGTTGATCAGCCCCGGGACCGTGATCAGGTCCGTGATCCCCTGGCAGCCCTGGCGCAGCACGTCGTCCGCGATGCGGAACGCGTCGAGCATGGAGGTCTTCTTCTCGGCGACCTGCAGCAGGCGCTCGTTCGGGATGACGATGAGCGTGTCGACGTGGTCGCGCAGGCGCTTGATGCCCTCGTCGGCGACGCCGGCCCGCTTGCGCCCCTCGAACGCGAACGGCCGCGTGACGCAACCGACGGTCAACGCGCCGATCTCTTCCTTGGCGATCTGGGCGATCACGGGAGCCGCACCGGTGCCGGTGCCGCCTCCTTCGCCCGCGGCGATGAACACCATGTCGGCGCCCTGGAGCGCCTCCTTGATCTCGGCACGCGACTCCTCGGCGGCCTGAAGCCCGACATCGGGATCGGCCCCCGCGCCAAGACCCTTGGTGAGGCCTACGCCGATGTGCACCTTGTAGTCGGCGTCGGACATGAGCAGTGCCTGAGCGTCGGTGTTCACCGCGATGAACTCAACACCCTTGACACCCGCCTCGACCATGCGGTTGACGGCATTCGAACCGCCTCCGCCAACGCCGACGACCTTGATCACCGCGAGATAGTTGGCACCGGTCTCGAGCATCTGACGCCTCCTCCCCCTCGGCCCGGGTCGTGTATCGACCGAAGTCTAAGGGTCCAGTTTAGGGTTATATAACCCACGCAACACTCAATCTTTGCATAAAGGTTATGCCCAATGCAAGACCCCCTGCGATATTTCTTCGCGGAGGGCCTTGGAGGATGGCGAGGCACGACGAGCCGCGGGTGGCTCTCCCCTACGGCCTCGTGATCACGAATGTCCCGATGGGGACCTGCGGCCAGAGCTCGAGGACGTCCCGGTTGTACATCCTGATGCAGCCGTGGCTCGCCATGGTCCCGATGACCCACGGCTGGTTGGTGCCGTGGATCCCGTACGCGGTGAAGACGTACCGGTAGTGACCCGGCGTGCCGACCCGGCGGAACATGCGCATCTTGCGCGGACCGTAGATGCCCTTCGGCGCGGTCTTGTACTTCGCCAGTACTCGCCAGACACCGACCGGCGTCCAGTTGTGTCGGCCGTGCGCGATCGGATACCGCTTCACGAGCTGCTGGTCCCGGACCCAGTACAGCCGGAACTGGCTCTTGTCGATGATGATGCAGGTGGCGTAGGGGAACTGGTACCGGGTGACAGTGCGCTGGTACGAGGCCGTCTCGCCGAAGCGACTCGTCTCATCAACTGTCAGCGTGGGTCGGCGAGAGGTCAACCTGACCCCCGCGAACGTCACCAGCGCCCCTGGGCGGCAGGCCAGCGTGCGCACGCGACGTCCGTCCACGCTCAGGGTGATCGTGACGGTCGAGGACCCGGCGTACAGCCTGACGGTGCACGGGCTGACGATCGCCTTCGATCCGGGAGAGACCCAGGTCGGAGCACCGGGAGCCGTCCACGAATAGACGGCGGTCTCGGTCGACGCCTCCGCGCCGCCCTCCCCCGCCACGGTGGCACGCAGCACCCGCGGTCCCGCTGGAAGCGTCACGCCGCCGAAGGATGCGACGCCGTCGGTCGGCGGCGTCGAGCCGAGCAGCCCAGCGCCATCCCACAGCGACACGAGGCCCGAGGGGTCGCCCGGCGACAGCGCGACCCGCACGTCCGTCGGTCCGTGGAAGTCGGCCGGCGCGGAGATGGTCAGCGCGGCTGCGGGACTGGCGACCGCCAGACACGCCACCACGACCCATCCCGCGACCGCGGTGCGCAGGCGCGGCGTCATCGCGTTCCGGTCCATGTCTCTCCCTACTTGAGGCCGCGCCATGTCGGGCGATCGGTGATCCGCACGTCGACGGAGACGACCTTGCCCTTCTGCTCGCCGAGGATCCGACGCGCCAGAGCGTCCTTGGTCACCAGATCGACGGCCTCGCCGAAGACGATCTCAACGTGATCGCGGGTCGCAAGCGCAGTGCCGTCGATCGTCGGTGCGGAGACCGAGACCACGGTGGCGGCCAACGTCCTGCTGATACCGGTGAGCACGGCGATGGCGTTGAGCAGCGGCTCGGAGGTGGTGCGCCGTCCGGCCTTCAGGTCGAGCCCGGGAACGTCGGTGATGGTGGGGACCGTCCCGCTCGCATCCACCGTCGGTGTCGCGATCGCGGTTCCCGTCCCGTCGATCAGCCACATGCGCGCTCCCGCATCGACGATGGCGACTGGCATGCGTTCCACCACGCGGATCCGCATGCCCGAGGGGAAGACGCGCGAGACCGACACGGAGGCGATCCACGGATCGGCCGCCACGCGCGACGCGACCGCGTCGGCCGGGAAGCGGATCAGCGTCGCCCCGGCGGGAACGCGCGCGAGGGCGCGAACCGCGTCGGCCGAGACGTGCGTGCCGCCCACCACCTCGACTGTGCGGACCGTGAACAGAGCGGAGTTGTAGAGCGCGGTACACGCGGCCAGCACGAGGAACACCGCCACGACGACCGCGCCGATCCGCAGGCGACGGGCGCGGCGCTGTGAGGACAGGCGTCCCTCTCGCTCCGCCTTCAGCTTGGCGGCGCGCTCCCGGGCAGCGGTCGAACGGCCGAGGTCGGCGCGCGCGGGGGTGGGGGGACGCACGACCGGGCGCACCGGGGCCTGACGCGCCGATGCGCCGGCGCGCGCGCCGTCTTTGGGTGCCGTCGAGATGTAGACGTTCCTACGCTTCTTCGAAGCTCCCGAGGAATCTGATCTCCGGTCGGAGGTCGACACCACACCCGTCCTTCACGGTCATGCGGACCTTGCGGATCAACCCGACGACGTCCGCCGCGGTCGCTCCGCCTTCATTGACGATGAAATTGGCGTGCACGGTCGAGACGCACGCGCCGCCGAGACGAACACCCTTGAGCCCGCACTCCTCGATGAGCCGTCCGGCGGAGTCGCCGGGCGGGTTCACGAACACGCTGCCGGCGCAGGGCAGGCGCATGGGTTGGGTGGCGTTGCGCTTCTTGAGGTTGCGCTCCATCTCGGCCCTGATGCGGACCGGCTCGCCTTCGGTCACCCTCAGCGTGGCCTCGAGGATGATACCCCGACCCGCCAGGCCGCTGCGCCGGTAGTCCCACACGACGTCGCGGCCGTGCACGAGCGTCAGCCCCAGACCGGGGATGAACAGGGTCACCGTATCGACGATCTGGCCGATCCATCCCTCCGGAGTTCCGGCGTTCATGGCCAGTGCGCCGCCCAGCGTTCCGGGAATCCCGACGGCCCACTCGAGACCGGACAGGCCCAGGTTGAAAGCGTCCTGCACCAGGTGGGCCAGCACCGATGCCGAGCCCGCCCGCATCGTCTCTCCCTCGATGACGTGACGCTTGAACTCGCGCCCGAGCAGGAGGACCGCCCCGTCGTAGCCGGAGTCGGACACGAGCAGGTTGCTGCCCTTACCGACCACGGCCCACTCGACATCCTCCTCCTCGAGGACGCGCAGGGCGGTGACCACGTCGTGGACCGTGTCCAGGACGGCGAAGATCGACGCCGGGCCACCGACGCGATAGGTCGTGTGGCGCGCCATGACCTCGCGCGAACGCACCTCGCCGCTCAGCTCACCGCGCAGTCTGCGCAGGGCGCCCTCGACGCTCATACGGCGCCTCCCGACGCGCGCTGTGTCAGTTCGCGCACGATCTCAGGTCCCATGGTCGTCACGTCGCCCGCTCCCATGGTCATCACGAGGTCGCCGGGACGCGTCCGGCCGGCGACGTATCGCGCCGCCTCGCCCATGTGCGGGAAGTACGCCAGACGAGCGCGCGGATGATGCAGAAGGATGGCGTCGACGACGGTCTTCCCGGACACACCCGGGACCGGCGCCTCGCCGGCGCTGTAGACGTCCAGGATCACGACACGATCGGCGTCATCGAACGCGGCACCGAAGTCGTGGGCGAATGCAGCGGTGCGGCTGTAGCGGTGCGGCTGGAACACGACCCAACGCGTGCCCGCCTCGACCGTGCGTGCTGCCGCCAGAGTCGCGCGGACCTCGGTGGGATGGTGGGCGTAGTCGTCCACGACGGAGACGTCCCCCACCACACCCACGTACTCGAACCTGCGCTTGACACCGCCGAACCCGGCGATGCCCCGGGCGGCCGCCTCGACGTCGACGCCCAGCGCCCACGCCGCCGCCAACACCCCGGTGGCGTTGAGAGCCATGTGCTCGCCCGGCATGCGGGTGGAGCACGCGACCTCGGTTCCGTCGGGGAAGTGCACGCAGAACGCGCCCCCCACGGAGGTGGCTTCGTAGCCGGAGATGCGCACGTCGGCGGAGCCCGCGTGGCCGTAGGTGACCACGCGCTCCGTGACCTCGGGCGCCAGGCGCATCAGCCTCCGGTCATCGGCACACAGCACCGCGACGCCACCGGGGCGCACCTTGCCCAGGAACTCACGGAAGATATCGACGATCTCGTCCAGGGACGCGTAGTGATCGAGATGGTCGGCCTCGACGTTGGTCACGATCGCGCAGTACGGATCGAGGTAGAGGAACGACCCGTCGGACTCGTCGGCCTCCACCACGAAGTAGGGACCGCCACCGCAGCGCGCGTTGCTGCCGACATCCGTGAGCTCGCCGCCGATGAGGAACGTGGGGTCTGCACCCGCCTCGATCAGCGCGGCGGCGGCCATCGAGCTGGTGGTCGTCTTGCCGTGGGTGCCGGCGACGGCGACCGTCAGCCGCTCCCCTGCCAACTCGGCAAGCATGCGGGCGCGGGGCCACACCGGGATACCGCGGCGGCGCGCCTCGACGAGCTCCGGATTGGTGTCGGGGATCGCGGTCGAGACGACGACGAAGTCAGGTTCGCCGACATTCGCAGCCTGGTGGCCGATGTGCACCGTCATGCCGGCCTGCTGCAGCGCGGTCGAGTAGCGGGAGCTCCTCAGATCGGAGCCCGTCACGACGACGCCGCGGTCGTGCAGGACACGGGCTATACCGCTCATCCCGGCGCCACCCACACCGATGAAGTGCGCGTAAGCGTGTGTCATGCCGCCCGCCTCTCTGCCGCGGCGGTCATGGCCTCGACCAGTGCGCGAGCGGCGTCGGGGCGGCCCAGCGACAGAGCCGCCGATTCCATGGCGAGACGGGCCGCGCGATCGACGAGCAGCGCCAGCAACGCCTCGCCGAAGCCCGAGGCGTCCAGGTCGCAGTCCGCGACGACGACCGAGGCGCCGGCCCGCACGAACGGGCCCGCATTCAGGGTCTGGTGATCGTCGGTCGCGTACGGATACGGCACCAGCACCGATGCCTTCCCGAGAACGGACAGCTCCGCGAGCGTGGTCGCCCCCGCACGGCACACCACGAGATCCGATGCGGCCAGCAGGTCACCCATCTCGCTCACGTACTCGAGGACCTGCCACCACGCGGGCGCGCCATCGGCATGCGTCTCGAGCGCGGCCCGAACCGTGGCGGCCTCCGCAGGACCCGCGATCTGCACGACGCGCAGCCCCTCGATCTCCTGCAGGCGATCGCGCAGGCCGACGACCGCGCTGTTCAGATGTCGCGCGCCGCGGCTCCCGCCGAAGACGAGCAGCAGCGTCTCGTCGGGCGCGACGCCGAACGCGATGCGCCCGGCATCCCTGTCGGCGTTGCGCACGGACTCGCGCACGGGGTCGCCCGTGACGACCGCGCGATCCGGGTGCGGGAGCCGCGCCACGGAGTCCTCGTAGGTGACGCAGACGGTGCGAGCGAAGCGTGCGAGCACGCGGTTAGCGACACCGGGGACCGAGTTCTGCTCGTGCAGCACGAGGGGGACGCGGCGCACGACGGCTGCGAGCGACAGCGGCACCGACACGTAGCCGCCGAAACCCACGACGACGTCGGTGCGGTCGTGACGCAGAAGCCGGATGCAGCGGACCGTCGAGGCGATAGCCGTGAGAAGACCGCTCACGAGCGTGAGAGGGCGGGCACGGTCCCAGCCGGTCGCGGGAACGGCGACGAACTCGATGCCCTGTTCGCCCGCGAGCCGCTGCTCGAGACTGTCCGGTGCGCCGACGTACGCGACCCGGTCACGAGCGTCGGTGGACACCAGCGCGGCCACCGTCAATGCCGGATAGACGTGGCCGGCCGTCCCTCCGCCGCTCACCAGAACGCGCACCGGCGCTCCTTTCCGTATCGGTCGGGTGCGAACGCGCGCGGGATTTCTCCCGGGCGCTCTCGCGGGTCATGGCAAGGATAAGGCCGACGCAGGCCATGGTGAAGAGAAGTGAAGAGCCACCATAGCTCACGAGAGGCAACGGCTCGCCGGCCACCGGCATGAGCGCCGTCACCGAGGCCATGTTCATCAGCGCCTGGGTGACGATGGTGACCGTGAGGCCACCGGCGACGATACGGGCGTACGGGTCCTTGGCCGCGAGCGCGATCCGGATCCCGGCGTAGCAGAACACGCCGAACGCCACGACCACGGACAGCGCACCGAGAAGCCCCAACTCCTCGCCGATGATCGCGAAGATGAAGTCGGTGTAGGGCGCGGGCAGATACCCCCACTTCTCGGACGACATCCCGAGACCCAGCCCGAGTACCCCTCCCGACCCGAGCGCCAGACGGGCCTGCAGGATCTGGTATCCGCTCCCCCGGGGGTCCTTGTTCGGATCGAAGAACGCGGCGAAGCGCGCGGAACGGTAGGCGGCCAGCGGCAACAGGGTGCCCAGCCCGGCCACGATCCCGCCGACGGTGACCGCGATCCACCTGCCCGGGAGCCCCCCGAGCACCATCACGAAGAAGACGCCGACGAGGATGGAGACGGCGGCACCCATGTCCGGCTGCACCATGACCAGCGCGAAGGGGATGCCGGCGATGAGCGTTATCGCGAGGAGGTCGTCCTTCATCGGTCGCGGGTGACGCGCCCGGTCCGCGAAGAGCCCGGCCATCACCAGCACGCATCCCAGCCTGGCGATCTCCGCCGGCTGGATCGTCGTGATCCCGAAGAGGTCGAGCGCTCGCACCGAGCCCCACTTGCCCACGCCCATCACGAGCACGAGCACGAGCATGGCATCGGCGGCGACCAATATGGCCAGGCCGATGCGGCGGATCGCCGACACACTGAGGCGGGAGGCGATGCCCAGAGCCAGGAACCCCAGCAGAAGGAAGACGGCCTGGCGCTTCAGATGGAACGCGCTGTCGCCGAACGCCTTGAAGTCCGCGACCGAGGAGGCCGAGAAGATCATGAGCAGACCGCCGACGGCGAGGAAGACGGTCGCCCCCAGAAGGAGGTACCGCGCGGCGGGCTCGGACCTGACGCTCGGAGCCGTCACCGGGTCTCCCGGGCCATGCGGGCCACGGCGGCCGCGAAGCGGCGACCGCGGTCCTCGTAGTCGCTGAACTCGTCGAAGCTGGCGCAGGCGGGCGACAGCAGGACGACCTCACCCGGAAGCGCACTCCCGGAGGCGACGGACAGCGCATCGGCCATGGAATCCGCGAGCGCGAAGGGCGCGCCACACGACGCGAAGGCCGCTTCCAGTTCGGGCCGGCACTCCCCGTAGAGCACCGCGAGACGGCACCGGGCGCCGCACGCTTCGGCGAGCGGGCGGAAGTCGTTGCCCTTGTTGCGCCCGCCGAGCAGTATCAGTACAGGTGTGGAGCCGAACGCCGTCAGGGCCTTCATCACCGCGTCGGGATTGGTGGCCTTCGAATCGTTGACGTACTCCACACCGCGGACCGTTCCCACCGGCTCGAGGCGATGCTCGATCGGCTCGAACGTCCGCAGTCCCTCGCGAACGGCGTCGGGCGAAGCGCCCATCACGAGCGCGGCAGCCGCGGCTGCGAGCGAGTTCGAGATGTTGTGGCCGCCGCGGATCAGCAACTCGTCGGCGCCGACCAACGAGATGTCGCCCTCCCCCACGTCGACCGTCAACACGCCGTCGGCCACACGGGCGTCGCCGTTCGACAGGCCCACGCGAACGACCCGCAGGCCGCGCCCTGCCACGACGTCGGCCCACACGGCCGCGCCGGCGTCGTCGACGTCCACGACAGCGTGGTCCCCGGGCCCCATGTTCGCGAAGATCCGCGCCTTGTCCGAGGCGTAGGACTCCAGAGAGCCGTGCCAGTCGATGTGATCGGGGGTGATGTTGAGCAGTATCGCAACTCTAGGGTGGAAGTCGAGGGTGAGAGCAAGCTGGAACGAAGAGCACTCCGCGACCACGATCCCGTCCCCGGCGACCGCAGGCGCCGCAGCGACCGCGGGCACGCCTATGTTGCCCACGGACACCGCATCCCTCCCGCTCTGCCGGAGCAGGTGCGTGATGAGTGCGGTGGTGGTCGTCTTCCCGTTCGTCCCTGTGACGGCCACGAACGGCGCCGTCGAGAGACGGTACGCGAGTTCGAGTTCCGAGATGACGGGCACGGCGAGGAGACGAGCGGACCGCAGGAGCGGCCTCGACGGGGAGATCCCGGGGCTCGCAACGACGAGGTCCCAGCCTTCGTCAGGCAGCGCGTCCGCGCCGAGCCCCACCCGCACGCCCTCGGCCCGCCACGCGGACGCGGCCTCTGCCAGGCGCGGCGTGTCGTGCTCGACGAAGACCGCGACGTCGGCCGGTCCGGTGCCGGGTCGCCCCAGGGCCCAGCGGACGACCGCGTCGCCGCTGCGGCCGAGTCCCAGCACAGCGATCCGTCGTGGAGCCTCCTCCACGCTACCCGACCTTCCTAAGGTTCGAGATGAACCAGAGGGCGAACCCTGCGCCGGCGAGGACGCCGGTGACGATCCAGAACCGGATCATCACCTTCATCTCGCTCCAGCCCTTCATCTCGAAGTGATGGTGGATCGGCGCCATCCGGAAGATGCGCTTGCCGGTCAGCTTGTACGACGCGACCTGCAAGATCACCGAGAGCCCCTCGATGACGTAGATGCCGCCGATCAGCGGGAGGAGCAGCTCGGTCTTCGTGACCACCGCCATGGTCGCTATGGCCGCGCCCAACCCGAGCGAGCCGGTGTCCCCCATGAAGATCTCCGCGGGGTAACTGTTGTACCAGAGGAACCCGATGCAGGCGCCCGCGATGGCCGCGCCCAGCAACGAGATCGGCAGGTGGTTCTGGCGGAACGCGATGGCCGCGAAAGCGACCATCACGATCAGGACCGTGCCCGCAGCCAGGCCGTCGAGCCCGTCGGTCAGGTTCACGGTGTTGCTGGCGGCGACCACCATGATCGCCACGAGCAGCACGTAGAGCCACGGCACGACGATGGCGAACCCGCCGACGAGCACAGTCGAGGACAGCACGCCCAGATCGAACGAGCCACCGAAGAGCGGCACCTTGACCGTGCTCGAGATACCCGCCCAGTTCACTGCCAGGAGCCCGACGACGAGCGAGATCGCGCCCTGCCAAGCGATCTTGGCCGACGCGGTGAGCCCGAGCGACCGCTCCTTCACCACCTTGGCGTAGTCGTCGACGAACCCGAGCAGGGCGCACGCCAGCATCGAACCGAGCACTAGGAGGCTGGGCCGGTCCACCGAGCCCATGGCGACGTACAGGGCGGTGACCACCAACATGATCAGCACGCCACCCATCGTCGGCGTACCCTGCTTGACGAGGTGTCCCTGGGGACCGTCGGCGCGCACCTGCTGCCCGATGTTGCGGTACCTAACGAGTCGGATCCACAACGGGAACAGCAGCGCCGCAGCCGCGAGCGCCACCACCATGACCAGGAAGACCTGGTACGTGGGATAGCGGCTGATCTGCAACAGGTTGATGCTAGACATGCGGGTTCAGCATCCCTTCGATGATGCGTTCCAGCTGCATGCAGCGCGACGCCTTCACGAGCACGAGGTCCCCGGGGGCGAGCAGGTCGTCGAGCACCTCCGAGGCTTCCTCGACACCCTCGCACGGGCGGACGTCGGACGGCTCCATCCCCTCGGCGACGGCACCGTCCGCGATGCGGAGCGCACGCGCGCCGACCGTGACGAGCACGTCGATACCCGAGCGTGCGACGACCTCACCCAGGGAGAAGTGCGCCAGTTCGGTCAGCGATCCGAGCTCAGCCATGTCGCCGAGCACGGCGATGCGTCGTCCGGCGGCGCGCATGTCGACCAGTGTCGCCAGAGCCGCGCGCATCGAGGTAGGACTCGCATTGTACGCGTCGTTGACGACCACGACGCCCGTCGCCGCGGTGAAGACCTGCATGCGCATGTCCGTGGTGACGGCCGCGGCAAGTCCCGCCGCGATCTCGTCGAGCGTCGTGCCGAGGTACAGCGCCGCCGCAGCGGCGGCTGCGGCGTTGTATGCGTTATGGCGTCCCGGGACCGGGAGCGAAACGGTGATCGACCCGACGTCCGCCGTCAGCGTGAACGTCGCCCTGCCCGTCTCGTCGACCTCGATGTCGGATGCACGCACGTCGACCCCCTCCGACAACCCGTACCACGTGACCGGTGCGGAGGACGCGGCGGCGAGGGAGCGGGACCGCTCGTCGTCGCCGTTGAGGAACACCATCCCGGTCGAAGGCACGCAGGCCACCAGCTCGCCCTTGGCCCGCACGATGGCGTCCTGGGACCCGAGCGCCTCCAGATGCGTCTGGCCGATGTTGGTGACGATGCCGATGGTCGGACGAGCGATCGCGCACAGCGCGGCGATCTCGCCCTCCGCCCGCATCCCCATCTCGACCACCAGCAGATCGGTGGCATTGTCGGCCTCGAGCAGCGTCAGGGGCACTCCGAGTTCGTTGTTGCGGTTGCCGCGTGTCGCCACGACGCTCCGTCCGGCGCCCAACGCCGCCGCGACGAAGTCCTTCGTACTCGTCTTGCCGGTCGAACCCGTGATCGCGATCACCGGGCACCGCAGCGAGGCTCGGTTTGCGCTCGCGAGCGAGCGCAGCGCCGCTGCGGTCTCAGGCACAAGGACCGCCGCGAACTCACCTGACGACGCCGAGGCCGCCACAGCCGCGGCCGTGTCGTCCCAGCGAGAGACGACGGCGACACGAGCCCCGGACCCGAGCGCGCCCGGGACCCACACATGCCCGTCGGAGCGGTCCCCCGGCAGAGCGAAGAACGCGCCTCCCGCCGGCGTGTGGCGCGAATCGATCCCGACCCCGGTGAACACGAGGTCGCCCGTTCCGGCGACGATCGTCCCGGAGGTGAGTTCGGCGAGCCGGGCGACCGACATCGTCACCATCGCGCGCTCAACTCCTCCCGTGCGACCTCACGATCATCGAAGTGCACGGTCCTGTCGGAGAATACCTGGTAGTCCTCATGCCCCTTGCCGGCGATCAACACCGCATCCCCTGTGCGAGCGAGCCGCAGCGCAAGGGCGATGGCGGCGCGCCGGTCGATCTCCACGTGGTGCTCCGAGGCCGTCGACGCGAGGCCGTCCTGTACCTGCATGATGATCCCGACCGGGTCCTCAGTGCGCGGGTTGTCGCTCGTGAGGACCGCGATGTCGGAGAGTTCGCCGGCAGCGCGTCCCATGAGCGGGCGCTTGTCCGGATCGCGGTCGCCTCCGCAGCCGAAGAC
Organism: Coriobacteriia bacterium; assembly: GCA_036508075.1. Taxonomy (GTDB): domain Bacteria; phylum Actinomycetota; class Coriobacteriia; order Anaerosomatales; family PALSA-660; genus PALSA-660. The sequence continues at coordinate 16,366 of DATCIA010000019.1, forward strand.
CGTGATCACCCGACCAGGCGTGATCGTCCGGACGGCGGTGATCGTCTTCGCAAGACCGTCCGGCGTGTGAGCGTAGTCGACCAGCACGGTGAAATCCTGCCCCGCTTCGATGCGCTCGAGCCTGCCCGGGACCTGGGGAGCGTCGGTCAGCCCGCGGGCGACGGTCTCGAGGTCGACGCCGAGCGCGAGCGCACATCCCGCCGCGACCAGCGCGTTGCTGACGTTGAAGTCGCCCGCGAGAGGCAGGGCGACGTGCGCGGAGCCCGCCGGGGTCACCAGATCGAACACGGTCCCGAGCGGGCCGGGAACCAGGTCGTCGGCGCGAACCGTCGCGCCAGCCGAGGTGCCGACCGTCCACACGACGGGGATCTGCTCGGCGAGGCGTAGGCCGTGGGCGTCGTCGACGTTGACCACGCGACGGCCCTCGCCCACGGCCTCCAGCAGACGTGCCTTGACGCTGAAGTACTCCTCCAGCGTGGCGTGGTAGTCGAGATGGTCCTGACTGAGGTTCGTGAATGCGGCCACAGCGAAGTGGACGGCGTCCACACGGTGCAGATCGATGGCGTGCGACGACACCTCCATGCTCACGGCCGACACTCCGGCGTCGGCCATGCGCGCGAGCAGCTCCTGCAGGTCGCGCGACTCCGGAGTGGTGCGCGAGGCTGGCAACCGCTCGGCCCCGAGCCGCGTCTCGATGGTGCCGATCACGCCGGTGACGCGGCCGGATGTGCGAAGGATCGAGTCCAGCAGGTAGGTCGTGGTGGTCTTGCCGTTGGTGCCGGTGATCCCCGCGACCTCGAGGCGCTGCGACGGCTCGCCGAACAGACGCGAGGACGCGACGGCCAGAGCCTCGCGCGTGTCCCCCACCACCACGAGCGGCGACGCCAAACCCGGCACCTCGCGTGTGGCGACGACCACGGCGGCGCCGCGTTCGACGGCCTCAGCCGCGAAGGCGTGCCCGTCGTGACGGAACCCGGAGATGCAGAAGAACGCGTCGCCCGGCCTCACCGAGCCCGATGCGTAGGCCACACCCGTGACCGGGGTCGCGAGGCCGACCGGACCTGATGCCGGCACGCCTGCGAGCAGTTCGGAGAGTACGGGCACGGGTGGGGTTCCTCACCGGTCTGTCGAACTCGGATCTTCATCGGTACCAGCGATCTTCGTCGTTTCGCGCGCCCCTGTGGCCGCTTTGTTGCCGACCTGCGATGATCCCGCCTTCTGGACGCGCAGCGGGCCGACCGTTGGGGCGGGGGCGATCCTGAGGTGATCGACACAGAAGCGCGCGAGGTGGGAGAACGCCGGTGCGGCGACGGTGCCACCGTAGAGGCCCTTCTTCGGGGAGTCGATCGTCACGAGGATCAGGACGCGTGGCGCGCTGGCCGGCAGGAAGCCGACGAACGACGACACGTAGACGCCCTTCATGTAGCCGCCGCCCCCGGGACTGACCTTCTGCGCCGTGCCCGTCTTGCCCGCGACCTCGTACTGGGCGACCGCGGCCTCGGTCCCCGTCCCGTCACGGACTACGTCGGTGAGCATCCGCGTGGTCGCGGTCGCCGCCGCCTTCGAGATGACGGGTACCGGCGATGCGGGGAAGGTGGCGGGCGTGGAGCCCTGGCTGCGCAGGAAGTGCGGGGTGACCAGCGTGCCGCCGTTCGCGATCGCGGCGACCGCACGCGCCAGCTGCAGCGGCGTGACGGACAGTCCTTGGCCGAACGGCAGGTTGCCCATGGAGGAAGGCGACCACGCCGACATCTGCCCGCTGGACTCACCGGGGAAGTCCACGCCTGTCTTGCGGGCGAGCCGGAACCGCGAGATGTAGTCGGTCAGCGCGGCCTTCCCGAGCTTCTGCCCCAGCTTGACCGCACCGATGTTGCTCGACTTGGTGACTATCTGGCTGAGCGAGTAGTCTACCGCGCCGCGGGCATGCGACTCGTGGATGGTGTAGCCGCCGATCTTCAGCGTCGAGGGCAGGTGGAACATGCTCTCGGGGGTGTAGAGCCCCTTGTCGATCACGGCTGCGGCCGTCATGGATTTCATCGTCGATCCGGGCTCGTACGCGTCGGTGATGGCTTTCACGCGCTTCGAGTCCTCGGAAGCGGCGGCGTACTCGTTCGGGTCGAAGAACGGGGTCGACGCGATCGCAAGGATCTCGCCGTTCGTGGGATCGAGGACGACGACCGTACCTCCCTTGGCCGCGAACTTCTTGACCGCCCCGGCCAGCTCGAGTTCAGCCTGGTTTTGGATGTCCTTGTCGATGGTGAGGTAGATGTCCTGCCCGTCGACGGGATCGACGGAGGTGACGATGCTCCCCGGTATCAGATGGCCTTTGGGATCGCGCTCCGCGACCATGCGTCCGGCCGTCCCGGCGAGTGTCGAGTCGTACTGCTTCTCGATGCCCGCGAGCCCCGCGTCGTCAACGCCGACGAACCCGAGCACCTGACCCGCGAGGCGGCCGGACGGGAAGGTGCGGCGCGAGTCGTCGATGAAGCCGATGCCGTCGATGTTGAGCTTCTCGAGGGCAGCAGCGCGAGGCAGGTCGACCTTTCTGGCGAGATAGGAGAACGACCCCGACCTCTTGAGGCTCTTCAGGTAGGTCTTCGCGTCCCCGCCCAGCACGCGCGCGATCGCCGTCGCGGTCGCGGTGGCGTCCTTCACCTGTGACGGGACGGCGTACACCGTCTTGGCGTCGGTCGTGACGGCGAGCGGCTGACCCTCGCGGTCGAAGATGGAGCCGCGGCGTGCCGGCGTCGTCAGGTCACGTAGGCGCTGGTGCGCGGCGGTGCCGGACAGCGCCTTGGCCTGTACGACCTGGATCCACGCGAGACGGCCCGCGACGACGGCGAGCAGCGCCAGCAGGAGCACGAGAAGCACGCCCGGACGGCGCTTCGAGGAGCGGTTGTGCGGCCCTCGCCCGGCACCTCCGCCCTTGCCGGTGCGCGGTGGCATCGGCTACCGCGACCCCGCGAGACCGAGGTCGCCGACGAGCAGCGACTGGGCCTCACCGGCCGACAGCTCGACCACCGCGTCGACCACCTTCTCAAAGATTCCGGATCCTGCGGCACCTGCAGCCTGCGAGGTCAGGGCGGCGTCAGCGGCGCCCACGTCGGACGCGGAGATGTACTTGATCGACTTCGGTTCACCCATCGACATGCTCGTTGCGGCGATCCCCGCGATGCGGGACGGAGTCGACAGCGCGCTGCGGTCGACCTCGAGCTGATCCACTGCGACGCGCTGCTGCCTGATGTCGGCCGCAAGACGGCTCTCGCCCACCGCGAACTCGGCTGCGCGTGACGTCAGAGTGACGCGAGCGCCGCCCAAAGCGATCACACAGAGGAATACGACCAGGAACCCGGTGAACAGCGAGCGTGCGCGCGCCTCTTCAGCGCGTGCACGGGTGCGCGCGGTGGCATCGGTACGGGGACGCGGGGCGCGCGCCGGCGGCGTGTCGACGAGGCGGAGGCGGGCAGCGCGAGGAGCCGCCTGCGGCGTCTGCGTCCGGCGTGCTGGCTGACCCATCGTGTCCACCTCCCCTCTCTTCGCCGTCGGCGCCCGTCACGGGAAGCCGGATCTGCGTGCCTATACCTTCAAAGCGGCCCGGAGCTTGGCGCTCCGGGATCGCGGGTTGCGCTCCACTTCCTCGGGCGTCGGAACGACGGCCCTTCGGGTGAGCACACGGACTACCGGCTTGACCCCGCACACACATACGGGCAGTTCAGGCGGACAGGTGCAGGTCTGAGACAGTCGCGCGAACGCCTGCTTGACGACCCTGTCCTCGAGCGAGTGATACGAGATGACGACGATCCGTCCGCCCGGGTTCAGCCAACGCACGGCCGCGTCGAGCGCCTGTTCGAGTACCTCGAGTTCGCGATTGACCTCGATGCGCAGCGCCTGGAACGTGCGACGCGCCGGATGCGGACCGTCCTTGCGGGCGGCCGCGGGTACCGCGGACTTGATGATGTCGACCAGCTCGGAGGTGGAGGTGACGGGGCGACGGGCCCGCGCGGCTACGATGAATGCTGCGATGCGCGTGGCCCACCGTTCCTCCCCGTACTCCCGAATGACGCGGGCGAGCTCCGTCTCCGAATACGAAGCGACGACGTCTGCGGCTGTCATGCCGCCCGCGGTCGGGTCCATCCTCATGTCGAGCGGCGCGTCTCCGTGGTAGGAGAAGCCGCGCCCGACGACGTCCAGCTGGGGTGATGAGACCCCCAGGTCGAACAGGAACCCGTCGACGTAGGGGATGTTGGCCTGCACGAGCAGGTCATCCAGGTCGCCGAAGTTCCCCTTGAGAAGTCTGGTCTGCTGGCCGAGGCGAAGTGCGTCAGTTGCTGCTGCGAGGGCGGTGTCGTCCTGATCGATACCGACGAGGAGTCCCGACGGTGCGATCCTGGCTGCGATCTCGACCGCGTGGCCCGCTCCCCCGAGGGTGCAGTCCACGATGATCGATCCCTCGTGCGGCGAAAGGTGGTGTAGGACCTCGGCCAGCAGGACCGGGGTATGCCGGTATTCCGTTTTCAAGGTCGCTAGAGGATGCCGCTGCGGGAAAGCTCTTCGGCGGCGTCCCAGATGGTGGACTCGTTCTCGTCCTCATAGGAGGCCCACGCCTCGGCATCCCATATCTCGATGCGATCGCCGACCCCCACCACGACGACGTCCTTGCTCAGCGCAGCGTGCGCGCGCAACACGGGGGCAAGACCCACGCGCCCGGCCGAGTCGATCTCGACCTCGCTGGCGCCGGCCGTGAAGCGCCGACGCAATGCGAGGCTCTTGCGATCGAAGTCGGAAGCGGTCATGAGGCTCTCCACGAACTTGCGATAGCCCTCTGCGGGGTACACGTACAGGCAGTTGTCGAGGCCCTTGGACACGACGAGATGCGACCCGATCTCGTCGCGGAACTTGCGCGGCAACGAGACGCGACCCTTCGCGTCCAGCGTGTGCTGGTATTCCCCAAGGAACACCGCTCCCCGCCCCTCCCGTGACACCAGGCCCCCGACGTGAGGACGATCACGCCGCTTTCGCTTCCACGAGCCCCACTCTATTCCACTGCATCCCACTTTGCAACACAATCGACGCAGTTCGCCCCACCCGCCGACACCTCGCTGCGCCCGCGCATCCCACCGCCTTGTCGACACGTTCCGGCCACCCCCGTGCCCGTGAGCGAACGGGCGTGAACTCTCCCGCACCGCCATGCGTCTGAACTGATGTCGCACGCAGCAGGAACCGGGACCTTCACAGCGAACATGAGTGGGTAGGGAGGACCGTGCGTCGCTTGCCGCGCGCACCGGCCCTCGATACAATCCGAGAGACGAACGCCCCCTACGTACCGACGGAGGTGAACGAACGTATGACCGCCAACTGGGCCGCGGCAGTGGTGAACACCCTGCTCCTCGCCTTCTTTGTCGTCATCGCCATCGGGATCGCGTTGGGCGTATACGCCGCGCGCGCCTTGAAGAAGGCCGAGCAGGCGAATCAGAAGACGGAGTAGCCTCGCATCACCGGATGCGATCCTCGGACGCCCGCTCGCCTTCGCGCGACGGGCGTTCGCTGTTGATCGGGTATCTCGGTCGATGACGGGAGAGGCGCGGCTGCCCCGGGAGGGGCGCAGGCGCTTCGTATAGGGAAGGAGCGATCATGGCACGCGGATCGTACGGACCGGCTGCGGCGCGCGTCGCCATCGCCGTGGCGCTGGTCGCGAGCGCGCTCGCGCTCGGGGCGTGTTCGGCCCTGCCGGGGCAGCAGGCTTCCACATCGGGCGTCTCCGAATCACTCGTCTCCCACGGCGTCCCCTCGGTGGCGGGCGACTCGAAGACGAGCTCGAATGGCTACGGCGCCACGGATTCCGGGGCGCTGCCCGCCGATGCATCGCGCACCGGCGTCTCCACGCCCGCCGCGACCTCGGTGCAGAAGCTCGTCGTCGTGAACAAGACGATGCGGATCGAGACGGCCAAGGTCGACGAGGCGATCGCCGCGATCCGTACGCTCGTGGCGCGCGACGGCGCCGACATCCAGTCGATGAAGGTCTCGACCGCCGTCGACCAGCCGATCTACCGCGACCCGGTCCCGCTCGCGGACGGAAGCGTCAGCGGGAGTTCGTCCGGCCCGTTGCGCGCCTACGTGACCGTGCGCGTCCCGTCTGACAAGTACGCCACCTTCGTCGCCGACGCCGCCAAGCTCGGAACGGTGCTCACCGAGTCCGAGACGTCCGACGACGTCACCCAGCAGCACGTGGATATGCAGGCGCGGCTCGGCAACCTCACCGCGGAACAAGGCCGGTTGCGTCAGCTGTTCGCGAAGGCCACGAGCGTCAAGGACATGCTCGCGATCGAGCAGGAACTCACCCGCGTGCAGGGCGACATCGAGTCGATGCAGGCACAGATCAACTACCTGGAGCGCCAGGCGTCGATGGCCACCGTCACCCTCGAGCTGAGCGAGCCGAAGGCGGTCGTCGCACCGTCCGGCATCGACTGGGGCGTCCAGACCGCCTTCACCGACTCCATCCGCGCGTTCGTCGGGACGATGAACGTCCTGATCGTGGTGCTGGGCCCGGTGCTCGCGCTCCTGCTCTTCGTCGGCCTGCCGGCGGCACTCGTGCTCTGGCTGATCCTGCGGGCCGCGAACCGGCGCCGCGCGCGGCGCGCTGCCACGGCGGAAACCGACACGACCGGCGCGCCCGTGGCGCCGGCGACCGACGACGAACCCCCGGTCCTGTGACCCCGGTCCGGCTGCGTCCCGACCTGCGCCTCCCCTGGCAGGCCCTCGCCGGCTTCGCCGCCTTGCTCTACGTTCTCGAATCGGCGCTGAGAGGCTGGGACTTCCGCCCCACCCTCCTCGACGGCCTGGTGTTCGGCGCCCTGACCCTCATTCTCATCCTGCGACCCTTGGTCCAACGGCTGATGCGCGATGACGAGGAAGGCCAGTAACAAGGCCGGTATGCGGCCATTTCAGCGAGACTGCGCGTTGAGCCAGGAAGGCGCCCCCGACAGGGGGCGCCTTCCGCGTCTCGCTGAAATGGCCGCATACCGGCCCCGCCGCCTACTCCTTCTCGTACGGCTTTCCGACCGCCGCGGGACCCACCGCTCTCCCCATGAAGCCCGCCAGCACGATGACGACCAGCACGTACGGGAGCATCAGGAAGAACTGCACCGGGATCTTGATCACGTCCTGGAAGGACTGCATCCGGATCTCGATCGCTTCGGCGAACCCGAACAGCAGCGACGCGAGGTAGCTGCCCATCGGGGTCCATCGGCCGAAGATGTTGGCGGCCAGAGCGATGAAGCCGCGGCCGCTCGTCATGTTGTCGCTGAACACCCCGACCTGCTCGAGCGTGAGGTTCGCGCCCGCCAGGCCGCCGAGCGCGCCGGAGATCAGCACAGCCACGTACCGGCTCGCCTGGACGCGCACACCGACCGTGTCGGCCGCACGAGGATGCTCGCCGAGCGCGCGGAGGCGCAGTCCCCAGCGCGTCTTGTACATCGCCCACTGGGCGACGATCGCCACGATGATCGCGATGTAGACGATCGGGGTGTAGCTGAGGAAGACCTGGTCGATCCACAACCAGATCGTCGCCAGCACCCCGCCGCCCGGCGCCGGGAAGTTGAACACCGGCCCGATCTTGTGGGCGATGCCGTTCGTCGCCCCCGGATGGCCGTAGATGACCTCCATCACGAAACCGGTGAGCCCGAGCGCGAGGATGTTAAGCGCGGTACCGGAGACCACCTGGTCCATGCGCAGCGTCACGGACGCGAACGCGTGGATCGCGGAGAGCAGGATGCCGGCCAGGATCGCCGCCAGCACGCCGACCCACACGTTGCCGGTCGCCAGCGTCACGACGACGCCGAAGAACGCGCCGACCAGCATGATGCCTTCGAGCGCGATGTTCACGACGCCCGACCGCTCGCAGATCGTCCCGCCGATCGCGGCGAGCGCGAGCGGTGTCGCCATGCGGATCGCGGATGCGAACAGGTCCGGGGTGAAGAAGTCACTCCACATCGGTGGCCCCCTTCTGCTCGAGGGCGAGTTTCTGGCGGCGCTTGATCAGCCAGTTGATGATCGTCTCGGCGCCCACGAAGAAGATGATCAGCGCCTGGATGATGGTCACGATCTTGTCCGGGACGTTGGCCACGAGCTGCATCATGCTCGAACCGGCCGACAGCGCACCGAACAGGATCGCCGCGAAGATGACGGCGATCGGGTGGTTCTTCGCCAACAGCGCGACAGCGATACCGGTGAACCCGAAACCCGAGCCGGCCGACACTTCGTCGAACATCCTGTGCTGGACTCCGAGAACCTCGGACGCCCCGGCCAGACCCGCCAGTGCACCCGAGATGCACAGGGCGTATACGGTCGTGATGCCGATCGAGATGCCGCCGTTCTGCGCCGCCAGCGGGTTGTAGCCGACCGCGCGTACGCTGTAGCCGAGCGTCGTCCGCTTCAGGATCCACCACACCAGGAACGCGAGAGCCACGGCGATCACGAAGCCGAGGTGGGCGCGCACGGGCACTCGCAGCAGCGCGGGCAGGAACTTGTCCAGGGTGGGCAGCCAGACCTGCTCCGGGAGCATCGGTGTCTGCGAGCTCACGGTCTTGTCGGCAAGGGGGCCCGCGATGATCCACGAGGTCAGATACAGACCGATCCATGAGAACATCATCGTCGTGATGACCTCGTGCGCTCCGACCTTCGCCTTCAGGATGGCCGGGATGAACGCCCACGATGCTCCGGCGAGAGCCGCTCCGATCAGGATCAGCGGCACCGCGATCAGGGACGGAAGTCCTGCGAGTGCGAGGCCCAGCCCTGCGGCGGCTATCGAGCCGAGCAGAAGCTGACCGTTGGCGCCGATGTTGAACAGGTTGGCCCGAAAACCGAAGGCGACCGCCAGACCCGCGAAGATGAGCGGCGTCGCCCGACTGATCGTGTCGCCTATGGCCTTGAAGTTCCCGATGGCCCACTTCTCGGGGGTTCCGAAGGCGCCCGTCAGAAGCGCTCCGAACGCGGCGACGGGATCCTTGCCCGACGCCGCGATGATGATCGATCCGATCGCCATCGCGAGCACGACAGAGAGCAGCGGGACCCCCGCCGTACGCAACGCCTTCATCCACATACGCTCCCGGATGACAGATGCCTCATGGGTCTCGCTCACAAGGCACCTGCTTCCGCCACGGAGGACTTGGGTGCGGTCGCAGCGGACCCGGAGTGCTTCGCACCACCCGTCATGAAGAACCCGATCCTCTCGGCGTCCGCCTCGCCGGCCGAGAACTCGACGGCGACCTTTCCTTCGTACATGACGAGGATGCGGTCGGACAGGGACATGATCTCCTCGAGCTCCATGCTCACCAGCAGGACCGCCTTGCCGCTGTCGCGCTCGGCCAGGATCCGTTTATGCACGAACTCGATCGCTCCCACATCGAGGCCGCGGGTCGGCTGCGCCGCAATGAGCAGATCGGGGTTGCGGCCCAGTTCGCGGGCGAGCACCAACTTCTGCTGGTTGCCCCCGGACAATGCGCCGGCGAGCACGCGGATCGACGGTGTCCTCACGTCATAGTCGGCGACCCGCGTGCGGGCGGTCTCGTCGATCACCTTCGTGTGCATGACGCCGCCACTCGCGTACGGCGGGCCCGCCTGGTCACCCAGCACGAGGTTCTCGGCCAGGTCGAACTCGAGCACGAGCCCGCGGCGGTGCCGGTCTTCGGGAACGTGGGAGACCCCCGCCTCGATGGTCGCATGCGGGGACGCATGGGTGATGTCCTTGTCGCGCAGTGAGATCGAACCGCTCTTCGGCCGGCGCAGCCCGACGATCGCCTCGACCAGCTCGCGCTGCCCGTTGCCGTCGACGCCTGCTATCCCGACGACCTCGCCGGCGCGCACGGTGAGGCTGACGCCTTTGAGGGCATCGAGCTTGCGCTCGTCGAGTACGACCAGGTCACGCACCTCGAGCACGGCCTCGGCGGGCTTCGCCGGGGCCTTCTCGACGCGGAAGACGACGTCGCGACCGACCATCATCCGGGCCAGACCGACCTGATCGGTCTGGCCCGGGGTCGTCTCCCCTACCACGCGACCGTCACGCATGACGACCACACGGTCCGCGACGCCCATGACCTCGTCCAACTTGTGAGTGATGAGGACGACCGACAGACCCTCGGCCACCAGGGTACGAACGACCGCGAACAGCTCGCGGACCTCCTGAGGGGTCAACACCGCCGTCGGCTCGTCCAGGATCAGGATCCGTGCGCCCTGATAGAGCGCCTTGAGGATCTCGACACGCTGCTGCATGCCGACCGAGAGGTCGGCCACGCGCGCGTCGGGATCGACCTTGAGCCCGTAGCGCGCCGACAGTTCGGACACCTTGGCGCGCGCCGTCGCGAAGTCGATGACTCCGAAGCGCGACGGCTCGTGGCCGAGGATGATGTTCTCGGTGACCGTGAGCGGCTCGACGAGCATGAAGTGCTGGTGCACCATGCCGATGCCCAAGTCGATCGCGTCGCGTGGCGTTCGGATGCGCACCGGCTTGCCGTCGACGAGCACCTCGCCGCCGTCGGGGCCGAGCAGTCCGTACACCACGTTCATCAGCGTCGACTTCCCGGCGCCGTTCTCGCCGAGCAGGGCAACGATCTCGCCGCGCTCGAGGGCGAACGATACGCGATCGTTCGCCCGCACGCCGGGGAAGACCTTCGTGATCTCACGCAGTTCGAGGACGGGCATCTCCTCGCGTCCCTTCCAAAGCCGAGGGTCCGGATCGTTGCATCACGCGAAAGAGGCGGCCGGCTCTTGCACCGGCCGCCCCCATCATCGCGACTAGTTGCGGTCGCGTCGAGACACTGAGAACTACTTGAGGGTCTCGGGAACCGTGACCGTACCCGCCTTGACGTCGGCCGTGGCCTTGTCGACGGCGTCCTTGATCGCCTGGGGAACCTTGGCGTCGAAATCGTGGAACGGGGAGATGCCGACGCCGTCATCCTTCAGGCCGAACGAAAGGTTCTGGCCACCGGGGAACGCGCCGTCCTTGGCCTGCTTCAGGACCGAGAACACCGCGACGTCGATCTTCTTGACCGCGGAGGTCAGGATCGTGTCGCCGGGGGTCGTGAGCGTCAGGTACTGGTCGGAGTCGACGCCGATGAACAGGGCCTTCTTCGACTCCTGGCACGCCGTGAAGGTGCCGATGCCGGTCTGGCCGGCGGCGGCGAACACGACGTCCGCACCGTCAGAGATCAGCGACAGACCGAGTTCCTTGCCCTTTGCCTGGTCGTCGAACTTACCCGCGTACAGCGAGATGACCTTGACGGTCGGGTTGACCGACTTGGCGCCGGCGACGAAGCCTGCCTCGTAGCGCTGGACCGGCGGGATCGCCATGCCACCGACGAAGCCGATGATGTTCTTGGAGTTGAGGC
>DATCIA010000020.1:0-25195 GCA_036508075.1 Coriobacteriia bacterium
GACGCGCCGGAAAGGGGGCACTGTGTGTGTCCGCCGAACGCCGGTGCGTGCTGGTCCGCCCCGCTGATGGAAGCTCGCGTCATCGCAGACGCCGGGGCGGCAGCCGGGGGCGTGAAGAGCGAGCGCGGTGCCATCCTCGGCAACGCCGCAGGTCAGGGCCGATGCACGACGATGACGCGCTGCGCGGGTACAACAGCCCCGAGGGGTTCGGCCGAGACCGTGATCCTCTACCCGGTCCGGCGCGTCTAAGCCAGTAGGTCCGACACCGAGAGGGAGGGGTCATTGATGAGAGGGTCAGCACGAATCGCCGGGATACTCGTCTTGGCGCTCACCTTGGCTGTATTGGGAGGATGCACCTCCGGAGCGGGAGCGTCGTCATCGACCGGTCCGGTTCGCGTGGACGCAACGGCAGACGGGACCACGGTCGAGATGGCGCCGGGCGCCGAGCTCGTCGTCGCGCTGGAGGGCAATCCGACCACCGGGTTCGATTGGAGGGTCGCCGGCTCGCTGCCGGCTCAACTGTCCGCCAAGTCCGACACGCTCGAGTCCTCGGCCGCGCCGGGCGTCGTGGGCGCGGGAGGGACGCGGGTGTTCACCTACACCGCCGCCGCGCCGGGGACCGGGGTCCTGAGCATGGAGTACCTGCGCTCCTGGGAGACGACCGTGCCTCCCGAGAAGACGTTCACGCTAACGGTCGTCGTGAAGTAGCCCGGTGAGACGAAGCAGCCCCCGCGCGCGTCAGCGTGCGGGGGCTGCTTCGTCTCAGAGACCGCGTTCTACGAGATCAGGCCCCGATCGCGCAGGAACGTCTCGACCAGGGTGCGCACCGTCGGGTCGCCGCGGTCGACGACACCGTAGGTGACGCGGACCGCCGGCTGCGGGATCTCGATCAGGCGGCTGAGGTCGATCGGTGTGGCGATGACGACGGCGTCGCACGGCACCGCGGCGATGGTGGCCTCGAGCTCGGTCAGCTGCTCGGGCGAGTAGCCCATCGCCGGCAGGATCTCGGTCAGATGCGCCCAGCGGGAGAACAGCGCGGCCAGCGACCCCACCGCGTACGGCCGCGGGTCCACGATCGTGGCGCCGGCGCGCCGGGCCGCCACGACCCCGGCCCCGTACGCCATCCCGCCGTGCGTGACGGTCGGGCCGTCCTCGATCACCAGGACGCGCTTCCCCCGCAGTTGCTCGTCCCCACCCACGACCACGACGGCCGAGTCGGTCTCGATGAGGACGGCGTCGGGGTTGTACTTCTTGGCGGACGCTCGCACCTCGGCCAACGCGACCGGGCCGGCGGTCTCGACCTTGTTGATGACCAAGGCCTGTGCGCGGAGGAAGTTGACCTCGCCCGGGTGGTACAGGCGCTCGTGGCCCGGGCGGTGCGGGTCGAGCGCGACGATCTCGAGGTCCGGCTTCACGAACGGGGTGTCGTTGTTACCGCCGTCCCAGATGACGACGTCCGCCTCGTCCTCGGCCGCGCGGAGGATGTTCTCGTAGTCGACGCCGGCCATGACGACCGCTCCTACCTCGATCAGGTGCTCGTACTCCTCGCGCTCCTCGACCGTCACGCCCAGCCTGTCGAGGTCGTCCAGCGACGCGTAGCGCTCGACGCGCATCGTGGTGAGGTCGCGATAGGGCATCGGGTGGCGGATGTCGACGCCGCACAGGCCGTGCTCGGCGAGCAGTTCCCACACGTAGCGCGAGATACCGGACTTGCCCACTCCCGTGCGAACGGCGCAGATCGAGATCACGGGTTTGGAGGAGGCGAGCATGGTGCGTTCGGCGCCGATGAGTTCGAAGTCGGCTCCTGCTGCCAGTACCGCGGACGCCTTGTGCATGACGTCGACGTGTGCGACGTCAGAGTAGGCGAAGACCACCTTGGCGATGTTCTTCTCGCGGATGAGCTGGGTGAGCTCGCACTCGGGGACGATCGGGATCCCCTCGGGGTACAGCGCGCCAGCGATGGCCGCCGGGTAGGTGCGCGAGTCGATCCCTGGGATCTGTGTCGCTGTGAACGCGACCACCTCGACCGTGGGGTCGTCACGATAGAGCACCTGGAAGTCGTGGAAGTCGCGCCCTGCGGCGCCCATGATGACGGTCCGTATACGATCCATCCTCAGCTCCCTGCATCGGCTCCGGCTGCAGCCGCGCGGCTGCATACTCCAGCACGAATAGTGTATACCCGCTCCCGTCGGTCCATCGCGTCGCCGGGCGTGCGATACCATGCACCCAGCGCGCAGCTACCCCGCGCGCACCCGCCCATGGGGGAGGCACCTTGGCCGTCCACGTCATCACCGACTCCACGAGTGCGATGCCGGCCGCGCTGACCGCGGAGTTCGGCATCCAGATCGTCTCGCTCTCCGTGACGCTGGGGGGCGTCAGCGAGTCCGACCTGGAGATCGACGCCGAGGCGTTCTACCGCCGGATGACCACCGCGCCCGACTTTCCGACCTCGTCGCAGCCTGCGCTCGCTTCGATGATCGAAGCTCTCGAGGAACCGGTGGGACGCGGGGACGGGGTGGTCGCCGTACTGATCTCCTCGAAGATGAGCGGCACCTATGAGTCGGCGCTGCTGGCGCGCGACCAGATCCTGGCGCGTCATCCCGGCGCGGTCATCGAGATCGTCGATTCGCGCTCCAACTCCATGGAGGAGGGCTTCGCTGTGCTCGCGGCCGCGCGGGTCGCTCAAGCGGGAGGGACTGCTGCCGAGGCGGCTGCGGCCGCGAGGCGCACGACCGAGCGCACGCGCTGGCTGTTCACGGTCGCGGAGCTCGACCACCTGCGCATGGGTGGGCGCATCGGCAACGCGAAGGCGCTGCTCGGATCGCTGCTTCAGATCCGGCCGATCCTGACCGTCGTTGACGGCGTGACGTCGACGGTGAAGTCCGTGCGCACCGGCAAGCGGGCGCTCGAGGAGATCGCCGCGATGGTCGCGGTCGACTTCGAGGCGTACGGCTTCGTCGACGCGGTCGTCCACCACGTGATAGCTCCCCGGGAGGGTGAGGCGCTCGCCGACCTCATCGAGCAGCGCACCGGGCACCGGCCGGCCGTCTACCTGCTCCCCCCGGCGATCGGTATCCACGTGGGGCCCGGCGCCCTTGGCGTCGTCTACGAAGTCGCGGCCGACCTGCACAAGAACACCGAGCCGGCCCTGTGAGCGAACGCTCCTCCGGATCGCCGGTCCTGATCACCGACTCCTGCTGCGACCTGCCATTGCAGCTCGTGGAGGACCTCGGCGTCGAGATGTTGCACCTGCGGTTCAGGATCGGCGATGAGGAGCATGTCGACGACCTCGGCGTCACCACCCCGCATGAGGCCTTCTACGCCCTCGTGAGGGAGGGCGCGGCGCCCACCACCTCCGCCATCCCGGTGGTCGAGTACGTCCGTGCGTTCGCGGCTGCGGCAGAGCAGGGGCGTCCTGCCCTGATGCTCGGGCTGTCCAGCGCGCTGTCGAGCACGTACGAGTCGGCGCTCATCGCGCGGGACATGGTGATGGCCGACCATCCCGGTGCGGACATCCGCGTCATCGACTCGAACAGCGCCTCGATCGCTCTCGGGTCGCTGGTCTTCGACGCCGCCGGCGTCATCGAGCGCGGGGCGGGTATCGGCGAGCTCGTCGAATGGGCGCTCCATGCTCGGGACCGCACGAACGGCTACTTCACGCTGGAGTCCCTCGAACACCTGAGGCGCGGCGGGCGGATCTCGGACGCGGTGGCGTTCGCGGGTGCGATGCTCGACGTGCGGCCCGTGCTCCGCATCGACGGGAGCGGGCGGCTCGTCTTCGTGGGGCAGGCGCGCGGGCGACGCAAGTCGATGAAGGCGCTCGTGGAGACCGCCGCGCAGCGCGCAGAGGCTCCGGGAGGGCAGACCGCGTTCGTCGCCCACGGAGCCTCCTCGGAGGACGCCGAGTCGCTCAAGGCGCTGTTGCTGGACCGCCTCGGCTTCCGTGACGTGGTCGTGACCGAGATCGGTCCCGTCATCGGGTCGCACGTCGGGCCGGGGATGCTCGCCGTGGCGTTCTCCGGAGCGCGTCGCTAGCGGCTGCGCGCGCCCTCCGGGGATGTCAGCCTTCTGCGCTACGATGGATCTCAAGCCCGTCCGTTCCGAGTGCCTTGTGGGGAGTCCGATGCGGTCCGTCAGATTCGTGCACGCCGCCGACCTGCATCTCAGTGCGCCCTTCAAGGGCGTGGACGCGTCGGACGAGAGGGTCAGCACCGCGCTGGTGGCGTCCACGTTCGAGGCGCTCGAGCGGATCGTCGATCTCTGCGTCTTCGAGGGCGTCGACTTCCTGCTGATCTCCGGCGATGTCCGCAACAGCCGCGACAAGAGCCGATCGGCCGAGCTGCGCTTCCAGGTCGCCATGGTGCGGCTCGCAGCGGCGGGCATACCGGTCTTCGTCGCCAGCGGCAACCACGACCCTGCCGACGGCTGGTCCGCCGGCTTGGCCCTTCCTGAGACGGTGAGGTACTTCTCCACGGCCGCGGTCGAGGCGCTGCCCTTCGAGCGCGAGGGCGAGCGCCTGTGCACCCTCTACGGGCGAGGCTACGGCCGGGCAGCTGAGACGCGCGACCTCGCATCGGGCTTCAGGCGGTCGGCCGACGACGCGATCGCCATCGGCGTGCTTCACGCCAACGTCGGCGGCCGGACCGACTTCGAGAACTACGCGCCGGCGTCCATGGGGACGCTCCGCGCGGCGCGGATGGACTATTGGGCGCTCGGGCACATCCACAAGCCCGAGGTGCTCTCGGAGACCCCGGCGATCGTCTACGCGGGCAGTCCGCAGGGGCTCAACCCGAAGGAGGACGGCCTCCACGGCTGCTACCTGGTCGAGCTCGGTCACTCCGGCGCGTCGATCGACTTCCGGCCCGTCTGCTCGGTGGTGTGGTCGCGGGTCGCCGTCGACGTCTCGGAGTGCGCCGGCATCGAGCAGGTCCGCGATGTCATTCGCGCGACGTGCGATCGCCTGCGTGCTCAGGCCGACGGGCGGCCGGTGATCGCGCGGATCGAGCTGACCGGCCGCTGCGAGGCGCACGAGGAACTCGTCGCCGGTACGGCGATGGCCGAACTGCTCGCGGATCTGCGCGACGAGCAGATGGGGTCGAGCCCCTGGGTGTGGATCGATCGCATCTCCGACCGCACCACGGCGTCGCTGGACATCGAGCGTCTCCGTGACTCCCAGGACTTCAGGGGCGACCTGGTGCGTCTGGTGGACGAGATCGCCGCCGACCCCGCCCTGGTCGCCTCGCTCGTTGCGGACATCAAGGGCCCGATGGAGTCGTCCGTCGGTTCCTTCGAGACCGATCTGTCGTCGGCTGAGCTGCTGATGCGCGCGCGCGACGTGTGCCTCGACCTGCTGGAGGGGGAGGCCTGATGAGGCTGCTGCGCATCGACGCCGAACGCTTCGGGGGGATCGAGGGCCGCTCGCTCGGCGACCTGTCCCCGGCGCTCACCGTCGTCGTGGGTCCCAACGAGGCGGGCAAGAGCAGCCTGACGGCACTCGTCCGATACGTGCTGTACGGCTTCCCGACCCAAGGCGACATCAAGGAGAACCCGTACCTTCCCGTCTCCGGCGGCAAGCGTCAGGGGCGCCTGCTGTTCACCGACGGCGAGGGCGAGTACGTGGTCGAGCGCATCGAGGGTCCGCGCGGCGGGGCCGTCGCCGTGCGCACGCTCTCCGGGAGGCCGCGTGACGGCCTGGTCGACGACCTCACCGTGGGTGTGAGCCGCACCGCATACCGCGTCGTGTTCGGCTTCGGGCTGGACGAGATGCAGCAGATCGCACAACTCAAGGGCAAGGACGATGACCTGCTGGCGCGGCTCTACGCGGCGGGCGCCGGGCTCACGGTCAGCCCGGCCGACATCCGCGGCAAGCTCGCCGAGCGCATGGAAGTGCTGTGGAAGCCCGGCGGCTCCAAGCCGAGGATCAACGAGGCGCGCTCGCGACGCGAGACGGCGCGCAAGGAGGTCCGCCGTCTCGAGGCGGAGGCGGACGGCTTCCGGGCCGACGCCGAGCGCCTCGGTGAGGTCGAGGCGCAGCTGGGAGAGGCGCGCCTCGAGCGCACGGCGGCACAGGCGCGCTCCGAGCGTCTCGGGCGCGCCGTCGCGACCGTCGAGCGCCTGCTCGCCGAGGCCGACGCCGGCTCGGAGAAGGCCGCCGGGCTGCAGCGCGACGCCGCGGATGCCCGCCGGCCCGCCGAGGCGACGGTCGTCGACGACGTCGCACTGGAAGTCGCCGGGCCGGTCGGGGGGCTGCTTGCGGAACTGCCCTCGTTCCGGGAACGGCTGGGTTCGCTCTCCGATCGGCGCAACCGCCTGTCGGCCGTCGAGGAGCGTCTCCGCGCATCGCTCGACGAGGCCGGTTGGACCGAGGAGCAGGCGCTGGCCGTGGCGGGGGACGCCGGGATCGTCGCCGAGATCGATGCCGCGCGCGCGGATCTCGCCAAGGCGAGGGCTCGCGTCGACGTCGCGACCGAGGCGCGGGACCGCGTCGAGGCCGAGGCCGCGGGGAGGCACGCGACCGACGCCGCTACGGTAGGTCCGGTGCGTGCCTGGTCGCTGCCTGGATACGCGATCGCGGCGCTGGGCGCCGTCGGGGTCATCGCAGGGCTCGTATCCGGCCAGGTCGCGCTCACGGTGTTCGCCGCGGTCCTTGCCGCTGCAGGACTCGTGTTCGCCTTCGTCCGTCTGCCCTGGCAGACGTCGGTCGTCCCCGGCGCGCAGGGCAGGGCCGATGTCGCCGCCGCATGCGCGGCGTGCAACGCGGCGCAGCGCGCGCTCGACGAGCGGTCCGCGGCGTGGGCGGAGAGGGTCCGCGCCTGGGGACTCGGGGGCGGCAGCGAGGATCCGAATGCCGTCTTCGCCCGGCTCCAGGCCGCCCGCGAAGCGCGTACGGCCGCCCGCGAGAGGTCGACGGTCAACGGGGACATCGCCAGGGAGGTCGAGCGGGTCGATGCCTTCGTTGCGCGCGTCGCCGCCGTCGCGACGGCGCTGTTCGGCGAGGATCCCGAGGCGGTGACCGCGGACCGCTGTGTGGAACTCGTCGGTCGCGCGGCCGCCCGCGTGGAGGCCGCGTCCGAGGCGGGACGTGCCCGCGCGGAGCACCTCGCCGCGGCGGACCGCCTTGAACGCGAGGCGGTCGACGCCGCCGAAGCGTCTGCGCTCGCCGTCGCCGCGGCCGCCGAGCAGCTCGAGCCGGTCGCCGCGGCGGGGCTCGAGGACGTCCGCAGGCTCGAGTCGGAAGCCAGGATCGACGCAGCCGATGCGCTCCAGACTTACGACGCGCTGGCCGACGAGGCCGCGACCCTGCGCGTCCGGATAGCGGCCGAGGGTCGCGAGGACAGCCTCGCTCTACTTCGGCTTCAGATCGAGACGCTCGGTGAGGGCATCGCCACGGACGCCGGCGAGTACATCGTGCTGGTCCTGGCGTCGAAGCTGCTCTCGCTCGCCCAGGAACGCTACGAGATCGAGCGTCAGCCCGAGGTCGTCAAGGGCGCCGCATCGGCGTTCGCTCGCATGACCAACGGGCGCTATCCGCGGCTCACCGTTCCTTTGGGCAAGGACGCGATCGAGGTGTTCGACGACGCGTCGGCCGCCGCGGCCCCCGACAGGCTGTCGCGCGGCACGGCCGAGCAGCTCTACCTCGCGCTGCGCCTCGGGCTCGTCGACCAGCTCGGCGAGATCGGTGCGGGTCTTCCGGTGCTGATGGACGACGTGCTTGTCAACTTCAGCCCGGACCGCCTCGAGCCCGCTGCCGCGGCCATCGCGGACCTGGCCGAGCGTCGTCAGGTCGTGTTCTTCACGTGCCACCCGGCTACGGCGGACCTGCTGTGCCGCGTTTCGCCGCAAGCGGTGCGGATCGAGCTGGGCGCACCGCGCTCCCCACGGCCCTAGGCGGTCGCTCCGCCGACCACGAGGAGCCCTTCGGGGGCGCCCGCGCGCTCGACCAGCCGCAGCGCGTCGTACTCGCACGCGGAGCGGCACACGCCGCAGCCGTAACACCTCTCGGTGTCGATGACCGCGCGCTTGTGACCGGGTCCGATGGCGATCGCATCGAACGGGCATCGCTCCACGCACTCGGCGCAGCCCGTGCATGCGTCGAGATCGGCCTCGGCCAGGTAGTGGCCCTTGAACATGATCGGTGTCTGGTGCTCGATCGTGATCTTCATCGCCATACAGCCGGCCTCGAGACTGCAGTTGCAGATGGCGCCGATGAAGGGCGTGACGAAGGTCCACACCGAGTGCATGAGCCCTTCCTGCTCGGTGCGCCGCAGGATCGCCATCGCTTGCGCCTTGGTGAGCGTCTCGAACTTCTGGGTGTCGGGACCGATGTCGTAGTCGGCGAACCCCTTCTCCAGCAGCGCGTCGACCGGCTTGGTCGTGATCGCCAGGCAGTACCCGTCGGTCTTGTTGCCCGCGGTGTAGCGACACGGGCACGGGATGCGCACGATCGAGGTGGCGATGTCGAAGACGGCCTCGCACTCCTCGATGGGTACCGGCTGGCCGAAGTGGTTCTTCTTCATCGTCGCGGTGGCCGCCGCCCTGCCGAGGTCGCGCAGCGGGGCCGGCAGGCGCTCGAGGCGCGTCAGGTTGGTGAGTGCCCAGTCGCGGTCCTTCGGGAACCCGGTCAGGAAGTCGACCAGGTAGTCGGCTCGCTTCAGGTCCGAGTCGAGGTCGTATGCGTACGTGCTCGCCTGCAGGTACCAGGCCTTGCCGTCACCGTGCTTCACGCAGAACTGACACATCGAACGCTCTCGTTTCTCCGGGTCCGGTCGCCACGTCCCTACTTGGAGCCTATGCAATACAGATACCCGTCGCGGCAGCCCACGTAGATGCGGCCGTTCCACACGACGGGCGTCGATTCTATCGTCCCGCCCAGCTTGAGCGAGTCCATCAGCTTGACGCTGACGTGCACCGTCGTGCCGTTGCGGGCCTTGAGCGGCACGCCCTCGGGATCGTCGTACGCGATGCGGTATACCTTCACGCGGCCGTCGTAGCCGCACGCGATGATGTTGTCGCCGACGATGATCGGCGTCGAGATGGCGCCGCCGACGTTGCGCTTGAACACCACGACCGGCTTCGGCATGCGCGTCTTGCCGTCCCAGATGAGCGCCGTCCCCTTCGTCTCGTCCTGAGAGAACACGTACAGGTTGCCGTCGATCGCCATGCATGCGCCGAGGGCCGGGCGGGAGCCGTCCGCGTTGTAGGAGTCGTTGACCGAAGCCGACCCGATGATCCCGCCCGTCCACTCGGCGAGGTTGCGGTTCTCGGTCGGCAGGTACCATACGGCCGCTGCGGCGCCCGTCTTGCGTGGGTCCAGCTTGAGTACGCCTCCGCGGCCGGGCACGTACTCGCGATCGACGGTCACCAGCAGATCCCCGTCCGAGGTCGCGACCGGGGTGCCGTCGAGGTCGGACCCGATGCGGTACTGCCAGACCTCCTTGAGATCACTGGCGCGGTGTCCGAAGACGCGCCCGGAACCGGCGGCCGAGTAGATGATGTCGCCGATCATCGCTGGCGATGCCTCGAGCACCAGGTTCCCGCGGTGCTTGGCCGCGTCTCCCGCCTTGTACAGCAACGCCGACGCGAGTACCGCAGGTCGGCGGAAGGTCTTGCCGCCCAGCGTGAGTGCCGAGGTCCGATCGGGGTCGAGCTTGTAGAAGTCCGCCGACTCCACCCCTTGGTAAACGAATCCGTCGCGGACGATCGCCGAGGCGTCGGCATCGCGGCTGTACGACTGAGTGTGGCGGACGGGGAGCCGCCACAACTCCTTGCCGGTCGCGAACGACACGCACCGGACGGGCGCGATGAGCGGCGAGGCCATGGTGAGCCCGAACCCGCGCCGCGACCCGGCGATCACGCGGATGCGCGTAGCCTCGGTCTTCGCGTCCGGGTCGATCCAGATCGTGTTGGTGCCCTTGATCACATCGGGGAACTCGTAGCGCCAGATGGTCTTCCCGGTCGCGGCGTCGATGCGTCGCAGCCCGTGGTCGAATCCTCCGATGACGAGACTGAGCTTCCCCGCGTCACGGATGATCGTCGCCTGACCGGTCCAACCGGTGCCCGACCAGTTCGTGGCGCCCTTGACTGTCGCGGTGCCGGCCGTTTGGCCCGTACCGATCCGGTTGCGCCAGACGACCTTCAGCCTCTCGGGTACCGGTCCGATTCCGTAGAAGTTGCGCGACCAGTTGCCGAGGTAGGTCCCGACCTTGATCCCGTCCCCCTCGTCCGTGGGCAGTCCCGTCGCCGGGGATGCGGTCGGTTCGATCGCGGGAGCGGGTGCCGTCGTAGCGCTCGAGGATGGAGCTGTGGTGCCGGTCGAGGTCTTCGAGACGTCGGCCACCAGCAGGCCCGCGCTTCCGGCGCGCACGGCTGCGACCGCCCACGCGACACCGCCCGCGATCGCCGCCATCAGGGCCACGACCAGGAGCACTTCGACCACGCGCACCGCGGGTGACTTCGCGCGGCGGCCTCGACGGGTGCTCGCCGCATCCCCGCCGCTGTGGCGCCCCGACATCTAGGCCTCCACCCCCGGCGCGCCGGTCCCGCGCCTCAGCCGCGTGAGCGAGGAGCGCCCCGTCAGCGTCTGAAGCAGGTCGCGGGCCTCCTGCAGCGTCTGCAGTCCCTGCTCCACCTGCAGGCTCGCGGGCCCCGTCGCGCTGGCCTCGTCGCTGACCAACGCATCGAGCGCCATGTCCATCCCGGTGAGCACCTGGGAGCCGCCGGTGACGATGAGGTCGCGCAGCTGCGCAGCGTCCGCGCCGGTCACCGCGATCCCGTTGACCTCGTCGACCAGCCGCCTCGCCGCGGCGATCCGCGTGCGGTACGCGGTGACATCGATCACGCCGCTGCTAGGCTCGGTGGTGAAGTCGGTGGCGATGGGGGTGATGGCCGCGCTGACCGCGTCGAGTCGTTCGCCGAGCGCGGTGAGTTCCGCGCGCTGCGGCCCGGCTGATCGGCTGTCGGAGATGCTCACGGTCAGCCACCAGGCGCCGACGGCGATCGCGGTGAGCGCGAACGCCGCCGAGAACGCGATGAACGCGGCGCGCCGCCGCTCGGAGCCGGGCCGGTCCGGGACGGGCCGCAGAGCCGCTCCGTCGGACTTCGTTTCGGCGTTCCAGCTTCCCATGCGCTTCCTCGCGACGGAGACGGGCCGTTGTGGGGGAACATACACTACAAAGGCGCGCGGCGGGGGCCGTCTCCGCCGCGCTCATCGAGAGGAGTCGCACGTGCCGCAGATCAAGGTCTTCGCGCTCTCGACGTGCCCGTACTGCAAGCAGGCGCGGGCGTTCCTGGATGAGAGCGGCGTCGCCTACGACGTCGTCGAGGTCGACAAGCTGACCGGTCAGGAGCGGACCGACGCCATCGAGGAGGTCAAGACGCTCTCGGGAGGCACCTCGTTCCCCGTGCTCGTCATGGACGGAGAGGTCGTCGTCGGCTACAACAAGGCCAGGATCCAGCAGCTCATCGGCGCCTAGCCTCTTCGCCCAACATCTCAAGAGGGGATGACGTGAGCGACGCACCTGCTCGGCGCCGGTTCCGCCAGGGCACGACGGCCGACGATCTCAAGTCGTACATGGTCCCGTTCGTCGAGCGCCTGGGATACCGGCTCAACACGGACTCCGGGTTCGTCGACGCCGTGCTGTCGTCCGAACTCGAGATCCTGGCCGAGACCGGGGACGTCTACTGCCCCTGTCGCATCCGTACCGGGGAGCCGAAAGAGGACATCGCGATCATCTGCCCGTGCATCCCGTTCCACCTCGACGAGTTCGCGACGCTGCGGAAGTGCTGGTGCGGGCTGTTCATCCGTACGGACGTCGAGGACGGCAGCGCGCTGGAGGGAGTCATCGAGCAGTCGGCGGGCCCGGTCGACGTGCGGGCCGCAGCGTTCGACGATCTCGTCGACGGGCAGGTTCGCCACATCAAGATCGGCAAGCGGGACATCGCGCTCGTACGGGTGGCGGGGGAGTACTTCGCGCTGTCGAACGTGTGCCGTCACGCGTTCGCACCACTGGCTGACGGGTTCGTCGACGGGCATCACCTGATCTGCCCCTGGCACGGGTGGCGCTACGACGTACGCGACGGAACCACCGATCACCCGGATTCCGACGTGCGCACCTACCCGGTGACCGTGCGCGACGGCGAGGTCTTCGTCCGCGTCGGGGCCTAGTTCGTCACTCGCCGGTGCGGCCGGGGTTGTGGCGTCCGGCACCGGTCCGGGCGTGGCGCGGCCGATGCCGCCTGCGGTTGACCGCGACGAACACCACGCTCGAGACGCCGACGAACGCGATCCATTCCGCCCCCGGCGTCGCTCTCGCCGCCTCGAGGGCGGCCGCGCAGGCCGCTCCGACGGCGAAGGGCGCTGAGGACCTGTCGCGCGCGAGTACGCTGGCCGCGGCGATGCCCACGGCGACGATCGTCCACGCCCAGAACCACAACCGCACCGCTGTGCGCCCCCTCGTTCGCGGACCCGATGACCGAAGCGTACCGCAACGCGCCCGCGACCGCGTCCGCTGGCTAAGCGCATGAAGCGCACACCAATGGTGCGCGATACCCCGTTGTGTGCGCGGCGGCATGCGGGTACATTCGGCACACGATCACAGCCGCAACCCCCGGAGGTCCCCAATGCCCCACGCCATCCCCGGCGTCGTCGACACGATCGGCTCGACGCCTCTCGTCCGGCTCGACAAGCTCTCGGAGGGGCTGCCGGGCCGCGTGTACATCAAGCTCGAGTCCCGCAACCCGGGCGGATCCGTCAAGGACCGCATCGGGCGCGCGATGATCGACGACGCCGAGGGACGCGGTCTGATCTCGCCGGGCACGTCGGTCATCGTCGAGCCCACGAGCGGCAACACCGGCATCGCGCTCGCGCTGGTGGGTGCCGCTCGCGGCTACCGCGTCGTCCTCACGATGCCGGAGTCCTTCTCCGTGGAGCGCCGCAAGCTCTTCGCAGCCTACGGGGCCGAGCTGGTGCTGACCGACCGGGCGCTTGGCATGAAGGGCGCCGTCGACAAGGCGCGTGAGGTGGCGGAGGGCATCGAAGGAGCGTTCATCCCGGGCCAGTTCGAGAACCCGGCGAACCCGGCGGCCCACTACGCGACGACCGGCCCCGAGATCGACGTGGCGCTCGGTGACGAGGAGCTCTACGCGTTCGTGGCAGGCGTCGGCACGGGTGGCACGATCAGCGGCGCCGGGCGATTCCTCAAGGAGAGTCGCGCCGGCACGCTCGCGGTCGCGGTCGAGCCGACCGAATCTCCGATCATCAGCCAGAAGCTGGCCGGCGAGCCCCTGACCCCGGGACCGCACGGCATCCAGGGCATCGGAGCGAACTTCATACCCGTGACACTCGACCTCGAGGTCCTCGACAGCGTGGAGCGCGTCGACGGACCGGCGGCCATCGCGATGGCGCGCCGCCTGGCCGCCGAGGAGGGTGTGTTCGTCGGGATCTCCTCCGGAGCCAACGTCGTCGCAGCTCTGCGGCTTGCTTCGCGGCCCGAGGCCGCCGGCAAGGTCATCGTCACCGTCGGCCCCTCGACCGGCGAGCGCTACCTGTCGACGCCTCTGTGGGAGGGATACGGGGAATGAGGGTCTCGCAGCGTCTCGATTACACCCTCCGCGGCCTGACCGCGCTCGCCCGGCAGGCTCCGGGAACCTACGTGGCCGCCGGCGAGATCGCCGACGAGCTCAGCCTCCCGCGGCGATTCGTGGAACAGCAGTTCACGGGGCTGGCGCGCGCGGGGATCGTGGACTGCCGGCGCGGCGCCGGCGGCGGGTGCGCGCTCCTGCGCCCGGCCGAGGACATCACCGTGGGCGAGATAGTCCGGGCGGTCCAGCGTGTCGTGCTCGACGTCCCTCACATCACCGGTTCCTCCGTGTCGGAGATGTGGGCGTCGGCGTCGGCGTCGCTCGAGCTCGCGCTCGAGGACACGACGCTGGCCGATCTCGCGGACAGGCAGCGCGAGCTCGACGCCCAGGTCGCGGCCATGTACTACATCTGACGCATCCGGCGAGAAGCCGCCGCGTCGGTAGTTCTGCCATCTCTACTGTGCCGAAGACGGCCTCCTATTCATCCGGAGGCCGTTTTCGCCGTCCGGGGGATTTCGCGGCGCGAACGCGAGACGCGTCGGCCGAGCGCTCGAAACACGCACGAAACACGCCCCGCGCGCGTCCTTTTCGTGCTGTTCCTCCTTGTGACGCTCTGATACACTCTCTGAATCCTGAGGCAGGGTGCATACAGGGAGAACCACAACGCATCCGGCCAGCAGACCAGGGCAGTCAAGTCGGAGGAAAGGGATGAGCATGGACAAGGTCAAGAAGTACCTGTCCGTCATCGTCGTTCTCGCTATCGTGGCGCTGGCTGTCACGGGCTGCGGCGGCACGACGGGTACCAGCACGAAGGGCGTCGTGATCACGATCGGCATCGGGGCACCGCTCACTGACGGCGCGGTCCCGCAGGGCAAGGGCATGGTGCGCGGCACCAACCTCGCCGTTTCGCAGGCCAACGCGTCGCAGGAAGTCAAGGATCTCGGCATCGTCATCAAGACCCTCGAAGGCGACGACAAGGGCGACCCGACCACGGGCGGCAACGTTGCCACCCAGTTCGCGTCCAACCCGAGCCTCGTCGGCGTCATGGGTACCCTGAACTCGGGTGTCACCCGTGTCGCGGTCAAGATCTACAACGTCGCGAACATCGTCCAGGTCTCGCCGGCCAACACGGCCGTCGACCTGACCCAGATGGGCATGACCAACTACTTCCGCGTGTGTTCGATCGACTCGGTCCAGGGTCCCGTCGCCGCCGACTATGCGTTCAAGGTCGCCGGCAAGACCGCTGCGTACGTGGTCGATGACTCGACCGTGTACGGCGCCGGCCTGGCCGACGCGTGGGAGGGTCAGTTCAAGACCGACGGCGGCACCGTTGCCGGTCGCGAGAAGACCAGCGACAAGGACACCGACTTCAAGGCCCTCGTCTCCAAGATCAAGGCTGCCAACGTGCAGATCGTCTACTACGGCGGCATGTACAACTCCGGCGCTCTGCTCTCCAAGCAGATGAAGGAGGGTGGCGTCAAGGTCCCGCTGATGGGCGGGGACGGCATGTTCGATCCCGAGTTCATCAAGCTCGCCGGTGCTGCGAACGCTGAGGGCGACCTCGCCACTTCCGTAGGCCTCCCCATCGACAAGGCGCCGGGTGGCGTCAAGTTCCTCGCCGACTACAAGGCCGCGTATCCGAGCGAAGCTCCTGCCGCATACGACGCCTACTCCTACGACGCCGCGAACGTGATCATCAAGGCGATCGTCGAAGTCGCGAAGAGCATGGGTGCCGACAAGGTGACCACCACCGAAGGCAAGAAGGCCATCATCGCGGCCGTCGCGAAGACCGACTTCGAGGGCGTCACCGGCAAGGTCCAGTTCGACAAGAACGGCGACACCACCAACAAGGCCATCACCGTCTACGCGGTCAAGGGCGGCGTGTGGGTCCCCGTTCAGTAGCACTGACCAGCAACGACAGGTTCGAGACCTCGCAATAGCGGGGTGTGTGACCCGGGCGGGCGCGGTTTGCGCGCCCGCCCGGGTCACGACTCGGCCCTGTGCAGGGCATGAGCCCCTGCCACTATCCGGCTCGCGTTATTCGACCTCCGGGAGCTCCGCTTGTTCACCTTCTCGTACCTGCTGGAGCAGATGATCAACGGCATCACGCTGGGCGGGTTGTACGCCTTGGTCGCCCTTGGCTACACCCTCGTCTATGGCATCCTGCTCATCATCAACTTCGCGCACAGCGAGCTGTTCATGGCCGGTGGCTATGTCGGCCTTGCCGTGCTCAAGTTGCTGTCCGACCCGGCTATTGCCAAGGGACCGCTCGCGTTCCTCGTGCCGGTGCAATCGTTCTTCAACACGGCGGGGATTGGCTTCGTGTGCCTCATCGTGCTCACGTTCCTCATCTCCGCCATCTTGGTCGGCCTGCTCGGGATGGCGATCGAGCGCTTCGCCTACCGGCCGCTGCGGCACGCGCCGCGACTCGCGCCGCTGATCTCGGCGATCGGAGTCTCGATCTTCCTGCAGAACGCCGTACTGCTGTGGGTCGACAGCAAGCAGCTGCCGTACACCCGCGTGGATGGCAGCTCGTTCGTACCTTCCTCGACGGCGTTCACCGTCGGCGGCGTGAAGGTCTACACGATGCAGGTATTCATCATCGTCACCACGCTGGTGCTCCTGCTGTTCCTCGACACCTTCGTGTCGAAGACGCGCATCGGCAAGGCCATGCGTGCCACCTCGCAGGACCGCGAAGCTGCGGGCCTCATGGGGATCAATATCAACAGCGTCATCACGCTGGCCTTCTTCATCGGACCCGCCTTGGGCGCCGTCGCCGGTGTGTTCAACGGCATGTACTACGGGTCGGTGAAGTTCAACATGGGCTTCATCCCCGGCATCAAGTCGTTCACGGCCGCCGTCATCGGTGGCATCGGCAACCTTCGAGGGGCCATGCTCGGCGGCTTCCTCCTTGGGATCGTCGAGTCCTTGGCGAGCGGGTTCATCTCGAACGCCTACCGGGACGTGATCGCCTTCATCGTGCTGATTCTCGTGCTCATCTTCCGTCCGGGCGGTCTGCTCGGCGAAGCCGTCGCGGAGAAGGTGTAGCCGATGACAACTACCAAGACACCCAAGGTCACGACCAAGCGCGCTGCGATGCCTCGCAAGACGCTCCTGCTGTGGGTCGCTCTCGCACTCGCACTGATCATCGTCCCCGTGGTCCTACAGGCCGCGACGGGGCTCGGTTTCTTCGTCCGCATCCTCGTCGTCGTCGGTATCTGGGTCCTGCTGGCGCTCGGCCTCAACATCGTGGTCGGCTACGCGGGGCTTCTCGACCTGGGGTATATCGCGTTCTACGCGATGGGCGCCTATGCGGGCGTCCTTCTCGGCCAACTCGTGTCCGGGACCGTCGGCGGCGCCACCTACTGGCTCATGCTGATACCCGCGGCACTTGTTGGAGCTTTGACGGGCCTTGCACTCGGATTCCCGGTCCTGAAGCTCAGAGGCGACTACCTCGCGATCGTCACACTCGGATTCGGCGAGATCGTGCGCATCTGCCTCAACAACGACCTCTTCGGGCTGTCGAACGGCGCCACGGGACTTCCCCGCGGGGTCGAGGTGATGGTTCCGCCCTGGCCGTCGCAGTGGCTCATGGACAACGTCCGCTTCCCGACCCCGATAGGCGAGTTCGTGTTCACGACCAACCTCTTCTGGTACTTCGCCGTGCTGATGCTGATCATCGGTGCGATCGTCATGATCCGTCGCCTGGACAACTCGAGGCTCGGTCGCGCCTGGGTCGCGATGCGCGAGAACGAAGTGGCGGCAGCGGCGTGCGGCGTCAACATCCGGACCCAGAAGCTGTGGGCATTCGCCCTCGGCGCCATGTCCGGAGGCATCGCGGGAGTCACGTTCGCCTACGTGCAGCAGTTCATCTCGCCCGAGTCGTTCACGTTCATGGAGTCGGTGTTCGTCGTCTGCATCGTCGTGCTCGGAGGCATGGGCTCGATCCCGGGCGTCATCGTCGGCGCGCTGCTCATCCGCGGGATCCCGGAACTCATCCAGGGATTGATCGTCGCGGGTGTAGTCCAGGTCTCCGGCGACGCTTCGTCGGCGATCACCGGATACCGGTTTCTCGTCTTCGGACTGCTCATGGTCATCATGATGGCGGTGCGACCACAGGGCATCATCCCGAGCAAACGTCGCGCGCGAGAACTCCATCCTGACGACCAACGTGCCCTCAACGAAGAGGACATGCAGCTGTGGGATACCACGAACCGTGACATCTCCCCCGACGACGTCTGATCGGAGTAGAGACTTTGAGCGTCATCCAGGCTAGCAAAGTGACCATGATGTTCGGGGGCCTCCGGGCCGTCTCGAACGTCGATCTGCACATCGACGAGGGAGAGATCGTCGCTCTTATCGGCCCCAACGGCGCCGGCAAGACGACCTTCTTCAACCTCATGACGGGCATCTACAGGCCCACCGAGGGATCCGTCACCTTCGACGGCGTGGAGCTGGGCGGGAAGAAGCCGCACGAGGTGTGCAAGATGGGCATCGCGCGCACGTTCCAGAACATCAGGCTCTTCGCCAACATGACCACGCTCGAGAACGTGATGGTCGGACGGCACAGCCGCTCGACCGCCGGCCCTCTGGGCGCCGTGTTGCGCACCGCCGCGTTCAAGCGCGAGGAGCAGCACACGGTCGACGAGGCGCTCATCCGGCTCCGGTTCGTGGGGCTGGCGGGCAAGGCCAACGAGCTTGCGATGAACCTGCCCTACGGCGACCAGCGCCGTCTCGAGATCGCGCGCGCGCTTGCCACCGAGCCCAAGCTCATCCTGCTCGACGAGCCGGCGGCAGGCATGAACCCGCACGAGAGTCACGAGCTCACCCGTCTGATCGGGCAGATCCGTGACTCGGGCGTGACCGTGCTGCTGATCGAACATGACATGAAGGTAGTCATGGATATCGCTGACCGGATCTACGTGCTGGACTTCGGAGAGCTGATCGCGCAGGGCAAGCCCGCGGAGATCCAGCGTGACCCGAAGGTGATCGAGGCGTACCTGGGCAAGGGCGCCGAGGCAATGATGGCCCAGGCGGCGGGCGGAACCGATGGCTGAGAACGTACTCAAGATCGACGAGATCCATACCTTCTACGGCCAGATCGAGGCCCTGAAGGGCATCAGCCTGACGGTGGACCAGGGCGAGATCGTCACGCTCATCGGCGCCAATGGTGCGGGCAAGTCGACGACGCTGCGCACCATCTCAGGGTTGCTGGCTCCCCGCAGCGGCTCGATCGTGTTCCTGGGCGAGAAGATCTCAGGCATGCCCGTTCATCAGGTCACGGCCAAGGGCATCATCCAGGTCCCCGAAGGTCGGCACATCTTCCCGCGCATGACCGTCGAGGAGAACCTCGAGATGGGCGCGTTCCTGCGCACGAAGGACCCAGCGGGCGTCAAGGCGTCGATGGAGCGGTCCTACGACCTGTTCCCTCGCCTCAAGGAACGCCGCGCGCAGAAGGGCGGGACGCTCTCGGGCGGCGAGCAGCAGATGCTGGCCACCGCGCGCGGCATCATGGCCGACCCGAAGCTGCTCATGCTCGACGAGCCGTCCATGGGCCTGGCCCCTGTCATCGTCGAGGTCATCTTCGACACCATCGTGAAGTTGAACGAGCAGGGCCTGACCATCCTGCTGGTCGAGCAGAACGCCGCGATGGCACTCTCGATCGCGCACCGCGGCTACGTCCTTGAGACCGGGTGCGTGGCGCTGCAGGGGGCCGGCAAGGAGTTGCTGGTCAACGAGCGGGTTCGCAAGACCTACCTCGGGGAGTCGTAGGCACCCTGCCAGATGTTCGAACTCGAAGGGCGCCGGCAACGGCGCCCTTCTGTTCGTCCGGCTCCGGGGCCGTCTCTGCGCGAGGCTCGTGCTTCGGCCGAGCCACAGGGCGGTCTCGGCCGGCACTCGCAATCGCGCCGAGCCGGCTCCGGAGCCGTCCTCTGGTTGCGCGGGTTGGCTACCGCCTCAGTCTCAGCATCTGGACGGTCCGCTTCCAGGCCAGGCGGTACGAACCGACTCCGAGCCAGTAGACGATGTAGGTGAGGCGCTTCATGAAGATGGCGAACCAGCCCGAGACGTTGAAGCCGAACATCCAGCCGACGCCCCAGCCGGGACCGACACTGACGAACTCGCCGTGCATGTTGGGCACGAAGGGCTTGGGCTCGAGGCCGCGGGCCTCGCCGAGGACGGAGACGGCTGCGTGCTCGGCCTCCCGGATGGCGAACTGGGCGAGCATCGGCAGGACATGGTTGTCCTTGGGGTCGCGGAAGGCTGCGACGTCTCCGACGGCGTAGATGGCCTCGGTGCCCATGGCCTTCAGTGTCGGGTCGATGGCGAGGCGTCCCGAGCGCTCGCACATCAACTGCCACGAGATCGCATCGGGGTCGGCCTTCGCTCCGCCGGCCCACACGAGCACGGGTGACGGCACGTCGACGCCGCCTTCGAGGTGCGCGGTCGTGTCGTCCACCCCGATCAGCTTCCGGCCCATCTGCACCCGGACGCCCATCTTCTCGAGCCGCCTGCGCGCGCGCGCCCGCTGGCCCACGGGCAGGTCGTAGAGGATGTCCGAGCGCGCCTCGATCAAGGTCATGGTGAGCTCGTGGGGGTCGTGCCCGGCCCGCCGGATCATAGGGGGGAGCCGCTTCGCGATCGTGCCGATGATCTCGACGCCGGTCGCTCCGCCGCCCACGACCGTCACGGCGAGCGCCCGGTGCTTGGCCTCCGGGTCCGTCAGCCTCGCGGCGTACCCGAACTGCTTCTCGATGGCGCGCTGGAGCTTCATCGCGTCGGCGACCGACCACATGGTGATCGCGTGCTCGGCCAGGCCGGGGATCGGCGGTATCGAGGCGATAGCCCCTGTCGCAATGACCAGCCGCCAGTAGGGGATGGTGGCGACCGGAGCGCCGCGCGGCCCGACCCGGATGGCGTTGTCCTCAGGCATCACGTGGTCGAGTCGCTGATGGACCACCTTGATCGGCAGTCCGCGCAGCACGTCGGCGTACCACAGCTCGGCGAACTGGGGCCGTGCGGTGCCAGCCGCCACGAGATCGAGCTCCGAGAGTGCCTGCTGGTACGGACGCGGGTCGACGAGCACGACCTCCACCCCGTCGGACGGCCGCATCCGGTTGACGAGCGTCACCGCGAATGTGAGCCCGGCGTAGCCGCCTCCGACGACGACCACGCGTCGCGGATGGTTCGGGTCGAGTGAGAGCGGGTCGACAGATTCCACGGTCGCACCTCCTGCGCCTCGTGAGTGTATTCACAATCAGTATGCTCCAACGCGCGACCACTTGGACGGGGGCGAGGGCCGAACGGGCACCGGCCGCGCGTGGACGCCTATACCTGCTCGATGCGCATCAGCACCCAGTCGAGGGTCGGGTCGTTCATCTGCACGCCGCAGTAGGCGCACTTCACGTAGTTGCCGTCGGTCACCGGGGCGCCACAGTTCGGACACTTCTGGATCGAGGCGTCGGCCTTGGTCTTCGCGCCGGACTTGCGCATGAACGTCCAGTACTCCTGGAACTCGCGGGGCGTCTTGCCGTCTCCCAGCTCCGCCGGGTTGACGATCTCCTTGGTGACCTCGTTGATCGTGTAGTCGATGCAGATGGCCGTGATGAGCAGCTTGACGGCGTCGAAGTCGCCCTCGCGGGTCACCTCGACCGGGTGCATCTCGGTGATGTGCACGTTGCCCAACATGTTGATCGTGCCGTTGAGCACGTACTCCTTCACGCCGTTCTGCAGCACCGTGAACTGCTGGTCGGCCAGGAACCGGCGGACCGGCTCCATGTCGCGCGCCATCCACGCGTACTGGATGGCGATGAACATCTCGTTGACCCGACCGAGGAACAGCTCCTCGCTGAAGTCGGGGTCGCTCGCCTTGATCGGCGCGTAGGGATCGCCGGACATCGGCGGCAGCGTGCCGCCCGCGGGACCACCGGACGTTGTGGGAGACCACGTTGCGCCGCCGCGTCCCTTGGTGATCGCCGGGATGACCACGAACCAGATCACCAGCACGACGATGACGATCACGAACCACGGCAGGTCGCCGCCACCGGTCGAGCCGCCGATCAGCCCGCCGAGGAATCCACCGCCGAACGATCCTCCGCCGATCGAACCGCCGCCGAAGGAGCCGCCCCCCGAGAAGCCGCCCACCTGGCCGCCGCCCGCGCGGGCGAGGGCGATCGTCGGCACCAGAAGCGCCGCCATGACCGCTGCAAGGCAGGTGGCGACGGTGATGCAAAGGCGTGTGGCCCTGCGTGTCATGGCGCCTACTCGACCTTCTCGCCGCACTCGGGGCAGAACTTCGCACCGGCGGCCAGCTCGGCGCCGCACTTGGCGCAGGTCTTCTCGAGAGGCTCGCCGCACTCGGGGCAGAACTTAGCATCGGCATCGGCCTGCGCGCCGCACTTGGGACACGTGACCGTGGCGACCGCAGCCGCACCGGCGGCGACATCGGCCTGTGCGGCCTCCTGGGCGGCCTGCTGCACCTGTCCGGACTGGATGCCTCCCGCGACCGCCTGGCCGATGCCGGCTCCCACGAACAGGCCCGCCATCGCCGTGCCGTCGCCGCCCTGCTTCATGCCCTCGGCAGCGCCGAACATCGCCTCGGTCTGCGCCGCGGCCATGTAGCGCGGGTCGCCCGCGAGCCGCATCTTCGCCATGCGGTCCTTGAGGTCGATCAGGCGCATGCGGTCGGCCTCGTCCATGTTGACGAGGAAGTCCTCGATGCGGGTGATGGCCAGTCCGAAGTTCTCGAGGTAGGCCACCGCGTCCGCGACGATCGTCTTCTCGAACTCGAGCGTATAGGTGCCGTCGGTCACGTCGAGCAGCGACCACTTCTCGGCCTTCATCTTGCCGAAGACGGTGGCGCGCAGGATCTTGGTCAGTTGGTCCTTGATGGAGTCGATGATGAGGTCGTTGCTGTAGGTCGTCTGCGTGCCGATCAGGTTGAGGATCAGCTTCGCCGGGTCGACGCAGCGGTAGACGAACTCCCCGAACACGCCGCAGCGGATGGCCTCGCCCGTCGCCGGGTCCTCGACCTCACCCAGGCTCCCGCCGAACTTGTTGTTCGGGAACTCGCGTGACGAGACGAAGTACAGTTCCGCCATCAGCACGTTGCCGCCGGTGAACGAGTCGATGAGCCCTCCGAGGAAGGGGATCTGGGCACCGTCGAGCTTGTGCTGGCCGCCCGGCAGGTATCCGACGATCTGGCCCTGCTTCACGAAGTAGGCCCACTCATCCGGCTGCACGGTGAGCACCGACAGCATGCGGATGTTGGTCTCCGGCCACTTGTAGACGACCAAGTCCTTGCTGGAGTCGGGACGGGCGATGAACTGCTGCTGTACCTCGCCCTTGAAGCCGTCGAAAAGGCCCATGGTCCGTCACCTTTCGTCGTTGCGTTCGACCGTGGCGTCGCGCACTGCGCGCTGCACCCCGAAGGCAGTATTCCCCCTTTGCCCGAGTCTCGATTGTCGGGCCGTCACGCGAAGCGGTCAACGCCCCCGCGCACCGCGCCTACTCGCCGGCGATCTCGCTGACGACCCAGTCGCGGTTCGGATCGCACAGGCGCGTGTGGCAGTAGCCGCACTCGGCGCGGGTCGTCGCGGTGATCGGGCCTCCGCAGTTGGGGCAGCGGTGGATCGTGGTCTCCGGCAACGTGCGGGCACCCACCGTTCGCACGAGCGTCCAGTGCTCCTGCGCGTAGAAGCGGACCCGGTCGCCTTCGGAGAGCAACGTTCCGGTGATGGGATCCGTCCCCGCCGAGTCGCTGACCGCCGTGATCATCACCCTGACGAGGTCCGTGTCGCTCTCGCGCCTGACCGAGACCGCCTTGATGCGCGCCGCCTTCAGCG
Source organism: Coriobacteriia bacterium (assembly GCA_036508075.1). Classification (GTDB taxonomy): domain Bacteria; phylum Actinomycetota; class Coriobacteriia; order Anaerosomatales; family PALSA-660; genus PALSA-660. The sequence goes on from DATCIA010000020.1 coordinate 23,424, forward strand.
ACGCCATGCGCGTCTCGATCGGAGTAGCGGCCACCCGCGCCTGCAGGTCGGCGAACGCCTTCGAATCGATGTAGCGGGCCGCGGTCGACAGGTCCCGGCGTTCCGCCGCCGACTGCAGGTCGACGAACATCTCGGCGACGCGCTCGTAGAAGCCGTCGACCTCGAAGTCCGGGTCGCTCTCCCGCAGCAGAGCGAAGCCCGACAGGGTCTCGCGCGCGGACTTGCGCTTGGCCAGCGTGTTCGCCAGAGAGCGGGAGGGGGCCCCGACCGGCAGGTCGGGGTCGCCGACGTCCGTTCCCGTCCACCATGAGTTCGGCCACCCGCCGGAGCCCCACTTGGCGCGGAAGAACACGACCGCCCCGGCCACGATCAGGAGGTTGACGATCAGGAAGCAGTCGCCCAGGACTCGAGAGCCGGTCACGGAAGCCTTTCGTAGGGGCCCGATGCACCGGCCCCATTGTGCGGTGCCCGGCGCGAGCGCGCCAGAGTCGCGCTGCGCTGGGCGCCGGCCTTGCCGCATCGGGTATCAACAGGGAAACGCGTCGCGCCTGCCCGGTGGCAGGTCGCACGATTGGAGCCCCGATGGTCGAGGATGGCAGCGCGGCCCGCTACGGGCCCAAGAGGATCATCACGGCGTACGTGGTCACGAACTGCCTGTTCACGCTGTCCGCCTCTCTGATCTGGGCGATCAACACGCTGTTCCTGATACGCGCCGGGGGCGTCTCGCTCGCCTCGGTGTTCGTCATCAACGCCGGGTTCACCGCGAGCCAGATGCTCTGCGAGGTGCCCACGGGCGTCATCGCCGACACGCTCGGCCGTAAGCTCTCGTTCCTGCTGTCGATCGGCATCGTCGCCGTTTCCACGCTGGTCTACGTGCTCAGTGCCCAGCTGCACTGGGGCTTCTGGGGCTTCATGCTCGGGAGCGTCATGCTCGGTCTCGGGTTCACCTTCCAGACCGGGGCGGTCGACGCCTGGATGGTCGACGCGCTCGACGCGACCGGGTATGAGGGCCCCAAGGAGCGGGTGTTCGCGCTCAACGCGGAGTTCTCGGGTGCCGTCCTGGTCATCGGTCCGCTGCTGGGCGGCTTCCTGGGAGGGATCAGCCTGCTGTTGCCTTACTACCTGCGTGCGGCCGCTCTGATCGGCGCGTTCGTCGCAGTCGTGCTGATGATGCGAGAGGTCGGGTTCACGCGCCGCACTTTGAGCCTGAAGTCGTTCTGGTCCGAGACACGCGCCATCGCCGCAGCCGGCGCTCAGGCCGGGTGGCGCAGCCGTACCGTCAGGCCCCTGCTGTGGATCTCCGGGCTGCAGGGCCTGTTCATGATGTACGGCTTCTACTCTCTGTCGCCCTGGCTTCTGGAGCTCCTCGGCAAGGACTACGTCTGGCTGACGGGGGCCGTGTTCTCGGTCTTCTCGCTCGCGTCGATAGCCGGGAACATCGCGGTCACCAGAGGCCTGAAGCGCGACGGTGGGGGCGTCGTCCGCGATCCGTCACGGCTCCTCGCCCTCTTGGGTCTCGCGACCGCCGCCCTGATCGGCGCCGCGGGCGTCGCTGGCGTGCTGGCGGCTCGCACGGCCCCCGGCCTCATGCCCTTCCTCGTCGTCGCGACGGCGTGGGTCGGCGTCGGCTTCGTGATGGGCGTTGCCGGGCCGGTCGGCGCCGCGTACATCAACGCGCACATCCCGTCCGCTCAGCGGGCGACGGTCCTGTCGCTCAGCTCACTGTTCGGGGACGCGGGCGGGGTGGCGGGCCAGCCCGCGCTGGGCTACGC
>DATCIA010000021.1:0-27975 GCA_036508075.1 Coriobacteriia bacterium
GGCGCCCGCCACGCCGACGGTCCGCTTCCGTCCCACCATCACCTACGAGGCGGCCAACGCCGACATCGCGGTGAAGGTCCCGCGACGGCGGATACGCGTCACGATGGAGCTGATCGGCAGCGGCTGGAAGGTCGCGGGGATGGACATCCTGCCCTAGTTGCGCTCGTTCTCACGTGAGGCTCGCGCCTGCGCGCGCACGGTTCGGTTCGGGGTCATCGCGTGACTTCCGTGTACTCCTGAGCCGTCCGGTCCCACGTGGGATAGCGACTCACGGCGAGTCCGTGGATCTTCCGACGGAACTCCGGGTCCTTGGTCGCATAGGCTTCCAACAGGTGCGCGACCAGTCCGGCAAGGCGCACCGTGAAGTCCGTCCCCTCGACCAACCCGACGAACGACGGGTCGTTCAGCGACTCCGCCAGGAAGTCGTCCATGGCGACCATTCCGCTGTGATACGACGCCAGCGGCAGCGCACCCGCGGCGAGCCCCTCGATGTTGACGAGCGCTGCCGCCTCAGGGAAGACCGACGGGACCACGCAGACGTCGGCCGCAGCGAACACCGCGGCCAGCTGCTCGTGTTCCAGGTGGCCCAGGAAGGCGATGGACCCCGGTTCGGGAAGCGGAGGGTTCTCACCGACGACATCGCCGAACCCGGCAGGGGACCGCAGCAGCGGCTCGGCGTCGACGAGAGCCGTCGCTTCTGCGGTGTCGCCCGCGTCGATGAGCGCCGCCAACCGCTCGAGTGGTTGGCGCGCGGGCCCTCCTCCTGCGATGAGCAGCCGGACCGGCCGTGCGCGGAGCGCGGAGATCAGCGGCATCGCCCCGACCAGGTGCTGGATGCCCTTCGTCGGGCGTACCGATCCCGCGTAGACGAGGATGTCGTCCTCGGCGGAAAGCGCAAGGCCGTCGGGCAGCGTCACTCGGGCTCGGAGAGATGCGAGTGCGGACTCGCGGTCGCCGGCCGGGGCGAACAGCTCCGCATCGATGCCGGGGGACATGACAACGGTCTTCCCGGCGATGGGCTCGCCGTGTCCCTCGGCCCACGCGATCAGGTCGTCGCATGCGCCCTGCGAGACCGTCGCGACGCGCGTGGCGCCTTTCAGGCCCTCGACCGCATAGGGTACAAGATCGTCGTTGACTCGGACACTGAAGTTCAGGGCGGAACCATGCTCCGTCACCACGTACGGCGCGCGCCCCGCCAGAGCCTGGGAGACGACGTAAGGCTGCATGATCAGGTGCTGTGCGAGCACGAGGTCCGGTGGCCACTGTTCGAAGACGGTGCGCAGGGCGGTCACGTTGCGCGAGATGTAGCGCTCGCGCGTGTCCGGGTCCGCGTTCTGGAACCCGTGGACGTTCTCCCGCGAGAAAGGCGGGAAGAGGCCCTCGACGTACACGAGGAGCTCGCCCTCGAGGTGCGGCCTGACGAGACGGCACGTGCCGGCCATGCCGGGCTCACTGCGGGATTCGAGGGTCAGCGACGTGTTGCCCGGGTCGAGCGCGTACGCGGCGTCGATGAAGTCGCAGCGCTCCGGCTGGCGATCCTGGCACACTAACGTGACTTCGTGGCCGAGCCGGACGAGCGCGCGGGAGAGTTCGCGCACGTAGATGCCGCTGCCCGAATCGTGGAGGAAGTACCCGTGGACCACTGCGACTCTCACAAGCCCTCCTCTTCCGGTTCTGGGTGCGCTGCTGGTGCTTCCTGAGACTCTACACGGCGTTGTGCCCGTGGCGCCGAAGCATGTCACGGCGCGAGCCGGGGCAGGAGGTGTTCACCCCGCCGGCACAAGTGGCGTAGGCTGGTTGCAACACCGAGGGGGAGAGCCTTGCCGGCCCCGATGACCGCCGATCGCCGGACGATACCGTTGTGGGTCAAGGCCCTGCTTCTGGCGGGGGCGTACGTCGGCGCGGCCGAGGTGGGCAACCTCTTCTCGGTGCAGAGCGCCTTCTCCACGTTCTGGCCGCCCGCCGGGCTCTTCTTCGCGGTCCTGCTGATCTCAGACCGACGGGATTGGCCGCTGCTGGTCCTCGCCGGCATTGCGGGCAACCTGGCTTCGGACCTGCTGCACGGCCGTGCGCTGCTGATGACCCTCGGATTCTCAACGGCCAACGCGGCGGAGGCGATGATCGGGGCCGTGCTGGTCGGTCGGCTCATTGGCTCGCGCCCGAAGATGAACACGCTGCGCCAGGTCCTCGTATTCACGATCGTAGGAGCGGTGTTCGCCCCCATGGTCGGGGCGACCGTCGGCGCGTCGGTCGTCCGGCTCGGGGTCGCGGGCGCGGCGTGGGGGGCCACGTGGGTCAGTTGGTGGATCGGCGACGCCCTGGGCGTCGTGGTGGTGGCGTCGATCATCCTGTCGGGCATCGGGCTGTGGGACTCCTATCGTGACGACTCCGACCCTCATCCCGCCCGCTATCTGCTGCCCCTCGCGCGTGCGGTGGCCGTCGCCATCCCGTTTGGCGTCCTTGCGCACGTGGTCTTCAGCCCGCTCGGTGGTGGCACCTCGTGGAAGTTCCTTACGACCCCCGGGTTGGTGGCCGTGGGGATCATCGGCGGGCCGGCGGGGGCCGCTGCCGGGCTGCTCGGGATCGCTGCGGGCGCGATCTCCGGCATGGTGCGCGGCTCGCCATCGGTCGCGCTCGTCGCCTCGGACGTCGTCACGCGTGTGTTCCAGGCGCAGGCGTTCTTCGTGGTTGGAGGCGTCGCATGCCTCGCGCTTGCGGGAGTGATCGCTGAGAACCGCGAGAACGCGGAGCACGCGGAGATCGCAGCGTCACAGTTCAGGGAGCTGTTCGACGCGATGCGCGAGGGCGTCGAGTACGGTCGGATGATCTACGACGAGCAGGGGGACCCGGTCGACTGGGTCTGGCTGCAGGTCAATCGCGCGTTCGGAACCCTGACGGGGCTGACCGACGTCGTCGGGCGCCATGCATGGGAGCTTCTGCCGGACCTGGAGGAGACGAATCCGGGGCTGCTCAAGGTCTACGGTCAGGTCGCGAATACGGGAACCCCCGCGGTCTTCGAGTCGCTGATCATGCCTCTCAACCGGACGCTGTCGATCTCCGTGACCAGTCCGGCCCGTGGAGAGTACATCGCCGTATTCGAGGACGTCAGCGAGCGGGTGACCGCGGACCGGGACCTGGCCGAGAGCGCGAGGCGCCTCGAGAAGATGGTCTACGACGTCGCCGAGGCGATGGGCAGCGTCGTCGAGGCCCGCGACCCCTACACGCAGGGGCACGAGCTCCGCGTCTCATCGCTGGCCAAGCGCATCGCCACGGAGATGGGCCTGGACGAGGACGCGCTCAACGAGATCAGCATGGCCGGGCTGCTCCACGACATCGGGAAGCTGCGTGTGCCCGCTGAGATCCTCACCAAGCCGGGCCAGCTCTCGGACGCCGAGTTTGCGCTGATCCGCGAGCATCCCGAGCAGGGATTCGAGATCCTCAGCCACATCGACTTCCCGTGGCCGATCGCGGAGATCGTCTACCAGCACCACGAGCGCATGGACGGCACCGGGTACCCGCGCCGGCTCCCGGGCGACGAGATACTGCTCCCTGCTCGCATCCTCGCCGTCGCGGACGTGATCGAGGCGATGGCCTCGCACCGCCCGTACCGAGCGGCCCTCGGCCTGGACAAGGCCATGGACGAGATCGTCGCGCATCCCGAGGCGTACGACGCCGAGGTCGTTGCGGCGTGCGTCGCCCTCTACGAACGGCGCGAGATCGGCCTCTAGGACGATCGAAAGCCCGTGCGGCCGCCGTTCGGCGTGCCTGACTCCCGTTCGTCGCCTGTGGGGTGGGGCTCGCGCCACATCGGCCGATAGCCCACGCCAAGGCGCGGAATGATTCGCGTGCGCTGTGCGCCGCCCAAGACGCGCCCTCCAACGGTGAGAGGAGTTCCAGATGGCCCATTGGACCTCACACGCGTTCCACGCGACGGTCGTCTCACCCCGGATGATGTACGAAGACGTGACCATGGGGTTCAGCGACGGTGCGGTGACCTTCACCGGGCGCCCGCTGCGCAACTGGCGCGCATGGTCGTGGCTGTCGCTGGTCGTGCGCCTGGTCGTATTCCTCGGAGGTGTCGTCGTCCTAGCCTCCGTGGTTGCGTCCGCCGCCTTCTCCGGTTCGCTGAGCCCCGATCTCCTGCTGCGCGCGTCAGCGGTCTTCGCGGGCTGGATCGTACTGCTGTGGGGGTCCGGTGTGTTGCTGAAGCGCTACGCTCACGCGACTCGCATGCGGGCCTCCGAACGCACCTCCAAACTACCGGTCAGCGACGTCTCGATGGCGAAGCTCTCGGGGAGGACGCTCTCGATCAGGGCGCCGTTCGACCACCGCAACGGCTCCGATCGCTGGCGCCTGCGGGTCGACAGCCATGATCAGGGTGAAAGCCTACTGGCCCTCCTGGGGCGCCACTGAGACCGGGCGTGCACGCCGCCCGACCGCTCGTCGAAACCGCACCGGACCGCCGCACGATTCGCGCTTGCAGACAAGTGCGTTTGCGTGTAGTAGACTTTCGGCGCGGACCGAATCGCGGGCCGTAAGTTTGCGACCGGACGAATCGCTTTCGTTGCGGTCAGTCTGGTCGCTTTGTTTTGCCCTGAGGGGCGGAAGGTAGGTTAGGAATGGCTGAGGGTACCGTTAAGTGGTTCAACCCGGACAAGGGCTACGGCTTCATCTCCCACGAGGGTGGCGACGACGTCTTCGTTCACTTCTCTGAGATCCAGGGCGATGGCTTCAAGACCCTCGACGAGGGCCAGCCTGTCGTTTTCGACATCACAGAGGGCCAGAACGGCAAGAAGCAGGCGAGCAACGTCCGCAAGGCGTAACAACCGAGCGACTTGAGATCGAGCTTCGCCAAGAGCGGCCCGAGAGGGCCGCTCTTCTTGTGCGCGGACCGGACCGACACGACCAGACTGGTAGAATCGCTCCCATGTCACTCACCATCTCAGGCGTCACGAAGACCTTCGGCGAGCGCGTCCTGTTCCAGGACGTGTCGCTCCACGTCGCCGGCCGCGCGCGTGTCGCGTTGGTCGGGCCCAACGGCGCCGGCAAGACGACCCTGCTCGAGATCATCTCGGGGGAGCAGGACGCCGACGCCGGTGGCGTCACCGTGGGCAAGGGAGAGGTCGTCGGCTACCTCAAGCAGGAAGCCATCGAGATGGCCGGCCGCTCGGCCCTTGAGGAGGTCCTTAGCGTCGCCTCGGAGGTGACCTCGCTCGAACATCGCATCTCCGTGCTCGAGGCCGACATCGCCGATGAGGAGGAAGAGGACGAGCGCGAGCGCATGCTCAGCGAGTACGCGCGCATCACCGAGCGCTTCGAGCACCTGGGCGGCTACACGATCGAGGCCGACGCGCGCGCGGTGATGACCGGCCTGGGCTTCCGCGAGGCCGACATGCAGAAGCGCACCGAGGAGTTCTCGGGCGGCTGGCTGATGCGCATCGCGCTCGCCAAGATCCTGCTTCAGTCTCCCGACATCCTCCTGCTCGACGAACCGACGAACCACCTCGACCTGGAGTCGGTCACCTGGCTGGAGGGCTTCCTGCGGGGCTACGACGGAGCGATCGTGCTCGTCAGCCACGACCGCGCGTTCATGGACGGGCTGGTCGACCGTGTCGCCGAGATCGACCTGCGCACGCTGACGCTCTATCACGGCACGTACGAGAACTACGTCGAGCAGAAGGCGATCGGGCTCGAGCGGCTGCTGGCGGCCAAGGCCAACCAGGACCGGCAGATCGCCGCGCAGGAGAAGTTCATCGAGCGCTTCCGCTACAAGAGCTCGAAGGCCAAGGCCGTCCAGAGCCGCGTGAAGGCCGTCGAGAAGATCGAACGCATCGAGGTCCCGGAGGAGCGCAAGGCCGTGCACTTCCGCTTCCCGCAGCCCCCGCGCACCTCGGAGACGGTCATCGCCCTCGAGCACGTGAGCAAGTCCTACGGGCCCCTGCAGGTGTACAGCGACCTCACCGTGTCGCTGTTCCGCGGTGACAAGGTGGCGCTGGTCGGCCCCAACGGCGCCGGCAAGTCCACGCTGCTCAAGGTGCTCGCCGGCGCACTCGAGCCCGACACCGGGACGCGCACGCTCGGACTCCACGTCACCACGGCCTACTTCGCGCAGCACCAGCTCGAGGCGCTCGAGCCGCGCAACACCGTCTACAAGGAGCTCGACCGCGTCGCTCCGGGCTGGGGCCAGGGTCAGGTCCGCGGGCTGCTCGGCGCGTTCCTGTTCAACGGCAGCGACGTCGACAAGAAGGTCTCGGTCCTGTCGGGAGGGGAGCGGGCGCGGCTCGCACTCGCCAAGATGCTCGTGACCCCTGCGCCGTTCCTTTGCCTCGACGAGCCGACCAACCACCTGGACATCCGCGCCCGCGACATCCTCGAGCAGGCGCTCGTGGCCTACGAGGGTACGATGGCGCTGATCACTCACGACCGCCACCTCATCCGCGCGGTCGCGACGAAGATCATCCACGTGGAGAACGGTCAGGTCACGGTCTACGACGGTGACTACGACTACTTCCTGTGGAAACGCGAGCAGACCGGCGGTGTGGGGTCGGGCCAGCAGGATACGAAGCATCTGGCCAAGTCGGTCGCGGCAGGCGCCCCAACCACCGCCGAGCCGGCCGCAGCGCCGCGCTCCAGCGGGCCGAAGACCAAAGAGCAGAAGCGCGCCGAGGCCGAGGCGCGCAACAAGGCGTACCGCTCCGGCAAGTCGGAGCGCACCCGCCTCACGGAGCTCGAGGCGGAGATGGCGGCGGCTGAGAAGCGCGACGCCGAGCTGGTGGTCGCCCTCGCCGAGCCCGACATCTACAGCGACAAGCGTACGTTCGACAAGACCATGGCCGAGTACGGCGCGCTCAAGTCGCATCGGCAGGCGATGGAGGGGGAGTGGCTGGCTCTGACGGAGACCCTCGAGCGACTCGAGTCCGAACCCGATCCCAAGGCCGAGAAGACCCCGCGCCGGAAGCACGGCGCCTAGCCGGGCGATCGGCGCGGCGCGCCTTCCAGACTTTGTAACAACCGTTTACAAAGTATCGGCCGCTGTCTTAGAATCGAAGCGCGGCGTGGATGGGATCCGAGGTTCGTCTGTCTGCCTGCCGTCGCATCAGGGCACGTACGCGATGGGTCGATGCCCCCACAAACGGACGGAGCGAGTATGCCGGCGGAGTCCACGCAGGCGTTTCTGTTCTTATTGGGCGCCGCGGTAGCGGCGGTCGCCTTTGTGGGCCTCGTGTTCGGCGCCAACGCATTGCTGTCTCCCCGCAAGCCCAACGCCTCCAAGTCCGAGCCCTACGAGTGCGGCATGCCGCAGGCCGGCACCCCGCACGTGCGCTTCCCGTTGCGTTTCGCTTCGATCGCGGTGCTGTTCGTGATCTTCGACGTGGAGTCGGTGCTGCTGTTCTCGGTGGCGACCCGGATCCGCGGCGACCTCGCGGGCGGGATGGCGCTGCTCGGCTTCGCCTCGCTGCTGGCGTTCGGACTGCTCTACGCCTGGAAGACGGGGGCGCTGCAGTGGCGCTCGTAGATTCGCTCACCTCCGCCCTGGAGAGCATGCCGGGCGGCGGGATCATCCTCACGAGCATGGACGCGCTGGCCGACTGGTCGCGCGGGCAGTCGCTGTGGGCGATGCCGATGGGCACCGCCTGCTGCGCGATGGAACTGATCGCAGCCTCCTTCTCCAAGTTCGACTTCGACCGTCTGGGGACGTTCCCGCGCCCCGACCCCCGGCACGTCGACGTGATGATCGTCGCGGGCACCATCACCAAGAAGATGCAGCCTGCGGTGCGCAGGCTCTACGACCAGATGGCCGAGCCCAAGTACGTGATCGCCATGGGCAACTGCGCCGTCAGCGGCGGGATCTTCTACTACGACACCTACTCCGTGGTCCGGGGCGTCGACCAGTTCATGCCGGTGGACGTCTACATCGCCGGCTGCCCGCCACGGCCCGAGTCTCTCGAGGACGGCGTCTTGCAGCTTCGCGCGCAGATCCGCACGCGCTCGATGGCCGAGGGGCGCTCCTACGATCGCGACCTCGCGCTCCCGGGCCTGGAGACCGACCGCGCCGGCACGACCGACGCGGTGCGTCCTGTCGGAGACACCCCGCTGGCGCCCCGCAGCGGGGCCGGTGAGAAGCTGTGACCCGGGTCGAGGGCGAGAGCGGCCTGGAGTACCTCCGCCGCAAGCTGTGCTCCGTCTACCCGGACCTGTGCCCGCTGTTCTCCATCGAGTACGCGGATGGCGTGCTGCTCGTTCCGCGCGAAGCCCTGCATGGCGCCGCAGTCAACCTCAAGGCGCTGGGCTTCGAGCGCTTCGGCTTCGTGACCGCGGTCGATCGCGGCGAGTACTTCGAACTCGTCTGCCGTCTTCAGTCCGCGGAGTTCGGGGCCGGGCTGTTCCTGAAGGCGGAGATCCCGCGCGACGACGCGGTCAGCGACTCCTTCACCGACCTGTGGCCCGCGGCCGACTGGCATGAGCGCGAGGTCTACGACCTGTTCGGCATCGAGTTCACCGGCCATCCCGACATGCGGCGGATCCTGCTGCCGGACGACTGGGTCGGCCATCCGTTGCGCAAGGACTACCACGACGATTCCGTGATCCCGCGGCCCGACTACATCTGAGAGGAGGTGCGACGATGGCTGTAGAGGTCGAGAGCACGCGTCCCGTGATCGCCGAGGACGGACGCCGCGTCGACGAGCTCGTCGTTAACATCGGACCGTCGCACCCCTCCACGCACGGGGTGTGCCGCATCATCACGCACCTCGACGGCGAGGTCATCGTGAAGGCCGAGCCGGTCATCGGCTACCTCCACCGCGGCATCGAGAAGATGGCCGAGAACCGCACCTACCTGCAGGTCGTCCCGCTCACCGACCGTCTGGACTACGTCGGCTCGATGTACGCCAACTGGGCGTACTGCCGAGCCGTCGAACGTCTGGCCGAGATCCGCGTGCCCGAGCGCGCCGAGTACATCCGGGTGATCGTGTGCGAACTGCAGCGCATCGCCAGCCACATGATGGGCGTGGGCTCTTCCGGCGCCGACACCGGCGCGGCCACGGCGTTCATCTGGGCGTTCGAGGTGCGCGAACGCATCGTCGACCTCTTCGACGAGCTGTGTGGGTCGCGGCTGACCTACAACTACGTGCGGCCGGGCGGTGTCTCGATGGACCTGCCCGACGGGTGGATCGAGAAGTGCCGCGAGGTCGTGAAGTGGGCGCCCGAGCGGCTGCTCGAGCTGGACGCGCTGTTCTTCGGCAACTTCATCGCCGGTGAGCGCATGAAGGGCATCGGCGTCCTGAGCGAGGCCGACGCCATCGCCTGGGGCGCGAGTGGCCCCACGGCGCGCGGCAGCGGCGTGCTGTTCGACATCCGCAAGAACGACCCGTACTCCGTCTACCCCCGGCTCGACTTCCGGATCCCGGTTGGGGAGAACGGCGACTGCTTCGACCGCAGCCGCGTCAAGTTGCTCGAGGCGATCGAGTCGTGCCACATCATCGAGCAGGCGCTCGACCAGATCGAGCCCGGTCCCGTGATGACCGCCGGGCTGCCGCGTCTCCTGCGCCCGCGCGCGGGCGACGCCTACGACCACATCGAGTCGGCGCGCGGGTCGCTGGGCGTCTACCTCGTCTCCGACGGCTCGCCGAGGCCCTATCGCATGAAGGTGCGCTCGCCGGCCTTCTGCAACCTGCAGCTCTTGGGCAAGCTCGCTCCCGGCCACACCGTCAGCGACCTCGTCGTCATCCTCGGGTCGCTCGACCCCGTGTTCGGCGAGGTGGACAGGTGACCTGGCTTCTTTCGGGCGCGCTGTTCGGCCTGATCGCGGGCACGGCCATCGCGCTGGCCGCGCTGTTCGGCGTGTGGTGGGAGCGCAAGGTCGCGGGCCGCATGCAGATGCGATTCGGCCCGCAGCAGGCAGGCCCCGCGGGCATCCTCCAGACGCTCGCCGACACGGTGAAGCTGGTGCTCAAGGAGGATGTCACCCCGAACGCCGCCGACCCCCGCATCTTCAGGATGGCGCCGCTGCTGGTGTTCACGCCGATCGCCCTCTCGCTGCTGCTCATCCCGGTCGTGACCGGGTGGGCGCCGCTCGACTCGAGCGTCGGCATCCTGCTGTTCCTTGCCGTCCCCTCGGCGTCGGTCATCGGCGTCCTGCTCGGCGGCTGGTCGTCCGGCAACACCTTCGGGATGCTGGGCGGCCTGCGTGGCGCGGCCCAGATGATCAGCTACGAGATCCCGCGGACGCTCTCCGTGATGGCGCTGGTCGTGGTCGCGGGTTCGATGCGTCCGGCCGTGGTGATGGGCGCCTGGCGCTGGTGGTGGTTGCCGCTGTTCGCCGTGGCTTTCGTCATCTTCCTGATCGCCTCGATCGCCGAGATGAACCGCGGGCCGTTCGACCTGCCCGACGCGGAGTCCGAACTGGTGGCCGGCTACTTCGCCGACTACACCGGGATCCGGTGGGCCATCTTCATGATGTCGGAGTACGGGGGCATGCTTGCTACGGGCCTGTTCGGCGCCGCGGTCTTCCTCGGCGGCACCAACGGCCTTCCCGGCGTCCTCGGCGCCCTGGTCCTGCTGGTGAAGGCGATCGGCATCGTCACGGCCGTCGTCTGGATCAAGTGGACCTTCCCGCGTTTCCGTCAGGACCAGCTCATGAAGCTCGCGTGGAAGGTCCTCACCCCGATAGCCCTGGTGCAGCTCCTCGTGGCGGGGGCGGTGGCGGTCCTGTGGCTGAGGTGAAGCGCCCCGATCCCGACGCCGGGCTGATCAGCGCCAGCGTGCCGCCCAAGACCGGCCTCGACGCGTTCGTGTCGGGCTGGCGCTCGATGGTGACCGGCCTGGGCATCACCGCGCGGCGCTCGATGGAGACGCCCAAGACACTGCGCTACCCGTTCGTGAAGCTGACGATGAACCCCCGCTGGCGGGGCGCCCTGCGCCTGCGCGGCGTGCTCGGACGCGACGACGTGGCTTTGGTCTCCGCGCCGCCCCCGCACCACAACGAGCTCATCGCGACGCTGCTGGCGGCCGAGCGGCTCGCCCCCTGCATGGGCACCTGCCCGGCCAACGTCGACGCCCGCGGGCAGAACTACCTGATCGCCGACGGACGCGTGGCCGAGGCCTACGAACTCGTGCGGGAGCGCAACACACTGCCGGGCGTCCTGGGCCGCATCTGCCACCACCCGTGCGAGGGCGCGTGCACCCGAGCGCGATACGACCAGCCCATCGCCATCCGCCCGCTGCACCGGTTCGCGCAGGAGTCCTACGCGCCGCTGCGCGCCGAACGCGTGAAGCCGCTGCCGGTCAGCCAGGGCGCGCCCGTGGCGATCATCGGCTCCGGGCCGTCGGGCCTCTCTGCCGCGCTCGATCTGATGCGGCTGGGCTACAAGGTCACCGCGTTCGAGAAGTACGACAAGCCGGGCGGCGCGCTGTACTCGGGAGTCCCCGCGTACCGCCTGCCGCGCGAGGTGCTGCACTCCGAGATCGACGACATCGTGACCATGGGACTCGACCTTCGCTGCAACGTCGAGGTCGGCAAGGACATCACGCTGGCCGAGCTGCGCCGCGACTACGGAGCGGTCCTGATCGCCGCCGGCCTGCAGGTCAGCCGGATCCTCCCGATCCCCGGCGCCGACGCCGAGGGCGTGCGCGGTGCGCTGGAGTTCCTGCGCAAGGCGAACTGGGAGGGCGAGGCGGGCGTGCGCGGCAAGCGCGTGCTCGTGATCGGCGGCGGCAACGTCGCCGTCGACGTCGCCCGGTGCGCACTGCGCGTCGGCGCGACCGAGGTGCACATGGCCTCCCTCGAGTCGATGGAAGAGGTCCCGGCACATCCGTGGGAGATCGCGGAGGCGCTCGACGAGGGCGTCATCGCCACCTGCTCCGTGGGTCCGGAGGAGGTCATGGTCGCCGACGGCCACGTCACCGGCCTGCGCGTCCGGGAGTGCCTCTCGGTGTTCGACGAGACAGGCCGCTTCTCGCCGAAGATGGGCGAGAACACCCATGTGCTCGAGGCGGACGTCGTCGTGTTCGCCATCGGCCAGGCCGCCGTGCTCGAGGACGTCGTCAAGGACTCCGACGTGACGCTCAACGAGCGCGGCAACCTCAAGGCCGACGGGACTCTGTTCACCACGACGGGCGCGGGGGTGTTCGCCTGCGGCGAGGTCGTGACCGGCCCCGGTTCAGCGATCGCGTCGATCGCGACCGGCCACGAGGCCGCGCAGTCCATCCATCGCTACCTGCGGGGCGTCGACATTGCGGCGGACCGCACGCCGCGGCCCGTCCCGGTGTTCCCCAAGCACGAGGCCGCGCAACTCGACGGTGTGGAGAGCGAGCGCTTGCGCGCGACCATGTCGATGGCCGATCCGATCCAGCGCGTCACCGACTTCCGCCCCATCGAGTCGGGCCTGGAGAACGGCGCGTCGCAGCACGAGGCCGCCCGCTGCCTGCGCTGTTGCTCTGAGGTGTGCGTCGGCTGCACGTTCTGCGCGCGCACCTGCCCCGACCTTGCCATCACCGTCGAGCGTGTCGACACGCCGGGGGCGCGCTGCGTAACGCGCTACGACCTCGACCTCACCAAGTGTTGCTTCTGCGGGCTGTGCGCCGAGCAGTGCCCGACGATGGCGCTGACGCACACCGGCCAGTACGAACTGAGCTTCTACCATCGCGAGCTCGCGATCTTCGACAAGGGCGAGATGCTCCGCGATCCGCTCCCGAGCCGCGCCACCGGCCGCGACGGCATCATGTCGCCGCCGTGCCCGATCGACCCGTCGAAGGGCGGTGGTCGCCCGTGAGCGTGAGCGTCACGCTGCTGTGGTGGGGGCTCGCCGCGCTGACCGTCGCCGGCGCAGTCGCCGTCCTGCTGGTGCGCGAGATGATGCGCCTGATGCTCGGCCTCGGCGTGTTCCTGGTCGGCATCGCAGGCATGTACGCCTGGTACGGCTTCGGGCTGTTGGGCGTGGCCGAGGTCTTCGTCTACGTCGGCGGCGTGCTCGTGCTGTTCCTGCTCGCCATCACCGCGATGGGCCGCGACTCGGAGTCGCGCGCCATCGTCCGGCGTTTCGACATCGGCGCCGCGACCGTGAGCGTCGGTCTGGGCGCGGTCCTCGTCCTTGCCCTGGGCGGCATGCTGCCGGGAACGTCGCCGGTGGCGGGCGCGACGGTCGAGAGGACCGCCGACGCTCTGTTGGGGACCTTGCTGCCGCAGTTCGAGATCGCCGGCGTCGTGCTCCTCGTGGGGCTCGTCGCCGCGCTCGCCATCGTCGGGGGAGGCGAGGAGAAGTGAACACCCTCGTGCTCTCATGCGCGCTCGTGGCCGCCGGGCTCTACGGTGTCCTGACGCGCCGCGACCTCGTCGCCGTCCTCGCATCCATCGAGGTCATGCTCGGCGGGGCCTCGCTGCTGCTGGTCGCTTACGCCGCGCCCGGCGTGGCCACGGCCGCCGCCGGTCAGGGTTACGCGCTGCTCGTCCTGGCCGTCGGCGCCGCGGAAGCCGCCGTCGGTATCGCCCTGTTGGTATCGCTGATCCGCCGGGGCCGCACGCGCTCCGAGGACATCACGGAGGTGCGCGGATGAGCGTCCTTCACGAGATGCCCTACCTGGCGGTCCTGGTGCCTCTGGCGCTGGCGGTCGTACTGGCTGCCGGCGTCCGCTTCTGGGGCAACGCCGCCGCGTGGATCGCGCTGCTGGGCCCGCTCACCGGGCTCGCCGTCGGCATCGCCTCGATCGGTGGCGGCACTGCGGGCACCTTCACCTGGATCCGCGTGGGACAGACCGTGCTCCGTCTCGGATACGACGCGAACGCCCTGACGGTGGTCATGCTGCTGGTCGTGGGCGTTGTCGCCTCCTGCGTGATGGTCTTCTCGATCGGCTACATGCACGGCGAGAAGGGCTACGTCCGCTACTATGCGTTGCTGTCGCTGTTCAC
Source organism: Coriobacteriia bacterium (assembly GCA_036508075.1). GTDB lineage: Bacteria > Actinomycetota > Coriobacteriia > Anaerosomatales > PALSA-660 > PALSA-660. Next base: position 13,904 of record DATCIA010000021.1, read on the forward strand.
CGCGGCGATGGCGGCGCTCGTGCTCGCCGCCGACCTGGTCAGCCTGTTCGTCGGCTGGGAGCTGGTGGGGGCGTGCTCGTTCCTGCTCATCGGGTTCTGGTACGCGAAGCCGTCGGCCGCCGAGGCGGCGCGCAAGGCGTTCATGGTCACGCGCATCGGCGACGCCGCGATGCTGCTCGGCATGGCCGTGCTGTGGAACGCAACCGGCACGCTCGAGCTGAGCGCCGTGCTCGGCAAGGCCGCGACGCTCGCGCCCGGCGTGGCGACGGCAGCCGCTATCTGCGTACTGCTCGGAGCGGTGGGGAAGTCGGCCCAGTTCCCGCTCCACATCTGGCTCCCGGACGCCATGGAGGGTCCGACCCCGGTCTCAGCACTGATCCACGCAGCGACGATGGTCGCCGCGGGCGTGTTCCTGATCGCGCGGGTGTGGCCGTTGTTCGAGGTGGCTCCTGCCGCGCGCGGCCTGGCGCTGACGCTCGGGACCATCACCGCGCTCGGCGCCGCGACCGTGGCGCTCGCGCAGCGCGATATCAAGAAGGTGCTGGCATGGTCGACCATCAGTCAGCTCGGGTTCATGTTCGCGGCTCTGGGCGTGGGCGCCTGGCCGGTCGCGATCTTCCACTTGGTGACCCACGCGGCCTTCAAGGCGCTGCTCTTCCTGTCGGCCGGCTCCGTGATCCATGGCAGCGGCACGCAGGACCTCGCCGAGATGGGCGGGCTGGCCAAGAAGATGCCACTCACCGCGGCCTGTTGGATCGCCGGCGTCGTCTCGCTCGCGGGGATCCCGCCCGCGGCCGGCTTCTTCTCCAAGGACGAGGTCGTCGCCTCGGTGCTGCACGCGGCTCCGTGGGCGGGAGTGGCGCTCTTCGCCGCCAGCGCCCTGACGGCGGCGTACGCGGCGCGTGCGACCCGTCTGGCCTTCTTCGGTGAGCCCCGCGGCGCCAAGCCGGCCCACGAGTCGCCGTGGACGATGATCGCTCCGCTCGCGCTGCTGGCCGTCGGGGCGCTCGGGCTCGGCTTTGCCGGCGCACCGCTGGCCGCGCTCCTCGGTCACGAGGCCGAGCCGCTGTCCGTTCCGATCGCGGCCACAGCCGTGAGCCTCGCGCTCGTCGGGGCGTTCCTCGGCTGGCGCAGTGCGCGTCCCGAGGCGTCCGCCGACCCGCGCTTCGCCGCCCTGACCCGTGCAGCGTATTCGGGCTGGGGCGTCGACGCCTTCGCGGACCGCTTCGTGGTGCGTCCCGCCACGGCGCTCGCCCGCATGGCCGATGCGATGGGCGATCGCCTCGCCATCGACGGTCTCGCCGAGGGCGTCGCCACCATGGCGTCGCGCGTAGGAGGACTCCTTGCCGAGATCCAGTCGGGTGACGGCCAGTGGTACGCGGCTCTGATGGCAACGGGCGTTGTGGTGCTCGCCGCCGCCGCGGTCTGGCTGGTGAGGTGACGAGATGACCCTCACCCTCCTTGCACTCATCCCGCTCGGCGGGGCTGCGCTCGTCTGGGTGACCGGACGCTTCCGCCCCGCAACCGTTCGGGTCGCGGCGCTCGTCGTCGCGCTGATCCAACTCGCCTTCACCTGCGTGCTCGCAGTGACCGTGGCGACCCACACGCCGGCCACGATGACCGGCGGTCTCACCTCGGCGGCCTCCACGAGCTTCTGGCTGCTGCGCGTCGACGGCCTGGCGCTGCCGCTGATCGTGCTGACGTCTCTGCTCGGCGTGATCGCGGTGCTGGCCTCGTGGAGAGTCGAGCTCCGGCCCGGCGCGCACTTCGCGCTGCTGCTGGGGCTGCAGGCGGCCGTGACGCTCGTGTTCCTGGCCGACCACCTGGTGCTCTTCTACGCCGCCTGGGAGGCCGTGCTCATCCCGATGTTCTTCCTGATCGGCGGATGGGGCCATGAGGGCCGCCGCCACGCGGCGATGAAGTTCTTCATCTACACCTTCGCCGGCAGCGCGCTGATGCTGATCGGGCTGCTGCTCGTGGGCTTCACCACCGGCGAGCTGCGCATCTCCGCGCTGAGCTCCGGCATCCTCGACCCGACGCTGCGCACGCTGGTGTTCTGGTTGCTGGTCGCGGGGTTCGCGGTGAAGGTACCGATCGTCCCGTTCCACACGTGGCTGCCCGAAGCGCACGTCGAGGCGCCCACGGCCGGATCGATCATGCTCGCCGGCGTGCTGCTGAAGATGGGCGGCTACGGGCTGCTGCGGTTCGCACTGCCGCTGGCGCCCGAGGCCGCGCACGCCGCGGCTCCGGTATTCGCCACGCTCGGCATCATCGGCATCGTCTACGGCGCGGTCGTCGCTCTGGCGCAGACCGATCTGAAGCGGCTCGTCGCCTACTCGTCGATCGCGCACATGGGCTTCGTCGTGCTGGCGATCGCCACGGGTTCGCCGCTGGCGCTGGCCGCCGCGATGCTCGTGATGGTCGCGCACGGGCTGACCAGCGCGCTGCTGTTCCTGCTCGTCGGACAGCTCTACGAGCGCACGCACACGCGCTCGCTCGCGCGCCTGGGCGGGCTGCTTGCCACGCTGCCGGTATGGGCGACGATCTTCGTCTTCGCCTCGCTGGCCAGCCTCGGCCTCCCGGGCCTGGCCGGCTTCCCCGGCGAGCTGGTGACGTTCCTCGAGGGATTCGCTTCGTGGGGCTGGTGGATGGTGGCTGTCGCTCTCGGCGTCGTCCTGGCGGGCGCCTACAGCCTGCGCGCGATCCGGGAGGTCGCCCAGGGCCCGGAGAAGCCGGAGTGGGCGGGCCTGCGTGACCTCGACCTCATCGAGCTCGCCGCGGCCGTGCCGCTCGCGCTGCTGATCGTGGTCATGGGCGTGTGGCCGTCCGTTGTGAGCGGCGTCATGGATCCCGTTGCGCGTGCGCTGTCCGCTCTCGTCGGGAGGGGATAGCAGTGGAGCAGTTCCTTCCCTTCGCTCCAGCGATGTTCGGAGTGGCAGGCGCCGTCCTCGCGATGGCCTTCGACGCGTGGGAGAGCCGCCTGTCGGCGCTTGTCGCAGCGGTGACGCTGCTGACACTCGGTGCGCTCGCGGCCGGTTGGACGGCGATGGCCACCGGGCTCGCCGGCCAGGTCCTGCGCAGCGGCGGAACGTTCTCGATCGCGCCCGCCGTGTGCCTGCTGCTCGGCGCCGTCGCGCTGCTCGGCTGCTCCGGTTCGCTCGTCTCCGACCGCACCGGCTCGCGCATCGTCGCCCTCGGGGCGCTTACCGCGTCGGCCTCGGCGCTGGTCGCTGCGTCGGCCGATGTCGGCATGCTGTTCCTGAGCGTCGAGATGCTCGCCCTGTGCGGCTACGGACTGGTGGCGCTCGGCGGCACCGACCGGGCGCGCGAGGCCGCGATGAAGTGGTTCGTCCAGGGATCGGTAGCGACGGTCGTGTTCGTTATCGGCACCGCCGTGCTGCTCGGGCGCACCGGCGGCTCGATGCGTTACGACGCGATCGCCAAGCTGGCTGCGACCGGGCTTGACGGCCCGATGGCGGTCGGGTTCGTACTCGTGCTCTCCGCGCTGGCGTTCAAGCTCGGCGCGTTCCCGTTGCACAGCTGGATGCCCGACGCCTACGAGACCGCGCCGCCCGCAGCAGCCGCCATCATGGCGTCCGCCGGCAAGGTCGGCCCGATCGCCGCGACGGTGTGGCTGTCTCTCGCCGTCACCGCGGCGGCGGGGGAGCGCCTCATCCGCGTGGTAGCGATCCTCGCCATCTGCTCGATCGTGTTCGGCAACCTGGCCGCGCTGCGGCAGAACTCGCTGGCCCGTATGCTGGCCTACTCGGGCATCGCGCAGGTCGGCTACGCGCTCGTGGGCGTCCCGATGGGCGTCCGCTCGGCGAGCGTGCTCGTGTTCGCGGTCCTCTACGGCCTGACGGCCGCGGCTTCGTTCATCCTCGTGGAGGCGATCCGTCGCTTCGATCCTTCGTGGGACGGGACGATCCGCGGGCTCGCCGGCCTTTCGCGGCGGAGCCCGGCGCTCGCCGCCTCGCTCGCCGCCATCATGTTCTCGCTGACCGGCATCCCGCTGACAGCCGGCTTCTGGGGCAAGTTCCTCATCTTCGCGGGCGCCTCGGTCGGCGGGTACCTGTGGCTGGCGATCGCCGGCGTGCTCGGTTCCGTGGTGTCGTTCGGGTACTACGGCGCTGCGATCCGCTCCGCCTACATCGACGAGCCGCAGGAGCCCGAGATCGTCGGGTCGGTCGCGGAGGAGGTCGGTCCGCGTGCGCGCGTCGCGGTCGCCACCGTATCCGTCCTGGCTGTGCTGATCGTGATCTTGGGGACGGCTCCGATGGTCTCTGGGCTGGCTCCCGTGCTGAACGCGCTCCTGAAGTAGCGCCGCCGCGGCATGGTTGCATCATCCGTCACAGAATCTACATACGCCCCTTGTACATTCCTTCACAACGCCGCTTGCGCGAGGCTCGTCACGCTGTTAGGATTCACTTCAGGAGCGTTGCTACGGCAACACCCTTACCCCTGAGCCTCAAGGTGCCGGCCTTGGGGCTCGATCTTTATCCGGGCTCACGTGAGAGTGTCCTTATTGAGCGCGAAAAGGCCTCGAACGGGGTCAAGTCGGCCGGATCACAAGCCGATACTCAGGTCATGGACACCGAACAGGATCGCACCCCGCGAAAGGACAGCCCGACGCCTCCTTGCCCCGCTTTCAAGGGCCTGATGGCGGGCTCAGCGGGCGACCCGCTCACCGGTGCCCCGATCGGCGAGAACCACCACCGGATGGTCTGCATGCCGTCTTCGCGCGCCATCGCGGACGCCATCATCCGGTTCACCATCGCCGAGGTTCGGGGCTAGCCGGCTCGACGCGGTCGCAGCGCGCAAGCCGCTCCTTTCGGGCGGCCACTCAGGTACCCCTGCAGTCACCCCGCTTCCGTCGCGCGCGCTTGAGGGCGCGACGGTTCGTGCATAATCGAATTCGAAGATGCCGACCGTCGACGAGGGGTCCCGAGTGCGCCTGGTTCGCGGAGTGCTGCGCCTGCTGCTCACATTGGTGATGGATCTGCTGATCGTGGCGGCGGTCGCCCTGTTCGCGCACATCATCATCAGATTCTTCGGACATCTCGCCTCGATCCCGTGGGCGGTGCGCGTCACGGATGTCACGACCCGGCTGGTCCCACACCTCGGGTACGGCAAGATCCCGACCCCGTACGCCGGTGTGTTCGACTTCAACGCGGGAGCGGCGCTCGGCATCGTCCTCGCAGCCGAGTGGGTCGTCGCCTTCGTCCGCAGGTTCTTCCGATGAGCAGATACGGAGCGTCGCGATGACCCGCAAGCCCCGCGCGATCGTGCTGGTCCTGGACTCCGTCGGAGCGGGGGAGCTGCCCGACGCCGCCGAGTACGGCGACGCGGGCTCGAACACGCTTCGCAACGTCGCGCGCGCTGCCGGCGGCATCGCCATGCCGAACCTCGGCGCCATGGGGCTGGGCAACATCACCGACATCCTCGGCGTACCGCCCACGGACGTCCCCAGCGCATCGTGGGGCCGCAACCTCGAGGCGTCCGCCGGCAAGGACACCACGACCGGCCACTGGGAGATGATGGGGATGCAGCTCACGCACGCGTTCCCCACCTACCCGGGCGGGTTCCCGCCTGCGGTCATGGACGCGTTCACGGCCGAGACGGGCCTGGGATGGTTGGGAAACTACGCGGCCTCCGGCACGGAGATCATCCAGCGCCTCGGCGACGCGCACGTGGCCACGGGCAGCCCGATCGTCTACACGAGCGCGGACTCGGTGTTCCAGATCGCCGCGCACGAGGACGTCATCCCGATCGACGAGCTCTACCGCATCTGCGAGATCGCCCGCACGAAGGTGTGCGTCGGTGAGCACGCGGTGGGGCGGATCATCGCGCGTCCGTTCATCGGCCCTGACTCCCAGGGCGTCTACCAGCGTACCCACCGCAGACGCGACTTCGCGCTCGAGCCGCCGGAGCCCACCGTGCTCGACATCCTCGAGACGGCGGGCGTGCGCTCCTACGGGATCGGCAAGATCGGCGAGATCTTCGCCTGGCGCGGCATCTGCGAGTCGCCGCACTCGACGGACAACATGAACGGGTTCGACCACCTCGTGATGCGGGTGGGCGACCCCGGCGACGGGTTCGTGTTCGCGAACCTCGTGGACTTCGACATGATCTGGGGGCACCGCAACGACGTCGCCGGCTATGCGGGCGGCCTTGAGCAGGTGGACCGTCGCATCCCGGACCTGCTCGAGGCGATGGTCGATGGCGACCTGCTGATCGTCACCGCGGATCACGGGTGCGACCCGACCACGCCTGCCACCGATCACTCGCGCGAATACGCACCGTTGATCGCAAAGGTGAAGGGCGTCGACCGCGGAGTGCACCTCGGCGACCGCGCCACGTTCGCCGACATCGGCGAGACAGTGCTCGACTTCTACGGCCACGCCGGCAGCTGCGGACGCGGCACGTCCTTCCTGACGGAGGTCCGGAATGCCTGACAACACCATCGAGGAACTCATCGAGATCAAGCGCGACGGACACCGGCACACACAGGCGCAGATCGCCCGCATCGTCAGCTCGTACGTGAACGGCACGATGCCCGACTACCAGATGGCGGCGTGGATGATGGCCGTCGTGTTGCGTGGCATGGAGCACGACGAGACCGCGTGGCTCACCGACGCGATGGCGCGCTCCGGCACGGTCATGGACCTCTCGTCGATCCCGGGCATCAAGGTCGACAAGCACTCCACCGGTGGCGTGGGGGACAAGACCACGCTCGTGCTGGCGCCGATGGTCGCCGCGTGCGGAGCGCCGGTGGCCAAGATGTCGGGCCGCGGCCTTGGCCACACGGGCGGCACGCTCGACAAGCTGGAGTCGATCCCGGGCTTTCGCACGTCGCTGACCTCGGAGGAGTTCGTGGCGCAGGTCCGGTCGATCGGCGTAGCCGTGATCGCGCAGTCGCCCGACATCGATCCGGCCGACAAGCTCATGTACGCGCTGCGCGACGTCACCGCGACGGTGCCGTCGGTGCCGCTGATCGTGGGGTCGATCATCTCGAAGAAGATCGCGGGCGGCGCGCACGCCGTCGTACTCGACGTGAAGGTCGGTTCCGGCGCGTTCATGAAGACGGTCGAGGACGCTCGCGCGCTCGCGGGTGAGCTCAAGCGCACGGGTGAGGCGCTCGGCCTGAAGGTCGAGGTGCTGCTGACCGACATGGACCAGCCGCTCGGGTGTGCCGTGGGCAATGCGCTCGAGGTCGCCGAGGCGATCGCGACGTTGCACGACGAGGGACCGGAGGACCTGTTCCAGGAGTGCCTGGCGCTCGGGTCGCGCATGCTCGTGCTCTCGGGGGTCGCACGCGACCTGGATGAGGGACGCTCGCGCTTGGTGGGCGCCGTCGAGTCGGGCGCGGCGCTCGAGAAGATGCGGCAGTGGGTCGCTGCTCAGGGCGGAGACCCACGCGTGGTGGACAGTCCCACCCTCTTGCCGAGCGCGGCCTTCACGCGCGACGTGGTGGCCTACGAGGCCGGTTGGCTGGCGCACTACGACGCGGAGGGCGTCGGACGCGCCGCGATGGCGCTCGGCGCGGGCCGCGCGCGCCTCGAAGACGCCGTCGACCCGGCCGCCGGGCTGGTGCTGCATGCGAAGGTCGGCGACCGCGTCGAGGCGGGCGCCACGCTCGCGACGCTGCACGCGTCGAGCGAGGAGCTGCTCACCGCGGGCGAGGACCGCTTCCGCAACGCGGTGGGGATGAGCGACATGGCCGTGGGCGCGCGGGACCTCGTCATCGAGCAGTAGGAACGGGGGAGTCGTGACCGCGCGTGATGGGATCACGATCGTCGCAGGGCACGTGAACCCCGACTTCGACGCGTACGGGGCCATGGTCGCCGCGACCAAGCTCTACCCCGGCGCGCGCGCGGTGTGGGCGGGCACGCAGAACAGCAACGTGCGCGAGTTCCACGCGCTGCACGGCGAGTTCCTCGCGTTCACCGACCTCAAGGGCTTCGACCGCCGGCCGGTCAGCCGTCTCGTCATGGTCGACACGCGTGATGCGTCGCGGCTCGGCGAACTGGCGTCGCTGGCCGAGGACGAGCAGGTGGAGCTTGTCATCTACGACCACCACCCTCGCACCCGACTCGACGTGAAGCGTGGCATGGACCGCAGCAGGGAGTCGGGCGCCACGACGTCGATCCTGGTGCACGAGATCCGCAAGCATGAACTCACGGTGACGCCGCTCGAGGCCTCGGCCATGCTGCTGGGGATCCACGAGGACACCGGCTCTCTCACGTACCCGGGAGCGACGGCCTACGACGCCGACGCCGTCGCGTTCCTCATGGCGCAGGGCGCGGACCTGGAGGTCGTCGAGCGCTTCCTCAACCGTTCGCTCACATCGGAGCAACGCGACCTGCTGGAAGACCTCACGGAGTCGCTCAAGGTCTGGGAGGTGCACGGGCGGCCGATCGCCGTGGCGGTGGCCTCGGCGGCGGGCTATGTGGACAGCGCGGGACTCGTGACACATCACCTGGTGGAGGACCTCGGGCACCGCGTGGCGATAGCGGTGGTCTCGATGCCGGAGCGGGTGCAGCTCGTCGGTCGCAGCCGGTTGCGCGACATCGACATCGCCGCCGTTCTGGCGCATCTCGGCGGCGGGGGACACCCGCAAGCCGCTTCCGCCGCGCTGCGTGAGGCGGAGGTTGCGCAGGTCCTCGCCGATCTGCGCGATGCGCTGGAAGCCGAGGTACCGGTTCAGCTCACCGCCACCGACATCGCCACGTCCCCGGTGCGCACGATCACCGAAGCCGGAACGATGGACGACGCCGCCGAGGCGATGGCGCGCTGGGGACACGCTCTGCTGCCGGTGATGAGGCGCGACGAGGTCAGCGGCTTCGTCACGCGCCGCGACGTCGACAAGGCGGTCCGCCACGGGCTCGGGCACGCGCCGGTCACCGGGTTCATGACGCGGGTGCCGGCGATGGTTGCTCCCGACACCGACCTGGAGGAGCTGGAGCGCCTCATGAGCGCCGACGCGGTCCCCGCGGTGTTCGTGCTGACCGACGGGAAGCTCTCCGGCCTGGTGACCCACGCCGACCTGTTGCGCGCCGAGCATGGCGCATCGTATCTGGCCGCGCGGGCCGCCCCCGCGCGGCAGGAGGCCGCGGAGCGGTTCCGCGAATCGTTCGAGACGCTGCTGCCGGCCGAGGTGCGCGACACCGTGCGCGAGATCGGTGCGGTCGCCCAGGAGGAGGGCGTGCGCGCCTTCGTCGTCGGCGGATTCGTGCGCGACATGCTGCTGCGGAGGCGCAACCTCGACGTCGACATCGTCGTAGAGGGGGACGGGATCGCCTTCGCGCACCGCATCGCGGCGCGACTGGGCGGGCACGTGAGGGCGCACGCGCGCTTCGGGACCGCGGTCGTTGTGCTCCAGCGGGGGTTGCACGTCGACGTCACGACGGCGCGCACCGAGTACTACACGAGTCCCGGCGCGCTGCCGACGGTGGAGCGCTCCAGCCTGCGGCGCGACCTGCTGCGGCGCGACTTCTCGATCAACGCGATGGCGGCCGAGATCGACCCCGTGGAGTTCGGCGCGATCTCAGACCCGTTCGGTGGCTTGGGCGATCTGCGCGACGGTCTGGTGCGGGTTCTGCATCCGCTGTCGTTCGTCGAGGACCCGACGCGGGTGGCGCGCGCGGCGCGCTTCGAGCAACGCTTCGGGTTCGCGATGGACGACGCCACGGAGGACCTCGCGCGTCGGGCGGTGGGCATGGGGCTTCTGCAGGAGATCTCCGGCGCGCGACTGCGCGAGGAGTTGCTGGCGATCCTGGAGGAGGACGACCCGACTCTGCCGCTGGAGCGCCTTGAGGCGCTCGGGGCGCTTCGTGCGCTGCTCCCTGCGGGGGTGGCGCCCCGCGACGCCCTGGACGATCTGCGCGCCGTCCTGGAGTCGCTCGCGCGTATGCCGTGCCGGTCCGGGCGGCCGCCGCGCCGCGTGACGTCGCTTCTGGTCGCGCTTGCGGGCCGGGGCGCGCCCGCCTCCGTCGAACACTGGGCCGAACGCCTGCGGCTCGGCCGCGACGCCGGCAACGCGGCGCGTGAGGCGGCGTCCCGCGCGCCTGTGCTGCTGCGCTCGCTCGACCGCGCGGGTCCCGTGAGGGACTCACGCCTGCACGCGATACTGGATGCGCTCACACCGGAGGCGCTCGTCTACGTGCGCGCGACCGGGTCCGATCGCGTGCGCGAGCGCGTCGACCGCTACGCCGGGACCCTGTCGCATGTGCGGATCGAGGTCTGCGGCGACGATCTCATCGCGCTGGGGGCCGAGCCGTCGGCGGTGTTCTCCGATATACTGTCCCGCATCCGAGCACGTCGCCTCGATGGCGCTGTCGCCGGCCGCACGGCCGAACTCGACGAACTCCGCAGGCTGGCGCAGCGCGCCGGACTGGTCCCACGACGCTGAACGAGGAAGTCACACCATGTTCTCAGGCGATCCCATCTACATCCTCGTCAACGTACTGCTCATCATCCCCGCGATCATCCTGCACGAGGTCTCGCACGGATACGTGGCGTACCTACTCGGTGACACGACCGCCAAGGACCGCGGCCGCCTGACGCTGAACCCGATCAGGCACGTGGACCTCTACGGGACGCTCATCATGCCGGCGATCATGCTGCTGCTCTCGGGCGGCCGCTTCGCGCTGGGCTACGCCAAGCCGGTGCCGATCGACCCCCGCAGGATGACGCGGACGTCCTACGAGATGGGCATGCTGCTCACGGGTGCTGCCGGGCCGGTCACCAACATCCTGCTCGCTACGCTGGCCGGGATGGGCTTCCGGGCGTGCGTGCTGTTCGGGGCGCCGTCCATCGTCGCCTACATGTTCGAGTTCTTCACGCTGATCAACCTGGTGCTGGCGTTCTTCAACCTGATCCCGATCCCGCCGCTCGACGGCAGCCGCGTCGTGCAGTACTTCCTCAAGGGCAACGCGCTGCGCGCCTACGCTCAGCTCGAGCGCTACGGGTTCGTGATCGTGCTTGCACTGGTCTTCCTGCTGCCGCAGATAGTCCCGCAGTTCGACCTGATCGGGACCTACTTCCGCTACACCGTCTACCCGATCGCCTCGTTCCTGACAGGCGCGTCCTTCTAGCAGCCGCGCGCCCACTCTCAGAAACCGCCGTCGACGAGAACGGGCGCCCCAAGGGGACGCCCGTCCGTGGTGCGAGTGTTCTCGCAGGTCAGTACCGGTAGACCGCTGCCGCGCCCTGGATCGGCGACTGCTCGCCGGTGAACGCCCTCACGTCACCGCCGTGGCGGAGCGTCTCGGCCGCGGCGAGATCGATGAGGTCCCACCCGCACTCGAAGATGTCGGCGCCGTCCGGCGCCTGCATCGAGTCGCGGAGGTAGCGGGGAGTGACCGGGCACAGGTGCGTGACGTCGAAGGTGCTGCGGTCGAACCAGCCGAAGGGGCCTGAGGAATCGTCCATCATCAGCGTCTTCACGCGCCCCGCGGCCGCTGCCGCGACGATCTCGGAGGCGTTGGAGGACGCGTGCGCCGTACCGGCGACCGCCCGGTACTCGTCGACGGCGGCCCGCGTCGCCTCCTGCATACGTGGCTCCAGAGCCGCGATCACTGCATGCTGCACGTCGGCGGGGGAGAGCTGGTCGGTCGCGCCGGCCACCTGTTCCGGCGCGATGTGCGCGTAGTCGCTCACCACTCGGAAGTCCGCTATCAGGTACTCGACGCCGAGCAGCACGAGCGGGTCCGCGCTCTGCGCGCCGATCGTCGTCACCACTCCGCGCGACAGCTCCTGCATGAAGCGCTGGCGTTCCATCTTCTCGATGTCCTTTTTGCCTCCGTGGCCGTGGAACATCGCGGCGTTGGAGCCGGGGGAGACGCCCTGGGGCGTGGCGCCGGGAACCGTGTGGTACTGCAGCGACTCTTCCCGCACGTCGTATTGCGTGTCGTCGGCGACCGACAGGGGTGTGCCGGCCGGAAGAGCGACCTCATCGACACTCGAGCGGTCGAGGTGGAACAGGCGTGTGTGGTTCGAGTCGATGGCAAGCGCCCAGACCTTGGCGCTGTGCGGGAGTGCCACGTACAGGGGGCGCAGGTAGAAGCGATCGCCGACCACGACCTGCTCGGGGAGGATGGTGTTGAGCCAGAAGGTCTCGACGCCGGACGAGGAGGCGAACAGCGCGAGCCCGCTCGGCCCGCCGGCCCATAGAGGTTCGTCCGATGCCGCGGCGAGCGCGCCTTCGAGCAGCGCGTCGGCCTCCGCCGAGCGCAGGCCGTCGGCGACGAGGTGCTCGTGAGCGTCGCGCACGAGATTGCGCAGGCGGATCCGGTCCGCGTCGGTGTGGATGCCGGTGTGATCGGTGGGCAGGAAGATGGAGACGGACGGCCATTCGGCGCGTCCGGCGAGGCGTAGAAGGGTGTCACGGTCGATGATGTCCATGGCGCGGACCTCCAGTCGGATCGGAGTCGGGACTCACTAGAGAGGGTTCCCGCATCGGGTACGGTAGAATCGCCTGACAGCAGTCCCAGCCCCTTTACGAGAGGCCGCCACCCGCATGTCCCGAAAGCGCATCCTCACCGGCTATCGCCCGACCGGCAAGCTCCATCTCGGGCACTGGTTCGGCAACCTGCAGAACATGCTCGCCTTGCAGGAGGACTACGACGCGTTCTACTTCGTGGCCGACTGGCACGCGATGACCACGATGTGGGCCGATACGCACGAGATCCGCCGCTACACCGAGGAGCAGGTGCTCGACTGGCTCGCGGCCGGCCTCGATCCCGAGAAGTGCACCATCTACCGCCAGTCGGACGTTCCCGAGGTCGCCGAGCTGGCGCTCTACTTCACGATGGTCACGCCGATGCCGTGGCTCGAGCGCGTGCCCTCCTACAAGGAGCAGCGCGACCAGATCACCGACAAGGACCTCGGCAATGTGGGCTTCTTCGAGTACCCGCTGCTGCAGGCCGCCGACATCACCATCGTCAACGCCGACCTCGTGCCGGTGGGCGAGGACCAGCTGCCGCACGTGGAGCTCACGCGCGAGATCGTGCGCCGGTTCAACAACGTCTACGGTGGCGGGGCGGACGGCTCCGGATACCTCGTGGAGCCCGCTGCGCTTATCGCCAAGGCCGGCGCGAGAGTGCCCGGCACGGACGGCCGCAAGATGTCGAAGTCCTACGGCAACGCGATCTTCATCTCCGACGAGCCGGACGAGATCCGCGCGAAGGTCATGTCGATGATCACCGACCCGGCGCGCAAGCTGAAGACCGACCCGGGCGACCCGGATGTCTGCCCGCTGCAGCAGATCCACAAGCTGATAGGGGAGCCGGACGCGCTCGCGGAGTGGGACAGCTGCTGCCGCAGCGCCGGGTGCGGGTGCGTCGCGCACAAGAAGGCGCTCATCGACGATCTGGTCGCCTACCTCGCGCCGTTCCGGGAGCGCCGCGCCGAGCTGGCCGCCCGTCCGGGCTACGCGTGGGAGGTCCTGGCGGCGGGCGCCGAGCGCGCGCGTCCGGTGACCGGCGAGGTCATCCGCAACGTGCGTCGCCTGACGCACATCGAGCCCTAGAGCGGCGGCTGAAGGACACCTCACATGGCCGCCTACAAGGTCAAGACCGACATCTTCGAGGGACCGTTCGACCTGCTGCTTCATCTGGTGGGCCGGCAGAAACTCGACGTCCGCGACATCCCGATCGCCGAGATCGCCGATGAGTTCTGCGCACACATCGAGCGCATGCAGGACCTCGACCTGGACGTGGCGAGCGACTTCCTGCTCGTGGCGGCCACGCTGCTGGAGATCAAGGCCGCGGCGCTGATACCGGGCGAGGACGACCCCGAGCTCGACGAGTTCGAGGACCTGTCTCCCGAAGAGGCGCGCGCGCTTCTGGTGGAGCGCCTGCTCATCTACAAGCAGTTCAAGAGCGTCTCGGGCGAGTTGGCGATGCGCCTGGAGTCGGAAGGGCGCATGCACGCGCGCGCGGCAGGCATCGAGGAGCCGTTCCTGGCGCTCATGCCCGACTTCCTGGAGGGCGTGACGCTGCGCGGGTTGGCGGTGCTGTGCGCGGATCTGGAGAGTAGACGCGAGATCTTCCTGCTCGCCGCCGAGCATG
>DATCIA010000022.1:0-9604 GCA_036508075.1 Coriobacteriia bacterium
GCGCGCTACTACGGGCTGGGCAACGAGATGTCCGGCCTGCTGCTGGGGTCCGTGCTGGTCTCCGTGGCGCTCGCGCTGGACACGTGGCGCGACGCGAGGTGGACGTGGCACGTCCGGACCTGGGGCTGGCCCGTGATCGGCCTGGTCGTGCTCGCGACCTCGGCCGCGCCCTTCTGGGGCGCGAACGTCGGCACCGTGGCGTGGATGACCGTCGGTTTCATCGTCGGATGGCTGATGCTCAACGGCCGTAAGGTCTGGACCTGGCGCAACCTGCTCCTGATCGTCGCGATCATCGTCGTCATCGTCGTGGGCCTCTCCGCGGTCGACCTGCTCGCCGGATCGGGGTCCGAGACCCATCTCGGCAAGGCCATAAGCAGCGCGTTCAGCGAGGGATCCGGGTCGGTGTGGACGCTCATCGCGCGCAAGGCCGAGACCAACGTGCGGGTGCTGGGGCGCACGAACTGGACGTGGCTACTCGTCGCGGTCCTCCTCCTGCTCGGCTACATGCGTTGGCGGCCGCGCGGCGAGTTCGCCGCGATGCTGAAGCAGTTCCCCGCGTTCTCGGCGGCCGTCGCGGCCTCGCTGTTCGCGGGCATCGCCGGCTACTTCACCGAGGACTCCGGGATCATCGTTCCGGCGCTGCTGCTCATCCCGGTGGGGGTCGCGGCCCTCTATCTCATGCTCGCGCACGAGTCGGCGCACAGGGACGAGGCGGAATGACCGCCTGGCTGACCATCGCGGGCGTCTCCGTGGCCCTCTCGGCGCTCGTGGGGTGGGCCATCCCGGCGTGGGCCATGAAGCGCTTGCTTCCCGCTCTCGAGTCGGGCGGCAAGCGGGTCACCAACTACCGTGGACTCAGCATCCCGACGGGCCTCGGCATCGTGTGGCTCGTATGGGCGGCGGCTGTCGCAGCGGTCGGCACCGTGGTGTCCTCCGGTGTCCCGTACGTGCTCGCTGACTCCGGAGGCCAACAGGGCAACCCGTGGTTCCCGGCGCTGTTGAGCATGCCCTTCAGCCAAGTCGTGGATGCTCTTCCGCTGCTGCTCGTTGTCGGAGCCGCAGGCTTCGGTCTCGTTGACGACCTGTTCGGCGACCCGACCGCCAAGGGGTTCCGCGGTCACCTCCGAGCGCTCGCGGGCGGCCGACTGACCACGGGCGGCCTCAAGCTGCTCGGCATCGGCGGGCTGTCCCTCGCGGCGGCTCTGCCGCTGACGCAGGAGGTCGTCGGGCCAGGCAGCGGGTGGTGGCTGACCGCACTGACCGCCGTGGCGATCTGGGCGCTGTCCGCGCTTGTGATCGCGCTGTCTGCGAACCTCGTCAACCTCACCGACCTTCGTCCGGGTCGTGCACTCAAGGTCTACTCGTTCATGGTCCTGATCGGTGTCGCGATCGTGATCTGGCCGTCGTGGACGGCGTCATCCTCCTCGATATCGTTCTGGATGGGCGGCACCGCGGTCCCCTTGGCCGTTGACCTGGCGTGGACCGGCGGGATGAAGCTGTCGCTCCTGGCGCTGGCGCTCGGCCCGGTCCTCGCTGTGTGGCGCTACGACCTCGGCGAGCGTGCGATGCTGGGAGACATGGGGGCCAACGCCGCCGGTGCGCTCGCGGGCTTCCTGCTCGCGTGGCGTTCTCCGTTGTGGCTGTTGGCGGTCCTTGCTGTGGTACTCCTCGCGCTCAATGCGGCAAGCGAGCGCGTGTCGTTCTCGAAGGTTATCCGGCGCGTGCGTTTCCTGAGTTGGCTCGACGGGCTGGGGCGCATCGCGCCCCACGCGCCCGGTGTTGATGCGGACCTCATCAAGGACGGCGAGTAAGTGGAAGGACGGCGGGAGCTCACACCGATGACCAAATTCATCTTCGTGACGGGTGGCGTTACGTCTTCTCTGGGCAAGGGCATCACGGCGGCATCGTTGGGCCGGCTGCTCAAGAGCCGCGGGCTGAGCGTGACGATCCAGAAGCTCGACCCCTATCTGAACGTGGATCCGGGCACGATGAGCCCCTTCCAGCACGGTGAGGTCTTCGTGACCGACGACGGGGGAGAGACCGACCTCGACCTCGGGCACTACGAGCGCTTCATCGACGAGGCGCTCTCGCGCGAGAGCAACGTCACGGCGGGCTCCGTCTACCAGACCCTGATCGCCAAGGAGCGCCGCGGCGACTTCCTGGGCGGCACCGTGCAGGTCATCCCGCACGTGACCAACGAGCTGAAGGAGCGCATCCTCCGCCTCGCGGAGAAGAAGCACCCCGACGTGCTCATCACCGAGATCGGCGGGACCGTCGGCGACATCGAGTCGCTGCCGTTCCTCGAGGCGATCCGGCAGCTGAAGAAGGACGTGGGCCGGGACAACGTGTGCTACGTCCACGTCACCCTGGTGCCCTACATCGCCGCGGCCTCCGAGCTCAAGACGAAGCCCACGCAGCACTCCGTCAAAGAGCTGCGTTCCATCGGTATCCAGCCTGACTTCATCGTCTGCCGGAGCGACCGCCCGATCGACGCGGGCATCCGCCGCAAGATCGGACTGTTCTGCGACGTGGACCCGAGTGCCGTCGTCTCGGCGATGGACGCGCCATCGATCTACGAGGTCCCGGAGGCGTTGCGCCAGCAGCGGCTCGACCAGATGGTGATCGATCACCTTTCGCTCGAGTGCGGCGAGCCGGACATGTCGCAGTGGAACGCGTTCGTGGCGCACAGCCGTCAGCTCAGCGACACGGTCGACATCGCGCTGGTCGGTAAGTACGTCCAGCTGCCGGATGCGTACCTGTCCGTGCACGAATCACTCAAGCATGCGGGCATCTTCCACGAGCATGACGTCAAGATTCACTGGGTCGACGCCGAGGGCATCACTCCCGAAGAGGTCGATCGCATCCTGTCCGAGATGGACGGCATCCTCGTCCCGGGCGGCTTCGGTATCCGTGGCATCGAGGGCAAGATCCGCGCGGCGCGCTACGCTCGCGAGAACCTGATGCCGTTCTTCGGTATCTGTCTCGGCATGCAGGTGGCCGTCGCGGAGTTCGCGCGCAACGTCGCGGGTATGACGGGCGCCAACTCCAGCGAGTTCGATCCCGCGACGCCGTACCCGGTCATCGACCTCATGACGGAGCAGAACGACGTGCATGACATGGGTGGCACCATGCGCCTGGGCGCCTATCCGTGTGCCGTGGTTCCCGGCACCAAGGGCATGGCCGCCTATGGCGAAGAGGTCATCTACGAGCGTCACCGTCACCGCTACGAGGTCTCGAACGCGTACCGGCAGCAGCTCGTCGACGCCGGGCTCGTGATCTCGGGCATGTCTCCCGACGGCACGCTCGTCGAGATGATCGAGCTTCCGGACCATCCGTGGTTCGTGGGGAATCAGGGCCACCCCGAGTTCAAGAGCCGCCCGACGCGTCCCGCCCCGCTCTTCCGCGACTTCATCGGTGCGGCCGTCGCCTACCGCCGGAACCGGAAGGCGTAGCGACCGACATGGACGGTGCCGCAGGGTCCAGAGTGCTCGACACCTTCCTCGAGGCCGTGCGCATCGACAGCCCGTCCGGCGAAGAGGCGACGTTCGCGCGCTGGTGCGTCGACCGCCTCACAGCCCTGGGTTGTGACGTGCGCGTCGACGGGACCGCGGAGGCGACCGACTCGGATGTCGGCAACGTGATCGCGGAGCTTGCCGCGACCGCGGCGGGCGCGACGATCGTTCTCTCCGCTCACCTCGACACCGTGGAGCCGGGTCGCGGCATCGAGCCCATCGTGGAAGACGGCGTCGTACGCTCGGCGCGGGATACCGTGCTGGGCTCCGACGACAAGGCGGGTATCGCCGTGATACTCGAGGCGCTCTCGGTCCTGCGGGAGACCGGACGCCCGCACGCGCGCATCAGGGTTCTCCTGACCACGGGAGAAGAGGTCGGGCTGCGGGGCGCGCACGCCATCGACGCCGCTGACTGCGCGGGCGACGTGGCCCTGGTCCTCGATGCTGCGGGCGAGGTCGGCGGCATCGTGATCGGTGCGCCCACTCACTGCACCTTCACGGCCACGTTCCACGGTGTCGCGGCTCACGCGGGAGTCCATCCCGAGAAGGGCCGTTCCGCCGTCCTCATGGCCGCGCGGGCGATCGCGCTCATGCCGATCGGACGTCTGGACGCACAGACCACGTCCAACGTGGGCGCGATCTCGGGTGGGGGAGCGACCAACGTCGTGCCCGCCGAGTGCGTGCTCCGCGGCGAGTGCCGCTCCCTCGACGCCGCACGCGTCGCGGAGGTCCGCGACGCGATGGACGCTGCGATGCGGAGCGCTGCCGGCGAGGCGGGAGGCTCCGTGGACGTCGAATGGAAGAAGGAGTACGACGGCTACCGGTACGGGGACGACGACCCCGCGCTGGCGATCGTGGAGGCCGGCGTCCGCGCGGCCGGGTTCGAGCCGTACCTGTTCTTCACGGGCGGGGGCAGCGACGCCAACGTGCTGACTTCCAAGGGCCTCCCCGCCATCGCGCTGTCGTGTGGGATGACCGACGTGCACGGCACCGGTGAGACGATCGCCGTGGCCGAGATGGAGGCGCTCGTCCGGGTGCTTGTCGCCACACTCGACGGGGCGGTGACGTCATGAGGACCGCGTGGGGTGTCGTTGCGATCGTGGAGGCTGAACGTGCAGGCCTCCAGAGGCTTCGTGTCGAGGTCGACGGGTCCGATGCCGCGGCGCTCAACTACACCGCCCTGGCCGGGATGTGCCGAGTCGGCGATCGCGTGCTGCTCAACACGACGGCGGTCGACCTGGAGCTCGGCACCGGAGGCTCCCATCTCGTGGTGGCACGTCTCGGCGACGGAGCGATGGTCGAGGGCGTGTCGCTTGACGACCCCAGCGGCGGACACGTCATGAAGCTGCGCTACACGCCGCTCCAGCGCGACGTGCTTGCCGTCGAGTCCCAGGAGAGCCCACATCACGACCTGCTCGCCCAAGCCGACGACGTGCACGGGATGCCCGTGGTCTGCTGCGGTCTGCACAGTCAGCTTCCGCTGGTGGCAGCCGCGATCAAGGCGGTCAGTCCCTCTGCGCGTATCGCCTGGTGCATGACCGACGAGGCCGCCCTCCCGCTCGCGCTCTCCGAGCTCGTCCCCGCCTGCGCGGCCGCCGGGCTCGTCGACCTCACCGTGACGTGCGGCCAGGCGTTCGGCGGAGACCTCGAGTCGGTCACGCTGCACTCCGGGCTCATCGCCGCGCGTCTTGTGGGGGCCGCCGACGTGGCGATCGTGGGCATCGGCCCGGGCGTCGTCGGTACCGGTACCGTGCTCGGGCACGGCGGCATCGCCCAGGGTGAGGCGATCAATGCGGTGGCGGCCGTGGGCGGACGTCCGGTGACGGCTCTGCGCGTCTCGTTCGCCGACGCACGCGAGCGCCACTGCGGGGTGAGCCATCACACCCTGGTCGCTCTCTCGAGGATCGCGCTGGCGCCCTCCGCGGTCGCGGTCCCGCGACTCCCGGCCACCCAGCTCGCCGCAGTCGAAGCGGGTCTTGCCGGCGCGGGCGTGTGGGAGCGCCACATCCGTGTCGATGCGGGGGACGGGTATGCGCTGCCCGACACACGCGGCGTCGCGTGCCGTTCGATGGGACGGACTCCCGACGACGACCCCGCGTTCTTCGCCGCCGCTGCCGCTGCCGGCACCGTGGCCGCGGGGATGCTGCTCGACGTATCCGGGTAGAGCCCCGTTCTATGCGTTTCGTGCACTCTCGGGCGCGGTTGCACGTCACACGGCGAGCGGTACACTGTCCAAGGTCGTTCCGGCGCCTTGAACCGCCTCGGTGATCGTGCGAGAGCGGGCTCGGCGCTTGTAGTGGCGCGTGATCGGCCGGTGGCCCGGCCTCCATGGATGAAGGGAAATTCGCACATGATCATCGGTGTCCCGAAGGAGATCAAGAACAACGAGTTCCGAGTCGGCATGACCCCCGGCGGCGCGCGCGAGTTCGTGGCGCACGGTCACACGGTCCTCGTTGAGAACAGCGCGGGAGACGGCTCGTCGTTCACGGACGCCGAGTACGCCGCCGGGGGCGCCGAACTCGTCGGGACCCCGGACGAGATCTTCGCTCGTGCCGACATGATCGTGAAGGTCAAGGAGCCGCAGCCCGTCGAGATCGCGCGTCTGCGCCCCGGCCAGATCCTCTACACCTATCTGCACCTCGCCCCCGATTTCGAGCAGACCGAGAGTCTCATCGCATCGGGTGCCGTGTGCATCGCGTACGAGACCGTCGAGCTGCCGAACCGCACGTTGCCGCTGCTCGCCCCGATGTCCGAGGTCGCGGGCCGCATGGCGGCGCAGGTCGGCGCCACCTACCTCCAGAAGCCGTTCGGAGGCCGCGGAGTGTTGATGGGCGGCGTTCCCGGTGTGCGTCCGGCGAAGGTCGTCGTCCTCGGCGGCGGCGTCGTGGGCACCAACGCCGCGTACGTGGCGATGGGCATGGGTGCCGAGGTCACGATCATGGACGTCAACCTCGACCGCCTGCGCTACCTGGACGAGATCTGGGGCAACCGTATCCGCACCGTGTACTCGAGCAAGCACAACATCGAAGAGGCCGTCTACGCGGCCGACCTCGTCATCGGTGCGGTCCTGCTCCCGGGGGCCAAGACGCCGTTCCTCATCACCAAGGACATGCTCCCCAAGATGAAGCGCAACTCCGTGGTCGTCGACGTCTCCGTCGACCAGGGCGGCTGCATCGAGACCACGCACGCCACCACCCACGCCGATCCGACCTACTTCGTCGACGGCGTGCTGCACTACGGCGTGGCGAACATGCCGGGAGCGGTGCCGAACACGTCGACCATGGCGCTCACCAACGCGACGCTCCGCTACGGCCTGGCCATCGCGGACAAGGGCTGGAAGCAGGCCGTTCTCGATGATGCGTCGCTTGCCAAGGGCGTCAACGTCCTCGACGGCAAGATCGTCTACAAGTCGGTCGCCGATGCACATGGCATGGAGTACACCCCGCTGGAGTCCCTGCTCGCCTAGGCGCTCCACGCGCACCATCGCCTCGACGCGGCCGCTCCGGAACAACCGGGGCGGCCGCTCCGCGTGCGGGGTGGTGATTGGGGCATACTGGCACCCATGAGTGACATCAACCACATCGGGGGAGTGCTCGACGACGGGGGAGCCGGGGGTCCGGTCCCCGCGTCGGCCTGCGGACGTCTGGTCGACCTCATCGACGACTTCACCGGCTACCTCACCGTCGAGCGTGGCGCGTCGCCCAACACCGTTTCGGCCTACCGGCGCGACCTGACCCTCTACTCCGGCTTCCTTCTCGACCGGGGGATCACCTCGCCGGACGAGGTGAAGCGGGACGACGTGACCGCGTGGATATCGTGCCTGCGCGCCGAGGGCCTCGCGCCGAGGACGATCGAACGCAGGGTCGCGGCCGTGAAGTCGTTCCACCGGTTCCTCGTACGCGAGGGTGTGACGGTCAACCATCCCACGGCTGCTCTGCCGCTGCCGCGGACGCCCGCCCGGCTTCCCGACGTCATCAGCATCGACGACGTCGACCGGCTGCTCTCCCAGCCGTTCCCCGACGGTCCCGTCGGGCACCGCGATCGCGCGTTGCTCGAGGTGCTCTACGGGTGCGGGGTGCGCGCCAGCGAGCTCGTGGGTCTCGACCTCCGCGACGTCGAACTCACGGAAGGGCTCCTGCGGGTGTTCGGGAAGGGGAGCAAGGAGCGCGTCGTGCCGGTCTCCGGGGCCGCTGCCGCGGCGCTGTCGGACTACCTGACCCATGGCCGTCCCTTCCTGCGCACGAAGTCGGGTGCGCCTCGTCAGGACCCCGACGCGGTGTTCCTCAACGCGCGCGGAGGACGGCTCACGCGCGTGACCGTGCATGCGCTCGTGCGCTCGTACGGGGGCCGCGTGGGTCTGAAGCTGCATCCTCACACGCTGCGTCACTCGTTCGCGACCCACATGCTCGAGGGAGGTGCGGATCTTCGCGCGCTCCAGGAGATGCTCGGGCACGCGGACATCTCGACGACGCAGATCTACACCCACGTGGACCGCTCGCACGTGCGCGAGGAGTATCTCTCCACCCACCCGCGGGCGCGGATCCGGCCCGTCCGGCTCGGCTGACAAGCCGGTCGCGGTCCGCTCCTTTCGGCGCTGTGTCCATTCCCGTATCGCAGGCGTCCCAGCCCGTCGATTGATGCTGCCTTTCTCGTGATACGGAGCCCCATAAGGGCTACCATGATGGATAGGGACGTAACGTCTGTGGATAGGGGAAGGTGGTACGTGTGAAGAGGAGCTTCCGCACGATCTGCGCAGTTCTCGTTGTTTTCGCAATGGCAACCATGGTGCTCGGCGGTTGCAGCACGACCACGGCGCCTCCGGCGAGCACGACCCCCACGCCTCCGGCGGCGGCCGCAATGAAGTCCGGCATGGTCACGGACGTCGGTGGACTCGGCGACAAGTCGTTCAACGACCTGAGCTGGGCCGGTCTTGAGAAGGCCAAGACGGAGCTCGGCATCGAGACCAAGGCTCTGTCCTCGAAGAGCATGGCCGACTATGAGACCAACCTCACCAGCCTTGCCGACGCGGGCTACAGCCCGATCTTCGCGGTAGGCTTCCTGATGCAGGACGCCGTAACCAAGATGGCGACCTCGACTCCGGACACGAACTTCGGCGGCATCGACATCTTCGTCACCGATCCCCCCAAGAACTTCGTGGGCCTGAACTTCAAGGAGCAGGAGGCCGGCTATCTCGCCGGCGTCGTCGCGGGCCTCGCCACGAAGGCGACCTTCGACACCCGCCTCAACTCCAAGAACATCATCGGCTTCGTCGGTGGCATGGCGATCCCGCCGGTCCAGCGCTACGAGGCAGGCTTCGTCGCCGGCGCCAAGTCGGTCAACCCGACCGTCAAGGTCATCTCGCTGTACGCGGGCAAGTTCGACGACCAGGCAAAGGGCAAGGAGCTCGGCTTGTCGCTGATCTCTGACGGCGCGGACGTCGTATTCGCCGCCGCCGGCCAGACCGGTATCGGCACCTTCACGGCGTGCCAGGAGTCCAAGAAGGCGCTGTTCATCGGCGTCGACTCCGACCAGTACCTGACGCTGACGAACCCCGGCGACACGATCCTGACCTCCGCGGTCAAGCGCATCGACGTCGCTGTGTTCTCGGTCGTCAAGCAGGCCAAGGATGGCGCGTTCCCCGGCGGCCAGAACCTCTCGTTCGGTCTGGCTGACGACGGCGTCGGCATCGCCCCGTACCACGACTTCGACGCCAAGGTCCCGCAGGCGATCAAGGACGCGGTCGACAAGGCCACCGCCGACATCAAGGCCGGAACGATCACGGTTCCCGAGACGCTCAAGTAGTCTTCTCGTCTCGACGTGACCGCGGCGAGCCGCGATGATAGGGGCGGCCGGTGAGAGAGCCGGCCGCCCCTTTCGCGTGCAGGGACGATCCGAACGTACAAGCAACGGAAGGACACGAGGAGATGCCGGTCCTCGAACTGCGCGAGATCACGAAGGTCTTCCCCGGAGTCCGGGCGAACGACCGCGTCTCGCTGGTACTCGAACGCGGTGAGATCGTGGCGCTGCTGGGCGAGAACGGTGCGGGCAAGTCGACGCTCATGAACGTCGTCTACGGCCTGCTCGCGCCCGAC
>DATCIA010000023.1:0-4629 GCA_036508075.1 Coriobacteriia bacterium
CACACGGGAGGCCGAGATCCGCCGGACGCACCACTGCGGCCACCGCAGTCCGGCGGGGAGCCACCGGTGAGACCGGCCCTCTCGGGAGCCGAGGGGCCAAGGGAAGGGGGGAGTTCGTGAAGGGGCTGCTGGAATCCAGGACGGGTGCGGCCATCGTCGAGCGCTACCTTCTCCTCTCGTTGCGCCTCGGGCGCCACATCGACGGCTTCGTCGACTTCTACTACGGCCCGCCTGAGCTCGCCCAGCGGGTGAAGGGCGAGGAGCCACCCCCGCCCGGAGCGCTCGCCGATGAGGCGCGGGAGCTCACCCGCTCCCTCGGCGGCCTCGGCGAGCCGCAGCGCCAGCGCTGGCTCGCGGCTCAGCTGGAGGGTCTCGCCGCAGTCGCCGAGCGGCTCGACGGGAGCCCGATGTCGTACGCGGAGGAGGTGCGCCGCTGCTACGGCATCGATCTGGACCCCGCGACCGAGGACGAGCTCGCCGCCGCGCACCGGCGCCTCGACGAGTTGGTCCCGGGGAAGGGCCCCTTGGGCGAGCGCTACCGCGCCTGGCGCCGGGAGCGCGAACTGCCGCCCGACGCGCTCCTCCCGGCTGCCGAGGCGCTGGCGGTGGAGCTGCGCCGGCGTACCCACGAGCTCTTCGGCTTGCCGGAGGGCGAGACAGCCGAGTTCGAGCTCGTCTCGAACGAGCCCTGGGACGCGTTCAACTACTACCTGGGCGGCAGGCGCAGCCGCGTCGCCCTCAACACCGACATCCCCCTGCGGGCGGAGGTACTGCCCGTCCTCGTGGCCCACGAGCTCTACCCCGGCCACCATACAGAGCACGCGCTCAAGGAGGCCCTGCTCGTCGACGGTCGCGGGCAGCTCGAGGAGGCGATCGCGCCGGTGGGGACACCGCAGTCGCTCATCGCCGAGGGCGTCGCGACCACGGCGCTGGACATCCTCGGCAAGGACGCAGAGGTCGCGTGCGCGCAGATCCTCGCCGGCCTCGGCGCCGGCTACGACGTCGAGCTGATGCGCGCGGTCCGCGAGGCGGACAAGCCGATCTGGCGCACGGACGACTCCGCTGCCCACCTGATTCACGTCGAAGGCCGCGACCTGGACGAGGTACGCGCATTTCTGCGCCGCTGGTCGCTGCGCCCGCCAAACGAGGTGGAGAAGACCATCGAGTTCGTCACCCACCCGACCTGGCGCAGCTACGTCGTCGTCTACGAAACGGGACGGAGGCTCGTCGAGGCGTGGACGGGCGCCGACCCGGCGCGCTACCGGCGGCTGCTGACCGAACAGCTGACGACCGCGGAGCTGCTCTAGGCGCAGTGCTACCGCACGAGTGCCGCCCGCATCCCCGCGTCGATCTTCTCCGCCGCCTCCTCCTGCATGCCGGGATGGAACGCGGCGCGCGATCTGCGAGACCATGCGTCAGAGGACTTGAGGCACCTCGATGAGAGAGCTCGTGAATTCGATGAGGCCTGTCGCCATGAACTAGAGTGGGCGCTGGGCCACGCCGGACGGCTGGAGGTTCGGCAGTCACGCCAAGGAAATGCCAGGGGGACCAGTCGATAGCTCGCTTGACAGGTCCCAGGGAGGCGGTCATGTCAAAGATAGTGGACGCTCCGGAAGCCTATTTCAGCCGGTTTGTGCGAAAAGACGACCCGCTGCTGCAAGAACTGGAGATGGAGGCCGAAACGGAGCATATCCCGATCGTAGGCCCGGTGGTCGGGGAGCTTCTCTACGTCCTTTCTCGAGCCATCGGCGCCCGATCCATCCTGGAGCTCGGAACCGCCACGGGCTATTCCGCCATCTTTCTGGGCCGCGCTTGTGCCAGCAATGCAGGCTTGTTGACAACACTGGAGCTCGATCCGGCTTTCGCCGCGCGTGCGCGCAAGAACCTGGAACGCGCCGGCCTCGAGAATCGGGCGAAGGTCATTTGCGGCGATGCCCTTGCGCACCTGCCCCGGATCGAGGGCGCATTCGACTTCATCTTCTTGGACATCGAAAAGGCGGCCTACCTGCACGCTTTGCCGGAATGCTATCGGCTGCTGCGCCGGGGAGGGTTGCTGGTAGCCGACAATGTCGCTTTTCCCGACGCAGACCGCTTCAATCAGGCCATCTTCAGCGACAGCCGATGGAGGTCGGTTCCCCTCTTCGCCTTCTTGCCCAAGCATTCCCCGGAAAGAGACGCGTTGTGCCTGGCATTGCGCTGCTGAATCGAACGGAGCCGTACATCCCCGTCGCTTGGTGCCCGCGCCCATCCGACGAGGGACGCCTCTTTCGGAGAAGATCTCCCTGACCGACTCGCCTTCGGCCTGGCAGCACGCCTAGAGGCTTCCGACCGGGCACAGCCTCGACGCCGACATCTGGGGCTACGACCTCGTGACAAAGACGGAGTCTCCCATCTGCGCGGCAGGGGGGGTCTCGGGGTTCCAGTCCGGTCATGTGATGGACTCGGGCGTACAAGCATGTGTCGCTCGGCACCTAGGCGGTGTTCCGACGGCGCTGTCGGGGGCATTCGTGCGAGCGCAGCGACCCACGCGACAGAATTGACAGAATCGACGATTCGACCCGTACGACGTGACCGGCTCGGCGGCGGGGAGCAGAAATGTCGGTTCTGGCGATTGTGTCAACGTCTCGCCAGCGCGGGTCTCAGTCCCGCGTCCTTCCCGAATCGACGTGACGGAAACGACAAAAGCGACCAATCAGACGCTTCGGTCGCTTTGGTCTCGTGCGTCTGCCACGACTGGACGAAGCCGCCTCCTCCTGCAGCGCGGGGATGGCGTGAGAGGAGGTGTCGAGGATACCTAGGCGCGGCGTCAAGCTGCCGAGCCTGGGGCCGCCCTGGGGCGTCGGGGCGAGTAGACTCAATGCACGCTGACGGATCTCCGAAGGGAGGCACTTGTCGTGACTACCTTGCTCGTCTCCTGCGTGGATGGCCGCTTGCGGGAGACCCTGCGCGAGTTGGAGACGCGCACCGGCTCTGAGAACGGCGACCGCTTGCTCGTGCCCGGCGGCCCGCTCGTGCTCACGGACTCTGCGGCAGAGCGAGACCACGTCCTGACCTGGATGGAGGCCATCGTTCGCGGACATGGCGTGCAGACGATCTACTTGGTGGCGCATCAGCACTGCCTCGCCTACGAGCGCAAGCTCGGCGGCTTCTTCTATGACGAGCGCGACGTGCTTGAGCGCGACCTGCAGGCGGTGCAGCGGAAACTCGGCGACCGCTTCTTCAGCGCGCGGGTGGAATGCTTCGTGGTGCCTTGGCACGAGCAGCTCACGGGTGGCGGCTTCGGTTCAGCCGAGGCGATTGGCTAGTCCCGGGGGCGAGTCTCGCGTTGCGCGTAGCGGCTCGCGATGGGGCAGGCTCGATCCACGGACGGTCTGCCGATTCGCCGCGATTGCCAGCCCAGCGATCAGCGCCGCAACTCCGCCAGCCACGTCTCTCGGTCCGGATCTGACCCGCGCTACCGCAGCGACAGAATCGCCAGAACTGACGCTTTGCGGCGGCGTCGCTGGCGCCGTCGTTTCGTACTGCCGCGTGTTGTCCGCAGCACCGCGACTCCGAAGTCGAGCGACCGGCGGGGAGGCCGGCGTACGGCAGCCGTGTGCTCCAGGTGACGTCACCGGACGAGGCCAACGTCACAGACGCGGCATAGCCGCGTTCGTCGCTGTCGTGGCCAGCGCCTTGGTCATCGCCGGCCGCATCTTCTGGCTCGCGGCGCTGCGCTACCGCGGAGAGCCGGTGGTGGAGGCGAAGTCGGCGGCCAAACGGGTGGCAGTGCGGCGGCTCCGGATCTCTTGGACACGAGTTTGTGTGTAGCATCAGTGTCCGAGAGAAAGGTCAGTCATGTCAGAGAAGAACGCATCGACCGAGAGTCATCTCGTCCCCGTAGGGCCACTGGCTCCAGGACAGCGCTGGAGCCTCGCCCGCAAGCGTGAGGTCGCCCTGAGGCTGCTCCGCGGTGAGCCGCTCGACGCGCTCTCCCGCGAGCTCGGCGTCGAGGTCTACCGCCTCGAGAAGTGGAAAGACAAAGCACTCGCCGGCCTTGACGCAGGGCTCAAGGAACGCGAGGGCGATCCCCTCCAGAGCCAGCTCGACGCCGCCATGCGCCGCATCGGCGAGCTCTCCATGGAGAACGAGCTGCTGCACGCAAGGATCGAGCGTCCCGGCCCTTTGGCCGGGCGGAGGTCGAAGCGCTGAGCGCGGCGGTCTCCATCGCTACCGGCGTGCCCTACGGCGTCAAGCGCGTGTGCTCCGCTTGGGGCCTCGCCCGCTCGACCTTCTACGCCGCGCCGCCCGGCGCCGAGCCGGCCCGCAGGGGCCCGGCCCCCGCGGTCACAGACGAGGAGCTCTACGCCCTGATCGCGGATGACCTCGAGTGCTCACCGTTCACTGGCGAGGGTCACCGCAAGGTCTGGGCGCGCCTGCGCATCTGCGGCGTGCGCACCTCGCGGCGGCGCGTCCTGCGCCTGATGCGCGAGCACGGCCTGCTCTCGCCGCGGCGCGTGCGTCAGGGTAAGGGCATCAGCCACGACGGCCGCATCACCACCGACGCCCCCGATCTCGTCTGGGGCACCGACGGCACGCGCGTGCTCACCGCCGAGGAGGGCATGTGCTGGATCTTCACGGCCGTCGACC
>DATCIA010000024.1:0-4005 GCA_036508075.1 Coriobacteriia bacterium
GACGAGCACGCCGAGACCCGACGAGTCGATGAACGGCACCTTGCTCAGATCGGCGATGACGACGGGACAGCCGTCGCTCATCGCATCGGCCAGCGCTGCCTTGAGGGACGGCGACGTGTACACGTCGACCTCACCGGCCACATGCACCACGCAGACATCCCCATCACGGGACTCGCTGAGATCGAGCTCCATATCCGCTCACTCCTCGGAAGGCCACCGGACGCCAGACGTACAGGATGACATTGTAGCGCTCCCCTGTCGCGCTTCGGCGACGGAGAGAGGGACCGGAAATGGGAACCTACAAGGTACGGACGGGCGCGGGTCACGTGCGGAGGCGGAAGATGGCTTTCACGGTCTCGATCGATGAGCGTCCCGAGGCCTGGGTCCTGACCGCGCGGGGCGATCTCGACTACGGCGAGTGCCCGCAGCTGCGATCGCACACGGAGCGCATCGTCCGGGACCGGCCGGCCGCCGTGGTGGCCGACTTCTCCGGCGTCGAGTACCTGGACAGCTCGGGGCTGGGCCTGCTGCTCGGCCTCTCGCAGGAGTACGGCGCCACAGGGGGCCGTCTCGTCCTCGTCGCCAACGAGACCGTCGAGCGGATCCTCGAGATCACGCGCCTGACCGGCGTGTTCACCATAGAGGCGGACGTGGCCGAGGCGCTCTCCCTCATCACGAAGACGACCCCGCCGGGTGGCGGGGTCGTCGGTACCTGAGGAGCTGCTGCGCGCCGCGGCGCGCGACCCGTCGTGCTAGGGCTGCGCCAGCGCCGCGATGTTGTCCTTGGCTGCTTTGGCCAGTTCGCCCGTCGGCGCCACCGTCAGGTAGCTCTCGTAGGCGGCCTTCGCCTTGACCTTGTCGCCGGCCTTCCAATAGAAGTTGCCGAGGTTGAACAGGTTCTGCGCGAGCTGCGGGTCGGTGACCCTGGCCTTCTCACCCATCGAGATGGCAGCGGTCGTCTCGTCCGAGTAGAACAGCGAGACCGCGTAGTCGCCCATCGTGACGGCGTCGGTCGACTTCACCGCAAGAGCGCGGGCGTAGTAGGTCGCCGCGGCCTTCCAGATCGGCGCATCCTGGCCGGGATTCGTGCTCTGCGTGGCCTGCTGCACCTGCGCGGCCCACGAGAAGTAGGACTCGGCCTGCTTGAGGAGCAGGTCGTAGTTCTTCGGGTCGGCGGTGAGCGACGCCTCGACGGCCTTGATCACCGGCGTGAACTGCAGGCTGAGCGCCTCGACCGTGGCGGTGCCGCTGGTGGAAGCCGGCGTCTGTGCCGTCTGCTGTGCGGCCTGATTGATGGCGGAGCAGGAGCTGAGGCCCGCGACGCCGCCGATGCTGACCACGAACGTCAGCGCGATGAAGATGATGATGCCCTTCATCAGGGGCGAGGTGTGGCTCTTGTCGATGGCCATGTGTGTTCCTCCGGGAGTGGTGACGGTCGATCGGGGCCGGGGACGCGAACGACCCGCGAACGGGGTCGGGCGGGCGCGAGCCTCGTCGGCTTTGGCTTAGGGGGCGGGCGTCGCTACGGCGGCGCCGGTCGTGCTGACGGACGGATGGCCGGCGGGGAGCTGGTTGGCGGAGAGCTGCTCCGGGGTCAGCTGCGGAGCGGACCCGCCGGAGGTGGCGGCGGGCAGGCTCGCGGCCGGTGCGGCGGCGGGAGCGGCGTTGCTCGCCAGCGCGTTGCCGAGCAGGAAGCCGAGGATCGCGCCGAGCAGGAGGCCGATGACGCCGACGAGCGCCGCGACGGCGTACGACGATGACACGTCTCCGGGTGCTGCGGGTGCAGAGGCGGGGGTGGAGGCTGCGGGCTTCGACGAGGCCTTCGCGGGGGCCTTGACGGCCTTCGTGGCGGAAGCCTTGGCTTCCGGTTCCTCGTCGAAGAAGAAGTCCTGTTCGCTCACGTGCGTCCCTTACCTTCCGGCCCCGTCACGAGGCGCTTATCGAGCCGCTCTCGTCAGGGAGGGCGGCGGGCAGACCGGGCGCGATTATAGCACGCACTCTGGGGCGGTACCGCTCGTCGGACAGGGCGCTGCGGCCCCTCGCGCGCAGCACGAGAAGCGCCGCTCCGATGGCCGCGACGGCGCCCACGGCTCCGCCCACATCGGGCGTGACGCCGAGCAGCGAGCCTGCCCCGAAGCCCAGTGCGTAGCCGACGAGCAGCCCCGCCGCGGGCACGATGAACACGATGATCCCGGCCCGGGTGTCGGCGCCCTCCGGGATCTCGACCTCCACCTCGTCGCCCACCGAGGCACCGATGGTGTTGCGCGCGCCCTCGACGGTCACGCCGTCCTTGTCGACATGGCAGCACGCGCCGCAGGACGCGCACGCGTCACCGGAGGCCACGCGCACGTCGACCGCCCCCTGCGATGACGCGATTACGATCCCACGCTCGACGATTCCGGACATCTAGTTGGTCACCCCCGCAGCTTCTCGCGGATCTCCCGGGCGCGCGCGAGCGCGCGCTCCTTGTCGACGGTGCGGTAGTCCCCGCGGTCGAACACCCAGCGGCCGGCGACCATCGTCGCCAGCACGTCCTTCTGGTTCGCAGTGTGCACCAGCGCGCTGTAGGGATCGGCGGTCGGGACCATGTGCGGGCTCGAGGAGAGGTCGACCGCGATGATGTCGGCACGCTTGCCCGGCTCCAGCGAGCCGATCTCGTCCTCGAGGCCGAGTGCACGGGCGCCGTGGATCGTCGCCAGGCGGATGAAGGTCCGGGCGGTGAAGTAGCGGTAGAAGTCGCTCTCGCCGGTGACGCCGCGCTGGAGCAACAGCCCGATGCGCATCTCGTCGAACGGATCGACCGTGTTGTTCGACGCCGGCGAGTCAGTGCCCAGCCCGACGGTCAGTCCGTGCTCGAAGAAGGACTTCAGGGGGGCGATGCCCATGCCCAGCTTGGCGTTGCAGCGCGGGCAGTGCGCGACGGCCACGTTGTGCTGCGCGAGCACGTCGATGTCGTGTTCATCGACCTGGACGCAGTGCACCGCGAGCACGCGCGGCACGTCGAACAGTCCCCACTGGAGGACGTACTGCACGGGGCTGACGCCGGTCGGCATCCAGGCCACGTCACGCCAGCCCGACTGCTCGCGGAAGTCCTGGGCCAGGTTCGACGATCCGTAGCGCACGAAGTCGTACTCGTCGCGCGAGCCGGCCAGGTGGATCGCCACCGGAAGGTCGCGCTCGATGGCCAGCTCCGCGGCCGCGGTGAACAGCGAGGGATGGCACGTGTAGGGCGAGTGCGGGGCGATGCCGATCTCGATCGCGGCGTCCGCCGCGGTCTCGCCCCATGCCTCGATGTCGGACGCAGCTTCGCCCATGCGACCCGCGACCTGCGACTTGTCCATCGAGGAGACCTCGCGGTAGACCACGCCCGAAAGGCCGATGTCCTTCGCGGCGCGTACGGAGTTCCCGGTGGTGGTTATGTCGGCGATGGTGGTGATGCCGGAGCCGACCGCCTCCATCGAGCCTAGGACGGCGGAGTCCATCCAGTCCTCGGCCGACAGGCGCGCTTCCTTGTTCTGCACCTGCATCTTCCACGCCGTGTAGGGCACGTCGTCGACGGCGCCGCGGAACACCGAGTACTCGAGGTGCGTGTGCAGGTCGACGAAGCCCGGCATGAGCACGGCGAGGCCGAAGTCCCGGACCTCCTCGGAGGGGTGGGCGGCCACCAGCTCGGCGCGCGTGCCCACCGCGACGATGCGGTCGTCACGAACGAGGACGGCCCCGTCATCGATGTGATGGGCCGACACGGGAATCACGTACTTGGCGGTGAGCAGCATGGTAGCGGCCTTTTCGATGCGGCGCGCGGAGCGGTCGTGCGGTCTATGGTAGCGCGCCGGGCGCTACTTCGTGGCCACGTGCAGGTTGACGGCGCCGAACAGCATCGGGACCCAGCGCACCTGGGAGAAGCCCGCGCCGCACAGCTCGTCGCCGAGCAGCTCGGGAGCCGGGAACTGCATGATCGAGTCGTTGAGGTACTGGTAGGACGCCCGGTCGCCGGCGATGAGC
>DATCIA010000025.1:0-31991 GCA_036508075.1 Coriobacteriia bacterium
GGTGGGGGTATCATCGGGGGAACAGACAGCCGCACGAGGAGCGTTTGACACAGATACCGGGCGCACCCGCCCGCAGGGGACGTTCAAGGAAAGGGCGTGAGCGCGATGCGCGAAGGCTTCCGGCAAGAACTCAAAGATCTCAAAGCCGAGGTCCTCGGTATCGGTCGTCGCTGCGTCGAGCAGACGACACTGAGCGTGCAGGCTCTCGTCGAGGGTGACGTCGACCTCGCGCAGCGGGTCATCGACGGTGACGACGAGATCGATCGCCGGACGCTGGCGATCGAGGAGGCGACGCTGGAGGTCATGGCGACGCAGTTCCCGGTCGCCCGTGACCTGAGGCTCCTCCACTCGCTCACCTACGTCGCGTGGCACATGGAGCGCATGGGCGACCTGGCGGTCAACATCGCGAAGGCGGCACGCCGCACCGCGGACCGCAAGGGCCCTCAGACGCTGTACGACCTCATCCAGGCGCAGGGCAACCTCGTGCATCGCGTCCTCGACGCGTGCATCGACTCGCTGGAGAACAACGACCTCGAACTCGCCGCCAAGCTCCAGGAGCTCGACGAGCCGATCGACCACCTCTTCAAGCAGTTCTTCCGGGAGCTTGCGCGTCTGTCCGACGAAGAGGACATCGAGTGGGCGTCGTCGATGGTCTTGGCTGCGCGCTACCTCGAGCGCATCGCGGACAACGCCGTCGACATCGGTGAGCGCGTCCGCTACATGCTGACCGGTACCTTCGAGCCGGCGCCGGAACCGCCGGTCTCCGGGTAGCCCTCATATGAGCGCGGTCGCGGAGCGATACCGCAAGGTGCTCCGCGCGATCGCGGACGCGGCCGACGTGGCCGGGCGCGATCCCGCGGACATATGCCTCGTCGCCGTGACCAAGACCGTGGGCATCGCCGAGGTCGCCCAGGCCATCGCCGCAGGGATGCACGAGTTCGGCGAGAACCGCGCTCAGGAGTTCGTGGGCAAGCAGGCGCTGTTCTCCGACCAGGCCTGGCACTTCATCGGCACGCTGCAGTCCAACAAAGTGAAGCAGGTCGTCGGGAAGTCGGTCCTGATCCACAGCGTCGATTCGGTCGCGCTGCTCGACACGATCGATCGCCGGGCGCGCGAGGCCGAGGTGGTGCAGCCCGTACTTCTCGAGGTCAACGTCTCCGGCGAGCGGTCCAAGCACGGGATGACGTACGACGAGGCCGAGGAGGCCGTGCGTCGTGCCGGCGACCTTCCCGGGCTGGTGATCAGGGGGCTCATGACGATGGCTCCTCTCGGGCGTCCCGAACAGGCCCGGCGGGTCTTCCGTGAATGCGGCCACTGGATGGGGCGTCTGCAGTCCCTGCATTGCGACGCGGTCGAACTCACCGAATTGAGCATGGGCATGTCGAACGACTTCCCCGTCGCGATAGAAGAAGGCGCTACAATCGTTCGCGTGGGCAGAGCCCTCTTCGGCCGGTAGTCCCGCACACATCTGCGGGTGGGGATGACTCAAGGAGATCGCGCGATGGGCTTCATGCACCGTGTCAAAGTGATGCTCGGACTGGCCGATGAGTTCGACGACGAGTACGACGACGGCTACGGTCCCGCGGACTACGACGAGGAAGCCGAAGAGGCAGGCTACGAAGAGCCGCCCGCGCGTGCCTACACTTCCCCGTACGGAGCCGAGTCGCTGTCGGTACGGCGCGTCAACCGCGAGCCCGACGTGGCCCGCGCACGCGACGCGGTCCCGCTGCGCGCCGTCCCGTCTCCCAGCGAGCGCCCCGCCGCTCCCCAGGTGAAGATCCACACCATCGAGCCGCGCAACTACGCGGAGGCGCAGTCGATCGCCGACAAGTTCAAGGCGGGCCAGCCGGTTATTGTGAACCTCCTCGGCACCGACACGGAACTGTGCAAGAAGCTCCTCGATTTCTCGGCTGGACTCACCTACGGCCTCGACGGGAGCATCCAGAAGGTCTCCGACAAGGTCTACATGCTCTCGCCGCGCAACGTGGACGTCTCGGTCGGTGACCGTGCGCATTCGCGTGGCTCGAACGTCTTCGGCGAGTAGGGCGTGACTGTGGAACCTCTCGCAGGACGGCTTGCTGTCATCGGTGGCGGGCGCATGGGCGAGGCGATCGTCGCCGGCCTCGTGCGATCCGGTTCGCTGACGCCCTCGCGCATCGTCGTCGCAGACCCCTCCGAGGACCGGCGGACACTTCTCGCGACCGCACACGGGGTGACCGTCGTAGCCCGCGCGGACGAGGCCATCGCGGGCGCAGACACCATCATCATCGCGGTCAAGCCCCAGGTGATCGACGTCGTCGTGACGTCGTTCGCGCCCGGGGTCCGCGACGCGGTGGTCGTCAGCATCGCCGGCGGCGTCACCTGCGCCCGGCTCGAATCGATGCTTCCGTCCGGCACGCCGGTCGTCCGCGTGATGCCGAACACGCCTGCGTTGGTGGGTGCCGGCATGAGCATCGTGAGCGGGGGAGCGGAGGCGACGTCGGAGCACCTGGAACGTGTCTCCGCGCTCTTCGGGTGTGTCGGCTCGGTCGTCGTCCTGGACGAAGGGCTGCAGGACGCCTGCACCGCCATCTCCGGCTGCGGGCCGGCCTACATGGCGCTGGTGATCGACGCTCTGGCCCGCGCGGGGGTCCGCGAGGGCCTTTCCCGCGACGTGGCGCAGATGCTCGCACTGAAGACGATGCGCGGCACCGTCGAGCTGATCGAGAAGACCGGCGAGCACCCCGAGGCGATCATCGATGCTGTCTCGAGCCCCGGCGGCTCCACGATCGCGGCGGTCAACGAACTCGAGGCCCACGGCGTACGCGCCGCGTTCGCTGCCGCCGTACGCGCCGCCGTCCTGCGCTCGCGCGATCTGGGGCGGTAGGGCGTGGGCGGGTTGATCGCCAGTCTGCTCGACCTCTACGGCTACCTCATCATCGCCTACGTGATCATGAGCTGGTTCGCGATGACGAGCCGCTCCGGCCTGGTGGCGGACATCTACCGGGTGCTCACGAGCGTGTGCGAGCCGTACGTCGGGCTGTTCCGCAGGCTGCTCCCACCGATCGCGGTGGGCTCGGCCGGCCTCGATCTCTCTCCGCTGATCGCCTTGGTCGTACTCCAGATCGTGGCGTCGATCGTGTCGAGATTGGGCTGACGGCGGCTTCTGTTATCGTGCAAGGCGCAATGACTCGGGGATCGCGTTCAGGCTTTGAAAGGAATCACCAGAGATGAAGCTCACTCCGTTGGACATCCACCACAAGGAGTTCCGCAACTCGCTCCGCGGCTACAGCCCGGAAGAGGTCGATGACTTCCTCGACGAGGTCGCCGACGAGTTCGAGCGCCTGTTCAAGGAGAACATCGACCTGAACGAGAAGCTTGAGGCGTCTGCCGCTCGAGTCCGCGCTTACTCCGATATGGAGCGCACGCTCCAGAACACAATGGTCGCGGCGCAGATCTCCGCCGACGACATGCGTGCCCGCGCCGAGGCGGATTCCGCACGGCTGGTGGCCGAGGCCGAGTCCAAGGCCCAGGCGATCGTGTCCGCCGCGCTCGAGGACAAGCAGCGCTCGCAGAACGAGTACACCCGTCTGAAGGCCGCGGAGGACGAGTTCCGCGGGTCCTTCCGTCGCATGCTGGAGGACTATCTGGGAGCGATCGAGGAGGCGGCGCCGAGCAGCACGCCCGCCGCTGCCGAGCCGGTCGCGATCCAGAAGCCCGAGCCCGCCGCCGTGGTCGAACCCGAGCCCGTCGCTGCGATCGAGCCGGATCCCGAGCCTGTCGCGTCGGGTACCGTGAGCTCGCTCATCCTCGGTGAGAGCACCGAGGCCGATCTGGGTGACCCCGACGTGCCCACGCTCGAGCTCCCGCAGGAGTTCGCCATGCCGCGCGGCCCCGTCGGCGAGCGCGACGAGGACAACGACATCGAGGAGATCGACTAGGCGGCCCTCGTGACCGCCCGCATCACCGTGCGTGTCACCCCCCGTTCCGGCCGCGATCTCATCGAGGCGGGGGCGGGGGGTGTTCTTTCGGTGAGGGTCACCGCTCCGCCCGACGACGGCAAGGCGAACGCCGCCGTGTGTAAGGTGGTGGCGCATGCGCTGGGCGTCCCCAAGACCTCGGTCGTGGTCGTCCGGGGCCACACCGCCCGCACCAAGACGCTCGAGGTGACCGGCGTGACGGATGCCGACGTACAGCGACTCCTCCCGCGTTGACCCTCCACGCTCCGCGCGCTACCCTTGGCTGCATCGCGCTCCGGCCCATCGGGTCCGGGCGCGGCAGCACCACGGCAACGGCGACGACGAGGACGAGTAGGGGCGACCACCTTCGGCCAGCCAGCGAGCGGGAGAGACGGTGAGAGTCCCGCGGCAGGTCCGCCTCCGAAGATCACCTCATCAGCCCCGGACCGATACGGCGCATCTTACGCCGGGTAGGCTCCGGCGGGGCCCGCACCCCGTTATCGCATGCGGCCGAGTGGCGCGCGGGTCCTTCGTCTCGAGACGGACCGGCGCAAGCTGGGTGGTACCGCGGAGTGCCGTCACACACGAAGGCGCGCTTCGTCCCGGCGACGAGACGACGTGCGCCTTTTGCGTGTCCGCAGGCAGGCGCCGCACCGAAGAAGGAGCGAGAAGTGGCTGACACGCCGGACTACAAACAGACGATGAACCTGCCGTCGACCGAGTTCCCGATGCGCGCGAACCTGGCCGCGCGGGAGCCGGGATGGCTCGAGTTCTGGGACGGGATGGACATCTACCACCGCGCTCTCGAGGCCAACGCCGACGGTCCCGTGTTCATCCTCCACGACGGCCCGCCCTACGCCAACGGCCACATCCACATGGGCACGGCCTTCAACAAGGTGTTCAAGGACCTCATCGTCAAGTACAAGACCATGCGCGGCTACTACGCTCCGTACGTGCCGGGCTGGGACTGCCACGGGCAACCGATCGAGCATATGGTCGAGAAGAACCTCGGCCCCGCGAAGATGAAGGCATCCACGCAGGCGGAGGTCCGCGCCCTGTGCCGCGAGCACGCGATGAAGTTCGTCGGGGTGCAGGCCGAGGAGTTCAAGCGTCTCGGAGTCCGCGGTGATTTCGACGACCCCTACCTCACGCTCAACCACGCCTACGAAGCCGGCAACGTCCGCATCTTCAAAGCCATGTACGACCGGGGCATGATCTACCGTGGTGCGAAGCCCATCCACTGGTGCGTCAGGTGCGGGACGGCTCTGGCTGAGGCTGAGATCGAGTACTCGGATGAGCAGTCGGATAGCATCTATGTGAAGTTCGAGTTCACATCGAGGCCTGAGGCTTGGGCGGATCGTCCCGAGCCCGTCTCCGTGCTCATCTGGACCACGACGCCCTGGACGTTGCCGGCCAACGTCGCGGTCACCCTTGCGGCGAAGGCTCCCTACGTGGGCGTCCTGCACGACGGCGAGGTGCTGGTCATGGCCGAGGCGCTCGTCGACCAGGTGGCGTCGGCCGCGGGATGGACCGAGTGGAAGGTGCTCGCTCCGCGCGTCACCGGTACCGCCCTGGCGGGTCTGCGCTACCACCAGCCGATCCACGACGGCGTCGAAGGCGTGATCATCACCGGCGACCACGTGGAGCTGTCCACCGGCTCAGGCGCGGTGCACACCGCTCCCGGTCACGGCGAGGACGACTACATCGTCGGCCAGAAGTTCGGGTTGCCGATGCCCATGCCCGTGCGCGATGACGGTACGTTCGACGCGGGTGGCGGGCCCTTCAAGGGTCTCGATGTCCGCACGGCCAACCCTGTGATCGTCGAATGGCTCCGTGAGCGCGGTTCCCTTGTGGCCGCGGGCAAGATCTCGCACAGCTACCCGCACTGCTGGCGCTGCAAGCAGCCGGTCATCTTCCGCGCGACCGAGCAGTGGTTCGTGGCGATGGACGAGGCGAATGAGGGTATCCGCCCCTTGCGCGAGGGCGCGATGGAAGCGATCTCGAAGGTGCAGTGGATCCCGGGATGGTCGATCAACCGGATGTCCGCCATGGTCGCCGACCGTCCCGACTGGTGCATCTCGCGCCAGCGCGCGTGGGGGGTGCCGATCCCAGTGTTCACCTGCGCGGCGTGCGGCGAGACGGTGGCGGACGACGCGACCT
The DNA here is from genome assembly GCA_036508075.1 of Coriobacteriia bacterium. Taxonomy (GTDB): domain Bacteria; phylum Actinomycetota; class Coriobacteriia; order Anaerosomatales; family PALSA-660; genus PALSA-660. The sequence goes on from DATCIA010000025.1 coordinate 6,099, forward strand.
TCGACGCCGTGATCGACCTCTTCGAGACCGAGGGCGCCGACGCGTGGTTCACCAAGGACCCGTCGGAGTACCTGCCTGCCGGTACCGCATGCCCTCGCTGCGGGGGCACCGAGTTGAAGCCCGAAGACGACATCCTGGACGTCTGGTTCGAGTCCGGCGTGTCGCACACCAGCGTCCTCGACGCACGGCCCGAGCTGCGTCGGCCGGCGGAGCTCTACCTCGAGGGGTCCGACCAGCACCGCGGCTGGTTCCAGTCGTCTCTGCTCACGAGCGTCGGGACCTACGACGAGGCGCCGTTCAAGGCCGTCCTGACACACGGGTTCATCGTCGACGGCGACGGACGCAAGATGTCCAAGTCGCTCGGCAACACCGTCAGCCCGATCGACGTCGTCGCGAAGTCGGGCGCGGACATCATCAGGTTGTGGGCGGCGAGCGCCGACTACGGCCAGGACATCTCGGTCTCGGCGGAGATCCTCGACCGTACGAGCGAGGCGTACCGCAGGATCCGCAACACCTTCCGGTTCCTGCTCTCGAACCTCTACGACTACGATCCCGCCGACGCCGTCCCGTTCGACGAGATGCCGGAGCTCGATCGCTACGCGCTGGTCACCCTCTCCGATCTCGTCCGCGACGTCACCGCGGCCTACGACGAATGGCGCTTCCACGCGGTCTACCGGCACCTTTACGAGTACTGCGGTGCCGACCTCTCCTCGTTCTACCTGGATGTGCTCAAGGATCGCCTGTATGCGGATGCGCCCGATTCGCTCGAGCGCCGGAGCGCTCAGACCGTGCTGGCGACGATGCTCGGCGCGATGGTCCGGATGGTCGCTCCGATCCTGACCTTCACCTCCGAGGAGATCTGGCAGTCCACGCCCGAGGCGCTGCGCGGCGATGTCGCTTCCGTTCAGCTCGCCGGATGGCCGGAGGTAGCGGTCGACGAGACGGTCGCCGCGCCCCTCCGCGACGCCTACGCCGTCGTGCGCGCGGTTCGTGAGGACGTGACCAAGGCGCTCGAGGACGCGCGTACGGCCGGGCTCGTCGGCAAGAGCCAGGAGGCCGCGGTGACCATCGACGCCACCGACGATGCGGTCGCGGTGCTGGCGGCGCGCCCCGCTCTGGCCGACCTGTTCATCGTCGGGCAGGTGACGTTGCGCGGCGGCTCCGAGGCCGTCGCGGTTCAGGTCGCGCGAGCGGGCGGCGCCAAGTGCCCGCGCTGCTGGAACATCCGGACCGACATCGGTTCCGTTCCCGCACACCCGGACGTCTGCGGCCGCTGCGCGGCGGTTCTCTCGCGCTGACGACGGTGCGACCGATGGTACAATCCGAGTGTGGCTGCGACCCCTGCCGACCGCGGGGGTCGCGCCTCGTCGGAACCGATCCACCTTCGATCCTCACCACCGAGCCCAAAGGACGACGTACATGGACGCCGCGACGCTTGCCGACATGAAGGCCGCGCTCGAAGCCGAGCGGGACCGTCTCGCCCATGAGATCGCCGACCTCGAGCGCGACAGCTCCACGAACCTCTCCGAGGCCTCGGGAGAGAACAACTACCGCGACCACATGGCCGATCAGGGTACGGCGACCTTCGGCAAGGAGCTCGACATGACGCTCGAGGGGGCCGCGCGAGAGATGCACGCGACCGTCCTGGCGGCGCTCGCCCGCATCGACGCGGGTACCTACGGCACGTGCGTGAGGTGCGGTCAGCCGGTCGGAGACGAGCGTCTGGCCGCGATGCCGGCCGCCAGACTGTGCATCGCCTGCAAGGAGTGGGAGGAATCCCGCTAGTGTGCCGCCGTGGCGCCGCGCTGTGCGCGGGGATCTGCGCCGTCATCGTGGCTCTCGACCAGGTCACCAAGGCCGCGGTTCGCGCGGGGATGTCCCCTCCGGGAACGACGGTGCCCGTCTTCGGCGACGTGCTGCAGCTGACGTACGTCCGCAACCTCGGAGCGTCGTTCGGGATGATGCCCGGCTACCGCCCCCTGTTCATCGCCGTCTCCGCCTGCGTGCTGATCGCCATAGCGGCCTTCGTGGTGCGTCGGCGTCCCGAGCGTCCGTGGGTCGTCGTGGCGCTCGGCCTCGTCGCCGGGGGAGCCCTGGGCAATCTGATCGATCGCACGGTGTTCGGATGGGTCACCGACTTCATCCGCATCCCGTTCGACTTCCCCGTGTTCAACGTTGCCGATTCGGCCGTCGTCGTCGGCGTCGCCATGCTCGTGTGGTGGCTGCTGTTCGGCCCCGCGAACGCCGAGCCGGTCCCCTCCGCGCTTCCCGCCTCACACGGCGGACCGGCGATCGCGGACACCGAGTCGCCGGAGGCGAACTGACCATGTCGTCGAACGAGGTCCTGACATATCGTGTGCGCGCCGACGAGGTGGGCACGCGGATCGACGTGCTCATCGCGGAGTGCGGGCTGCTCCCGAGCCGCGCCGTGACCCAGAAGCTCATCGAGCGCAACTGCGTCCGCGTGAACGGCCTGACGGTCACGAAGCGGTACAAGGTCCGCAGCGGCGACCGTCTCTCCGTCGAGGTCCCCCCGTCGGAGTCCTCCGACCTGATCGCCGAGGACATCGCCCTCGACATCCGTTTCGAGGACGAGTCGCTCATCGTGCTCTCCAAGGCCGCCGGCATGGTCGTCCATCCGGCTCACGGCCACTGGTCGGGGACGCTCGTGCACGCCCTGCTGGGCTACTCCGACGATCTCGGCACGCTTCAGGGCGACGAGCGGCCCGGCATCGTCCACCGTCTCGACAAGGACACCTCGGGGCTGATGATCGTCGCCAAGAACGACGACACCCAGCGCGCCCTGCAGTCGATGATCCAGCAGCGGCTGGTCGAGCGGCGCTACGTCACGTTGGTGCACGGACGCGTCGTGCCCGACACAGGGCTCATCGACGCGCCGATCGGGCGCCACCCCAAGGAACCCAAGAAGATGTGGGTCAGCGACGCCGCGGGCGCGCGTCAGGCGGTCACGTCCTTCAAGACGCTGGAGCGTTTCGAGTCCGACGGCCTCGACGACGGCTACTCTCTGCTCGAGTGCAAGCTCCAGACGGGACGCACCCATCAGATCCGCGTCCACTGCGCGTACATCAAGCACCCGGTCGTCGGCGACCCGCTCTACGGGCGGCGCAAGTTGCGCGAAGACCTCGGGTTGACCCGCCAGTTCCTCCACAGCTATTCGCTCGCGTTCGACCATCCCGTGACGGGGGAGCGCGTCGCCCTCGTCGACAATCTGCCCGTTGACCTCGCGACGGCGCTGCGATCGATCGCCGACCGTAGCGCGGGACGGACCGCCTTCGGCGACGAGGCGATACCCACCTTGTTCGCACCCGTGGTGGAGGGTGTCTCCTAGGCGCCGCGAACTGTGGGGTTGGCGTGGAGATTCACGGTTCGGCAGGCGCGACGCGCTATCCTCGAAACGTCTCCGCCACGTCCGGAAGGCGGAGCCTCTAGGGAGAGGGACACCATGGAGGCCACTCAACGCGTGCTGCTGGTCGAGGACGAACGCACGATCCGCGACGCGGTCACCGCGTACCTGGAACGCGAGGGGTACTGGGTCACGGCTGTCGGCGACGGCGCCGAGGCGCTGGAGCAGGCGAGCCGAAAGGCGTTCGACCTGGTCGTGCTCGACCTGAACCTGCCCAAAATCTCGGGCGAGGAGGTCTGCCGCCGCATCCGCGACGTCTCCGACGTGCCCATCATCATGCTCACCGCCAAGGGGGCCGAGGAGGAGCGTATCCGCGGCTTCGAGATCGGCGCGGACGACTACCTCGTCAAGCCGTTCTCCCCGCGTGAGCTGACCGCGCGCGTGCGGGCGCTCATCCGCCGCGCGCACGCCGAGTCGGACCCGCAGCGCGACCGCATGGACTTCGGCGACCTGGTGGTCGACCTGCGCGCCCACCGTGTGCACCTCGGCAGCGCCGAGATCGAGCTCACGGCCAGCGAATACAAGCTGCTCGTGACCCTCGCGCGCTACCCGGGCCGCGTCTATCCGCGCATGGAACTCGTCGAGAAGGTGCTCGGCTACGATTTCGAGGGGTACGAGCGCGCGATCGACTCGCACATCAAGAACCTGCGGGCCAAGCTCGACGACGATCCGCGCGAGCCGAGGTTCATCCAGACCGTCACGGGCGTCGGATATCGCTTCGAGCCGCAGCTCAAGGAAGACGGGTCGCCCTCAGCGTGAGACGGATCGGGCTCAAAGCCGAGCTGGGACTCGGTTTCGCGGTCGTCGCGGCATCCACGGCGCTGCTCGTCGCCGTGGTGATGTCCATCACGTGGCAGGGTGTGTTCGAGAGCTACGTGCGCGAACGCGTGCAGGCCAACGCATCCGGCTTCGCCAAGATGGCGAGCGATTCGTTCATCACCCCGGGCAGGTGGAACGCGCACGACCTGCTCGTGCTGACCGCGATCGCCCGCAGCAACCGGTTGCGCGCGCAGGTCATGGACGAGAACGGATTCGTGATCGCCGACAGCTACTACCTCACCGGCGAGCCGCCGTTGCCCGGCGCCGTCGACGATGTGCAGCCCGCATCGCCCTCGACCCAGACACTCGCGCCCATGAGCGCTCCGGTCGTCACGGCGCCCGTCTACGTGGGGTCGGTGCAGGTCGCGACGCTCCGTCTCGCCTCCGCGTCTCCTGGGTCTCTGCTGACCGATTCCGACACGCAGTTCCGTGACGCTTCGACCTCCGCGCTGGGGCTTGCAGCAGTGCTCGCCGTCATGTTGGCGACGGGCGGCGGTCTTCTGTACTCGCGCGTGCTCGCGCGTCCGATCGAGCGCGTCACGAAGACCGCGGCGGCGCTCCGCTCCGGGGAGCTCGACGCCCGCACGGGGATGTCGGGCGATGACTCGGTCGGCGTCCTGGGCCGCACCCTCGATGAGATGGCCGAGTCGATCCAGGCCGAGCGCGAGTTCGAGCGCAGGTTGACCGCCGACGTGGCGCACGAACTCCGGACGCCCCTCCAAGCGATCCAGGCGACCGTCGAGGCGATCCAGGACGGCGTCCTGCCCGCGGACGGCGAGCACCTGGGCGTGATCCGGGACGAGACCGTGCGACTCGGACGGCTCGCGGACTCCATCCTCGAACTCTCACGCCTGGAGAACCGCAGCGTCCGCTTCAAGATGACGCCGACCGATCCGGCGGTGCCGTTGATGCGAGCGGTCGACAGCCACCGTGCCTTGTTGGAATCCCTCGAACTCGCGCTCACGACGGACATCACCGAGGGCCTCACCGTCTCGGCCGACGTGGACCGGCTCACCCAGGCGTTCGGCAACCTGCTCAGCAACGCCGCGCGCTACACGCCCACCGGCGGTTCGGTCGCCGTGCGGCTCGCGTGCGATCAGAAGCAGGTGGTCGCGTCCGTGCGCGACTCGGGGATCGGCATCCCCGAGTCGGAGCGCGACAGGATCTTCACGCGGTTCTGGCGATCCGACGCCGCGCGCGAGCGTTCCCGCTCGGGCTTCGGGGTCGGTCTCGCGATGGTGCGCGAGATCGTCGAGCAGCACGACGGCTCCGTCTCGTTCCGTTCGAACGAACCGGAACCGGGCACGACGTTCGAGGTGCGCCTTCCGTCGGTCAAGCAACGCCAGAAGATCTGAGCCTTCCTACGGCTCCAGGATCACCGGCACCTTGACGACGTCCACCGGCGAGCCGTCCTTCGGCGACTCGGCGTAGACGCGGATGGAACCGATGCCGGCCTTCGCTCCGGTGAGAGCCGGGGCCACCGACCACGTGCCGCGCGTGCCGGTCCCGCTCGTGGCCTGCACCGTCTTCGAGGACACGAGCGTGTCGGCGCTGTCGCGGACCTCGATCTTGAACGTTCCCTCGAAGACGTTCGCCGTTCCGCGGACGACGTCCCCCGCCTTCAGCGTGCCCCGCCACGCAGGCGTGTCGACGAGTATCGCGGGTGTCTCGCCCTCGCACGCCTTCCGGGTGCGCGGCTTGTCGATGATGATGCCCTCGCCACCGAACACCGTGACCTTCTTCCCGTCGAGCTTGAACGTGACGGCGTCGACCCCGGGGAACTGCGTCGCGGTGTACACGACCTGTGCGAGCCGGTCGAACATCGAGAGGGAGCCTCCCCCCGATGCGAAGGTCGAGTCGAAGTCGACGATCGCGACGTTGGCCGAGATCGTGACTCCACGGAGCTTCGTGCCCTTCGGGACCATCGTCACGAGCCCGCCCGCCCGCTCGCTCGAGGTCGGACCTGCGAGGAGCGCGTCGAGCGCGGCCTTGAGCACGGCCTTCGTACCCGCGGGCGCAGTGCGGGCCGCGGGCTGCATCTTCTCCTGGTAGGCGAAGTAGACCTTCAGTGCCACAGGCTGGGAGGCGGGGGGAGGCAGGGGCGTCGAGGTGGTCGGGGTGACGGTGAGGGTCGGCACAGGGTCCGTCGTCACCGTGGGGGTCGGCGAGGGCCGGGGCGTGACGACCGGGGCGCAGCCCCCCAGGACTCCGGCGACCATCGCCGCTGCGACCAAGCCCGAGATCAGACGGTTCATGCCGATCGGCCCCCTCACGGTGATCGCATCGCTGCGCGGGATCGCCCCGGCAGCCGGTGCGGCGACAAAGCGTCTTCCAATATCCTTCCCGGTGCGGTACTGTCCGAGTCGACCTTTAATCCGGTTCCGTGAGGCCGGCAAGGTACGACACAAGAAAGCGACACGATCGTTGACCATACGTCGCGGGAGCATACCTCCGCTTGTCTCGATGCCTTTCGCCAAGCCGCGGAAGGCGTCTTTTTGTGTCGCGGCAGCCCTGCGGGGACCCGCGCGGGAGGTGGGAGGGACGATGGCGAACCGAACGAAGGCCGTGGTGATGGACGCTACGGCTGTCGACCGGGCGATCACGCGCATCGCACACGAGGTGCTGGAGGAGAACAAGGGTGCCGAAGGCCTGGCGCTCGTCGGCATCGTGACGCGCGGGGCGCATCTGGCGCACAGGCTGGCCGAGCGCATCCGCGAGATCGAAGGGCCCGAGGTGCCCGTCGGGACCCTCGACATCTCCTTCTACCGCGACGACATCTCGACGCGGAACAACCCCGAGGTGCACCGCACGGACCTGCCCTTCGACCCGTCCGGGATCTGCGTCGTGCTCGTCGACGACGTGCTGTTCACCGGCCGGACGATCCGGGCCGCCATGGACGCGCTCATGGACTACGGTCGCCCCTCCTGCATCCGCCTGGCGGTGCTGGTGGATCGCGGACACCGCGAGCTCCCCGTGCGCGCCGACTACGTGGGCAAGAACGTCCCGACCTCGAGCCGCGAGCGCGTGCGCGTGCTGCTGTCCGAGACCGACGGCGAGGACGCCGTCGTCATCTCCGAGGGCGAGGTGGCCGAGCAGTGCTGAGCTCCCGCCACATCCTGGGCATGGACGACCTCACGACCGACGACATCAACCGAATCCTTGAGACGGCAGAATCCTTCGCCGCGGTCAACGAGCGCCGCATCAAGAAGCTGCCGACGCTACGCGGCCTGACGGTGGTCAACCTCTTCCTCGAGCCGTCCACCCGCACGCGCACGAGCTTCGAGATCGCGGCCAAGAGACTGTCGGCCGACGGCATCAACTTCACCGCGAGCGCGTCGGCGACCGTCAAGGGCGAGTCTCTGCGCGACACGGCCGCGACGCTGGCCGCCATGTCGTGCGACCTGGTCATAATCCGGCACAAGTACGCGGGCGCTCCCCGCATCCTGTCCGAGATGATGGACTGCTCGATCGTCAACGGCGGTGACGGCATCCACCAGCACCCGACCCAGGCGCTGCTCGACCTCTACACCATGAAGCAGCGCCTCGGGCACCTCGAGGGACTGCGCGTGGGCATCGTCGGCGACATCTCCCACTCGCGGGTCGCCGGCTCGCTCATCCCCGCTCTCCTCAAGGTGGGCGCCCACCCGATCGTCGTCGGCCCGCCGACGCTGATGCCGGCGCGCCCGGACGTTCTGGGCGCGGAGGTCTCGTGGGACCTCGACGAGGTGCTGCCGACGCTCGACGTCGCCTACATGCTGCGCATCCAGATGGAGCGCGCGGATGCGACGCCGTTCCCTTCCCTGCGCGAGTACGCGCGTTTCTACGGCATGAACTCGGTACGGCTCGCGGCGATGAAGCCTGCCGCGATCGTGATGCACCCGGGACCCATGAACCGGGGCGTGGAGATCTCCGCCGACGTGGCCGACTCGGATCGCTCGCTCGTTCTCGAGCAGGTCGAGTCCGGCGTCGCCGTCCGCATGGCCGTCATGTACCTGCTGCTGGGAGGTGCCGACAGTGGCGCTGCTGCTTAAGAACGCTCGAGTGATCGATCCGGCGGTCGGGCTCGACGCCGTCTGCGACATCGTCATCCGTGACGGCGTCATCGCCGAGATCGGGACCGACCTCAAGATCCCGAAGGGCGAGACCGTCGAGTGCGCGGAGAAGGTCGTGCTCCCGGGCCTCGCCGACATCCACACGCACCTGCGCGAGCCGGGGCGCGAGGACGAGGAGTCCGTGTACAGCGGGACTCGCGCGGCCGCCCACGGTGGCTTCACCGCGATCTGCGCGATGCCGAACACCGAGCCGGTCGCTGACGAAGGTTCGTCGGTGCGGTTCCTGCGCGAACGCGCTGCCGCGGAGGGCGCCGTGCGCGTCTACCCGTTCGGCGCCATCACCGCCAAGCAGGAGGGCGGCGGTCTCGCCGAGATCGGCGACATGGTCGGCGAGGGGGCGGTCGCCTTCTCGGACGACGGTCACGGCGTGCAGAGCGCGGGCATGATGCGCATGGCGATGGACTACATCAAGCGCTTCGCGGTGCCCGTGGTCAGCCACTGCGAGGACGAGTCGCTCGTGGGCAGGGGCGTCGTCAACGAAGGCGTCGTCTCCACCAGGCTCGGGATGGCGGGCTGGCCCGCCGCGGGGGAGGAAGTGCAGGTCGCGCGCGACATCCGGCTCTGCGAGCTCACCGGCTGCCGGCTTCACCTCGCGCACCTCTCGACCGCGGGTTCGGTCGAGCTCGTGCGGCAGGCGAAGGCCGCCGGTCTCCCCGTGACCTGCGAGGTCACGCCGCATCACCTCTTCCTCACCGAGGACGACCTCACCGAGTCGTACGACACCAACCTCAAGATGAACCCGCCGCTGCGGACGCGGGAGGATGCCGCGGCGCTGCTCGCCGGGTTGATCGACGGGACGGTCGACTGCATCGCCACCGATCACGCCCCGCACGCGCCGCACGAGAAGGCGCTCGAGTTCGAACTCGCTCCGTTCGGCACCACCGGGCTCGAGACCGCGCTGTCGCTCGTCGTGACGCACCTTGTGGCCACCAAGAAGGCCGACTGGGCGCAGGTGGCGCAGTGGATGTCCGCGGGGCCGCGCGCCGCCGTCGGGCTCCCGCCCGTGCGCATCGAGGTCGGGGCGCTCGCGGACCTGACCATCGTGGATCCCGAGGCCAGGGTCGAGGTGACGGCGGAGTGGTTCGTCGGCAAGAGCCGCAACTCCGCGTTCCTGGGACACAAGCTGCTCGGCAAGGCCAGTGACGTGCTCATTGGCGGGTATTTCGCGCTGCGGAACGGTAAGGTGGTCGTGTGACGCGCGCGCGATCGATCGCGCGCCCGTTCGTACACGGAGAGGGCGGCGAGTGAGCGGACAGTCGAGAGCGATGCTCGCCCTCGAGGACGGGACCGTCTTCGAGGGTTGGTCGTGCGGCGCTCCGGGTGAGGCTGATGGCGAGGCGGTCTTCAACACCTCGCTCTCCGGCTACCAGGAGGTCGTCACCGACCCCAGCTACGCCGGGCAGATCGTGACGATGACGATGCCGCAGATCGGCAACTACGGCGTCAACGGTGCCGACATGGAGTCCCGTGGGTCGTTCATGCGCGGGCTGGTGGTGCGCGAGATGAGCCGCATCACCTCCTCATGGCGCTCGGAACAGTCGCTGCCCGAGTTCCTCCAGCGGGAGGGCGTCGTCGCCATCGAAGGCGTGGATACCCGCCGGCTGACCCGGCATCTCCGTGAGCGCGGCGCCATGCGCGCCGTGATCTCGACGGCGGACCTCGATGCCGCGTCGCTCGTGGCCAAGGCCGCCGCGTCGCCGAGCCTCGTTGGTCGCGACCTCGTGCGCGAGGTTGCCGTCGGCTCCGCTTTCGAGTGGGGGAGCGAGGACCCGACCGGCTGCCTTCCCGTCGACACCGGCATCCTGCCGGTCCGGCCGAAGTACCGCGTGGTGGCTTTCGACTCGGGAGTGAAGTTCAACATCCTGAGGCGGCTTGCCGAGGCCGGCTGCTCGGTCCGCGTCGTTCCCCCGACGACGAGCGCCGCAGAGGTGCTCGAACTGGGATGTGACGGGGTCTTCCTCGCCAACGGCCCGGGCGATCCGGCGGCGGTGGACTACCTCTACTCGACGGTTCGCGAGCTGCTGGGGGTGGTGCCCTTGTTCGGTATCTGCCTCGGGCACCAGATGCTGTCGCTGGCGGTGGGCGCCGACACGTTCAAGCTCCGTTACGGCCACCGCGGCGGCAACCAGCCGGTCATGAACCTGCTCACCGGCCGTGTCGAGATCACCAGCCAGAACCACGGATTCTGCGTCGACTTCGGTTCGATCGGACCGCTCGACGCCGGGCTGAGCGGCGGCCTCACCTACGAGCCGAACGATCTGCAGGCGTGGGTCGGCGAAGGCGTCGCGCCTGTCGTGACCAGTGGGGCGTACGGGCCGGTCCAGTTGACGCACGTGAACCTGAACGACATGACGGTGGAAGGCATCCGCGTGCTGCAGCGCCGCGCCTTCTCCGTGCAGTACCACCCGGAAGCGGCGCCGGGCCCGCACGACGCGCGCTACCTGTTCGGGGCCTTCACCGCGCTGATGGACGGGCGCGAGGAGTATCTGTCGGGTGCGGATCCACGGTTCGCGGCAGGGGACCGGGGATCCGCAGAGATGGGGGGCTAGGAGATGCTTCGGACGGTACTGGTACCGATCGATTTCAGCACCGACTCGGACCTGGTCATGCGCTTCTGCACCGGGCTGGGCGACCTTGGGGCCCGCCGGATCGTGTGCTGCCACGTGGTCGATACCGCCGGGCTCGAGGGTCCGGCGATCGCGGCCAAGCTCGACGCAGCGCGGGACCGCATGCGAGAGGCGTCGAAGCCGCTGGTGGATGTGGGCTTCGACGTCGAGGTGCGCATGCCGACCGGTGATCCCGAGCGCGAGCTGCTCGCGCTGGCCACCGAGTCGCATCTGGACGCCGTGGTGTGCGGGACCACCGGCAAGTCGCTTGCCGACCGCATGCTCTCGGGGTCGGTGTCGGAGCGTCTCGCGACCAGTTCGGGGATCCCGGCCCTGACGGTGCGCTACGACCTGCTGCGCGCCGTGAGCGATCCCGCCACGCTCGCGCGTACCTTCGGCCGAATGATGCTCGTTGCGACGGACTTCTCGGGCACGGCCGCTCGTGCGCTCAACATCGCCCTGTCGCTCCCGAAGAAGGCCGTCGGGACGATCCGTGTGTTCCACGTGCTCTCCGAGGCCAAGGACGCGGGTCGCGCGATGCAGCAGGAGACAGGTGCGGAGTTCCAGCTGCGCAACCTGGCCTCCATCGCCAAGGAACGCGGTCTCTCCGCGACGCCGGTCCTCGGTCACGGAGCGCCGGAACGCGCGATCCTGAGTGAGATCGACGCAAGCGGAGTGTCGGGCGTGGTCATCGGGTCGCGAGGCCGCACTCCGATGCAGGAGGTCCTCATGGGGTCGGTCTCCATGACGCTCATGCGCCAGGCGCCTTGTCCCGTCCTGATCGTCCCCTAAGTCCACACAAGGAGCACGCTTTGCCGCGACGCGACGACATACGCACGATCCTCGTCATCGGTTCGGGACCGATCGTGATCGGTCAGGCCTGCGAGTTCGACTACTCGGGCGCCCAGGCCTGCAAGGTCCTGCGTGAGGACGGCTATCGCGTCGTGCTCGTGAACAGCAACCCGGCGACGATCATGACCGACCCGGAGTTCGCCGACCGTACCTACGTCGAGCCCGTCACGCCCGAGTTCGTCGAGAAGGTCATCGCGGTGGAACGCCCCGATGCCCTGCTGCCGACCTTGGGTGGCCAGACGGGGCTCAACTGTGCGGTCGCGCTCGCCGAGTCCGGGGTACTCGAGCGGTACGGGGTCGAGCTGATCGGCGCCACGCTCGAGGTCATCAAGAAGGGCGAGGACCGCAAGCTGTTCGCCGCTGCAATGGTCGCCATCGGGCTCGAGGTGCCGAAGGGCGACTACGCGTATGCGGTCACCGACGCCGAGCGGCTCGCGGGTGCCATGGGCTTCCCGCTGGTCATCCGCCCGTCGTTCACGATGGGGGGCGCTGGCGGCGGCATCGCCTACAACATCGACGAACTCCGCGAGATAGTCAGCCACGGTGTGGCGTTGTCCCCGGTGGGCGAGGTGCTGGTCGAGGAGAGCGTGATCGGCTGGAAGGAGTACGAGATGGAGGTCATGCGGGACCGCAACGACAACGCGGTGATCGTGTGCTCGATCGAGAACATCGACGCGATGGGCGTCCACACCGGCGACTCGATCACGGTCGCTCCCGCCCAGACGCTCACCGACCGTGAGTACCAGACGATGCGCGACGCCTCGCTGGCGATCCTGCGCGAGATCGGCGTGGAGACCGGCGGCAGCAACGTGCAGTTCGCGGTCAACCCGGCCGACGGGCGCATGGTCGTCATCGAGATGAACCCCCGGGTGTCACGCTCCTCCGCTCTTGCGAGCAAGGCGACCGGCTTCCCGATCGCGAAGATCGCGGCCAAGCTCGCCGTCGGCTACACGCTCGATGAGATCTCGAACGACATCACGAAGGTCACGCCGGCGTGCTTCGAGCCCTCGATCGACTACACCGTGGTCAAGGTCCCGCGCTGGGCGTTCGAGAAGTTCAAGGGCACCGACACGACGCTCACCACACGCATGAAGTCGGTCGGTGAGGCGATGGCCATCGGCCGCACCTTCGCCGAGGCGCTCGGCAAGGCGTTCCGGTCGCTCGAGAACGGCCGCTACGGCCTGGGCGCCGACGGCAAGGACGTCTTCGACGAACTGAAGTTCGATCGCGGGCTGACCGTGCCCAACGAGAACCGCATGTACTACGTCGCCGACGCGCTGTGGCGCGGCCGGAGCGTCGAAGAGGTCGCCGGGCTTACCCACATCGACCCGTGGTTCCTCGACAGGGTGAAGGCTATAGTCGAGGTAGAGGGTATGGTGCGGAAGGTCTGCGTGGACACGATCGACGAGGTCCTGATGCGGCGCGCCAAGCAGCATGGGCTCTCCGACCCGCAGCTCGCGTACCTGATGAAGACCGATGAGGCCGCCGTGCGCGCGCGCCGACTGGCCGTCGGGGTCAAGGCGACGTTCAAGTCGGTCGACACCTGCGCGGGCGAGTTCCTCGCCACGACGCCGTACTACTACAAGACGTACGAGGAGGAGGACGAGGTGGCGCCCGCCACGCGTCCCCGCGTCATGATCCTCGGCGCCGGTCCCAACCGCATCGGTCAGGGCATCGAGTTCGACTACTGCTGTGTGCACGCCAGTTACGCGCTGCACGACGCGGGCTTCGAGACGGTGATGGTCAACTGCAACCCCGAGACGGTCTCCACGGACTACGACACCTCCGACCGCCTCTACTTCGAGCCGCTCACCTTCGAGGACGTCATGGACGTCGTCGACGCGGAGAAGCCCGTCGGCGTGCTCGTCACCTTCGGAGGGCAGACGCCGCTCAAGCTTGCGCGTCGCCTGGAGGAGGCCGGCGTGCCGATCCTGGGTACCAAGCCCGAGGCGATCGACCTCGCCGAGGACCGCGAACGCTTCGCCGACGTGCTCGATCGGCTGGGGATCGTCTACCCGGCGGCCGGTTTGGCCCGTTCGGCCGCGGAGGCGGTCGAGGTCGCCGGCCGCATCGGCTACCCGCTGCTCGTGCGGCCGTCCTACGTGCTCGGCGGGCGCGGGATGGTCATCGCCTACAACGAGGAGTACCTGCTCAAGCAGTTCGCCGAGGCCGTTATCGTCAGCCCCGACCACCCGGTCCTCCTTGACCGCTTCCTCGAGGGCGCCATCGAGGTGGACGTCGACGCGGTGTGCGACGGCGCGGAGGTGTACATCGGTGGCGTGATGGAGCACATCGAGGAGGCCGGCATCCACTCGGGCGACTCGGCCTGCTGCATCCCCCCGTACACGCTCTCGACCTCGGTCACGGAGGAGATATGCGGGTACACCCGCCGCATCGCCCTCGAGATCGGCACGCACGGACTCATCAATATCCAGTTCGCCGTCAAGGACGAGATCGTGTACGTCCTCGAGGTCAATCCACGCGCTTCTCGGACGGTGCCCTTCGTGAGCAAGGCCACCGGCGTCCCGCTGGCCAAGGTCGCGGCGAGGGTGATGGCCGGCGAGATGCTGGCCGATCTGGCTCTGCCCGAGGAACTGCGCGAGACCGGGCGCTTCTGCGTCAAGGAAGCGGTCATGCCGTTCGGGCGCTTCCCCGGCGCCGACTCGGTGCTCGGCCCCGAGATGAAGTCCACCGGCGAGGTCATGGGATCGGCCACCGACTTCCCGGCCGCCTACGCGAAGAGCCAGCTGGCCATCGACTACTCGCTGCCCACTTCAGGGGCCGCGTTCATCTCGGTGTGCGACCGCGACAAGCGCGCGATCGTCGGCGTTGCGCGCCATCTGCACTCGCTGGGCTTCGAGGTCCTGTCGACCCGTGGCACGGCGCGGGCGTTGCGCGCGGCCGGTCTGCCCGTCACCGAGGTGCTGAAGGTGCACGAGGGGCGGCCCAACATCGTGGACAAGGTGACCAACAACGAGGTCCAGCTGGTCATCAACACGCCGTTCGGACGCGAGACCCGCAGTGACGGCTACCACATCCGCGCGGCCGCGATCCGCCACGGTGTGACCAACATCACCACCATGGAGGCCGCCCAGGCGGTCGTACAGGCCATCGAGGCGGCCCAGGAGGGCCGTCTTGGGGTGAGCGCCCTCCAGGACACGGACCAGTGGGTCGCGCCCGCGGCACGGGGCCACAGCGTGTCCGAAGCCGGCTCGGCGGGGGCGCTGACGTGAGCTGCGCAGCGCTCGATGCCGGATCGCACCCGCTGCTCGAGCGGGTCGAGGTGCTCGCCAACGACCGCGTCGCCGAGGGCGTCGGACTCATCGCGCTCCACGCGCCGCGCATCGCCGCGGCGGTCGAGCCGGGGCAGTTCGTGCACCTGCGCATCGCGACGGGCGCCGATTTCCTGCTGCGCCGACCGTTCTCGGTGCACCGCGCGGGTGGAGAGACGATCGAGATCCTCTACCAGGTGCTCGGTCGCGGCACGCTCGACCTTGCGGGCAAGACCCGCGGCGACGTGATGGACGCCATCGGGCCGCTCGGCACCGGATGGGACATTCCCGACGGTATCGCGCACATTCTGCTGGTGGCCGGGGGCCTGGGCGCCGCGCCTCTCGGCATGCTCGCTGAGCGGCTCTCGGCGCGAGGCGTGGCCGTGAGCGTGGCCCAGGGCGCGCCGACCTCGGAGCGCCTCGTGGCCCGCGAGCTGTTCGAGTCCGTGGCCCGTCGGGTCGAGGTCGCCACCGACGACGGCAGCGCGGGTGAGCGTGGGTTCGTGACCGTGGTCAGCGAGCGGCTGCTCCAGACCGATCGGCCCGATCTCGTGTGCGTCTGCGGACCCGAGATCATGGCGCGAGCGGTGGCGGCGCAGGCCGCCCGCGCGGGAGTCCCGTGTCGCGTGTCGCTCGAACGGTTGATGGCCTGCGGAATCGGCGCGTGTCTCTCGTGTGTCGTCACGACCTCGCACGGCCGCAAGCGTGCGTGCGTCGATGGGCCCGTGTTCGACGCAGAGGAGGTGTGTTGGGATGGAGCAGAAGTCCCCCCGCGTCACTAGCGGCGCCGACCTGAGCGTGGAGATCGCCGGGCTGCGGCTGCGGAACCCCGTCATGACCGCCTCGGGGACCTTCGCCTCCGGCCGCGAGTACGCCGACTTCGTGGACCTCTCCCGGCTCGGCGCCGTGGTGACCAAGGGCGTCTCTCCCATGGCGTGGACCGGCAACGAATCGCCGCGTGTGGCCGAGACCTTCGGCGGCATGCTGAACTCGATCGGGCTCCAGAACCCCGGCGTCGAGGCGTTCTGTGCCGGCGACCTGGTGTGGCTCGGCTCGCAGGACGTGCCCGTCGTCGTCAACGTCTGCGGCCATTCGGTCGAGGACTACGTTCGCGTCGTCGAGCGGCTCGAGGACGAACCCGGTGTCGCGGCATACGAGGTCAACATCTCGTGTCCGAACGTGGACGCGGGCGGCATGGCCTTCGGGACGTCCTGCGCCCCTGCCGGCGCGGTGACAGCCGCCCTGCGCTCCGTGACGAAGCGCCCGCTGATCGTGAAGCTCTCGCCGAACGTCACGGACATCACGGAGATCGCCCGAGCGGTCGAGGGCGCTGGCGCCGACGCCGTATCGCTGGTCAACACATTGCTCGGCATGGCGATCGACGCAGAGACGCGCCGACCGAAGCTCGCCCGGGTCGTTGGCGGCCTCTCGGGACCGGCGATCAAGCCGGTGGCGCTGCGGATGGTATGGCAGGTGGCTCGTGCCGTCGGCGTCCCGGTCATCGGCGTGGGCGGCATCATGAACGGAGCAGACGCCGTGGAGTTCCTGCTCGCGGGGGCGGCGGCTGTCCAGGTCGGGACAGCGAACTTCGCGGACCCGACTTCCACGATGCGGGTCGTCGACGGCCTGGCAGAATACTGCGCGCGCCACGGTGTGGGCCGCGTGAGCGACCTGACCGGCGCTTTGGAGGAGTAGCAGCATGGAGACGACAGACGGGATAGACATGCGCGACCGGATCATCGTCGCACTCGACCAGCCCGACCTCGAGTCCGCCCTCGTGTGCGCCCGCGCGCTCGTGGGCCGCGCGAAGTGGGTGAAGGTCGGGATGACCCTCTTCTACCGCGAAGGTCCCCGGGCGGTGGCCGCGATGCGCGAACTCGGCTTCGAGGTCTTCGTCGACCTGAAGCTGCACGACATCCCCCACCAGGTCGAGGGTGCCGCCGCATCGCTCGGGTCGCTTGGGGCGGGGATGCTCTCGGTGCACGCCTCGGGCGGCGCCGACATGATGGAGGCGGCCGTGCGTGGCGCTGCGGCCGGTGCGTCGGCAGCGGGCGTTCCGCGGCCCGCGGTGATCGCCATCACCGTTCTCACGAGCATGGATGCCGAGGCGCTCGCGTCGGTGGGTGTATCCGACACCCCGGCCGATCAGGCCGTCGGTCTTGCCGCGCTCGCCCGCACCGCGGGTGTGGACGGCGTCGTCTGCTCGCCGCGCGAGGCCGCCGAGATGCGCGCACTCCTTGGACCGGCCGCGCTGGTCGTCACTCCCGGCGTGCGCCCTGCCGGTTCCGACGCGGGCGACCAGGCACGCACCGCCACGCCGGCCGCTGCGTTCGAGGCCGGTGCTTCGCACCTTGTCATAGGGCGGCCCATCACCGGCGCCGATGACCCGGCCGCCGCGTTCGACGCGATCGTTGACAACGGATAGGGGAGCGACACCACGATGACCGACATGACCGAGCCCGAAGTCCTGGCCGCACTCGAACAGGCGGGAGCCATCCTGACGGGGCACTTCCGTCTGACGTCGGGACGGCATTCGGACCGCTATGTCCAGTGCGCCCGCGTCCTGGAGGATCCCGCGCTCGTCACGCGACTCGCCGAGGCACTCGTGCAACGACTCGGTGAACGGCGGGTCGACCTGGTGGCCGCACCGGCCGTCGGCGGGATCATCATCGGCTTCGCTGTCGCGCAGGCTCTGGGCGTCAAGTTCATCTTCAGCGAGCGCGAAGGTGGAGCCATGACCTTGCGTCGAGGGTTCGACGTGCCCGATGGAGCGCGCGTGCTCGTGGTCGAGGATGTCGTAACCACAGGTGGGAGCGTTGCGGAGGTCGTCGAGCTGGTCCGCGCTGCGGGCGGAGTCCCGGTCGCGGTGGCCTCCCTCATCGATCGCGGCGGTCCCAAGGCCTTCGACATCGAGGCGCTACCTCTCCTTCGACTGCAGGTCGAGTCTTGGGAGCCCTCGGACTGCGGACTCTGCGCCTCCGAGGCGCCGCTCTACGCCCCCGGGAGCAGGTCCCTGGCCAAGTAGCGGTTGGCATCGCCGCAGGTAGGCGGTACTATCGAGCACATGCTGCGCGCCATGAGCGGGCCCGTTCAGACGGTCCCGGGGCGCATGAGGGGGCACCCGGAGCGATCCGGGTGACCGGCACCGATGAGGAGGAACGATGGCGCTACCGAACCTGTCCGACGCCGATCGCAAAGCGGCGCTGAAGAAGGCGGCCGAGGCACGCGCGAAGCGCGCTGCAGTCCGTGCCCAGATCAAGTCGGGCAAGATGTCGTTCGCGGACGCCATGAGCCGCTCGGACGATCCGATCGTGGCCCGCATGAAGGTCTCCGCTCTGCTCGAATCGCTCCCCGGGTTCGGGAAGGCCAAGGCGGCCCGTGTCATGGACGAGCTCGAGATCTCCGAGAGCCGGCGCGTGCAGGGGTTGGGTGCCCGTCAGCGCGAGATGCTCATGGAGCGCCTCGGCAAGTAGCGGGCGGTGACTTCTGCGGCCATGCGTCTCGGTCACCTGTTCATAATCTCCGGCCCCTCGGGGGCCGGCAAAGGAACCCTCGTGAGGGAACTCGAGAAGAGGGTGCCCGATCTGTGGGTCTCGGTCTCCGCGACGACGCGGACGCCGCGGCTCGGCGAGCGTGACGGGGTCGACTACTACTTCCTGACGCCCGCGGAGTTCGAAGCGCGTGTGCGCGCCGGCGAGTTCCTCGAGACGGCGAGCGTTCACGGCAACCGGTATGGTACGATGCGCCGTCCGGTGGAGCGTCGCTTGGCGCACGGTATGGACGCGCTGCTGGAGATCGATCCGCAGGGCGCGTTCCAGGTGCGCAAGCAGATGGGACGCTCGCGGCTGATCTTCGTCAAGGCGCCGTCGACCGAGGAGCTCGAGAAGAGGATCCGGCATCGTGGCGCCGAGTCCGACGATCAGATCCGGACCCGCCTGGATACCGCTCGGCACGAACTCGAACTTGAGGGTACGTACGACCATGTGGTAATGAACGACGATGTGCCCCGGGCGGTCGACGACCTCATGGCCTACATCCGCTCGGTCTCCGAACAAGACGCAAAGGATCAAGTGAACACCGATGGTCATTCAGCCTGAGATCGATGTCCTCCTCTCGAAGGTCGACTCGAAGTACACCCTCTGCATCGTCTCCGCCAAGCGCGCGCGGCAGATCAACGACATGCTGCACGGCGTGCGCGACCAGGCGCTGCTGACCATGTCCGCCTCCCAGATCGCTCAGATCACCTCCACGAAGCCGCTCACGCTGGCCATGGAGGAGATCGCCGTCGGTGACGTCGGCTACGAGCGCGTCAAGGACGGCATCAAGTAACCAGGAGGACCCTCGTGTCCCAGCGTGCCGCACTCTCGGGCGTCGCCGGGCTCGCGTCTCCGTATGACCACCGCTCCGTCTCCCCGTACGACCCCGTCGCCACCCCGGACCTCAGCCTCCGGACCGCGCCAGGGCGGGAGGCGGAGCGGCTGCGTTCGGACAGGCGCCTGCTGGTGCTCGAGCCGTACAACGGAGGCTCCCATCGCGCCGTCCTCGAGTGCCTTCTGCCCGCGCTCGGCTGGGACCACGACCTGCTCGAGTTGCCCGCGCGCAAGTGGAAGTGGCGCATGCGCGGTGCGGCGATCACCTTCGCGTCGGAGGCGCAGCGGCTCGACCGCGAGTGGCGTGCGACGTTCCCGGGCGGAGAGCCGGGGCGCGACGGCGCAAGCACGCGGTGGGACGCGGTCCTCGCATCGACGTTCCTCAACCTCGCCGAGTTCAAGGGGCTGGCCGGCCCGGACATCGCCAACGTGCCGACCGTCGTGTACTTCCACGAGAACCAGCTGGTGTATCCGAATCGCCACACGGCGGAGTGGGACCTGCAGTTTCCTCTGACCAACATCACGAGCGCACTGACCGCCGACGAATGCTGGTTCAACACGGCGTGGAACCGCGACACGTTCCTCGAGGGCATCGCGCCGTTCATCCGGCAGTTCCCTGATCATCGTCCGAACGGCTTGGCGGAGCGGATCGCCGCCGTGAGCCGCGTGCTGGCGCCGCCGTTCGACCCCGAGCCGTTCGATGCGGTTCCCGTGTCGCGGGGAGCACGCTGCCGCATCGTCTGGCCGCACCGCTGGGAGCACGACAAGGCGCCGGAGGCCTTCTTCGCGGCCGTGGCGGCCCTGGCGCAGGAGGGGCTCGACTTCGAGGTGGCAGTCGCCGGGCAGGAGTTCGCCGAGACGAGCGCTGCGTTCGCGGCAGCTGCGGCGACGCTCGGCGACCGTCTCGCTCACGTCGGCGAGCCCGAGGGACGCGATGCCTATGCGCGGCTGCTGTCGGGCTCGGATGTCGCCGTCTCGACAGCCGTCAACGAGTTCTTCGGCCTTGCGATGGTGGAGGCGGCCTACGCGGGCTGCTTCCCGCTGGTTCCGGACCGTCTCGCGTATCCGGAGATCTACCCGTCGGGCATGCGCTACGGCTCCGCGGAGTCACTCGTGGCGCAGCTCAGATCGCTGATCCTGGACAGGCCTTCGCCGGGGCAGGGGAGGGCGTTGGCGTCGCGCTTCACCATCGACGCACTCGCGCCGGAGTATCGCGAGGGGTTCGTGCGGCTGGCTTCGCTGCGGTAGCGGGCGGTGCCCGCTCGTCCATGCCGAACGATTCCTGGCGGGTTCGCGCATCACCTCGCACGCGCAACATCTAGACGGTACCTTGCGCTGCCAACTAGCGTGTGATACAAGGAAGCAGGTGATACACGCAACAGAGCGTAACAACGCGAGGAGCAACGACGATGGGGAACGACACCGACAGCCGGTTGTCGCAGTTCCGGAAGGGTGTGGTGGAACTCGCGATCCTTGCGCTGCTGCACCGCGGCGAGGCGTACGGCGGCGAGATCGTGGACCGGCTCGCGGGACACCCCGGGCTCGCGATCAGTGCCGGTACCGTCTATCCGCTGCTCTCGAGGCTCAAGAAGTCCGGGCTGATCGATTCGCTGTGGCGCGAGTCGCCGGTCGGCCCGCCGCGCAAGTACTACCGTCTCAGCGCCACCGGCGATCTCGAGTTCGCGGCGATGGCGAAGGCGTGGGAGGGCGTCACCGACGCCATGGACGAACTGCTCGGATCGGAGGCCTCACGATGAGCGGCAGCGCGCGCAGTACCACCGGCGGGCTCGATCCCGCGATCGGCGCCCTGGTCGAGGCCTACTTCGCCCGCGTCCACGGCGCGCTGCTGCTCACCGCCGCGGGTGAGTGCGAGGAGACCGTCGACGACCTGAGAGCGCACGTGTACGAGGAGATCGCCCGCACCCCGGGTGCGGCTGCCGACGTCGAGCGCGTGCTGGCGGCGTTGGGCACTCCGGAGTCCCTCGCCGCCCAGTGTGCTGACGGAGAGCCGGAGGCGGTGCAGGGCGCGCCCGCCGTTCACGCGGGCCGCTCGCTGCTGTCCGGAAAGGTGCTCGGGCTGCCGTACGAGTTCCGCCCACCGACCGCCGACCGGGTCGCCTTGCGTTGGTGGGACCCGACCCAGCCCGACATCCTCGTGCCGAGGGTGTTCGGCATCGGATGGGACATCAACTTCGGCGCCGTTGCCGTTCGCGTCGGGCTGATCCGTCCCGACGACGAGGACGTCCCGTTCGCGTCGGTTCCCCGGCCGTGGCTGGCGCTCTCGGGCCTGCTTCCGCTTGCGGTCGCGGCGATCTTCGCGGTGCTGGTCGCGCGGTACCAGGGAGCGCTCCCGGCGCAGGTCGCAGTGCACTGGGGTATCACCGGCGCCCCTGACAACTTCGCGTCCAAGGAGTCGGCGCTGACACTGCCCGTGGCAATGACGCTGATCGGGCTGGGGATCCTCGCCCTCGCGTGGCTCCGCCGGCGTTCGGCGCTCTCGAGAGTCGCCTCAGGTGCGCTGGCGTTGATGTTGAGCACGATCTCGGTCGGAGCGTACGGCCAGCAGATCGCCTCCGCGAATGGTGGCGGGAACACGGCGGTCCTGCTGTCGGTCATGGTCCTTGGGCTCGTGGTGACGTTTCTGATGCTCGTGGTATTGGCGCGCGTCGGTCGCTCCGTCGAGATGCGGCGCGACCTTGAAGGAACATCGAAGAAGGGGAGTGTGTGATGGAGAAGGTTCTGGCTCTGCCGACGGCCGCGCTCGTCGCCCTGGGGGTACTGCTCGTCGTTCAGTTGTCGCTGCAGGTGTTCGCGATCGTGGACCTCGTGAAGCGTTCGGCCGATGGCCTGACCCTGCCGAAGTGGGTGTGGGTGGCGATCATCGTGCTCGGGGAGATCCTCGGCCCGATCATCTACCTGGCGGCCGGGCGCAAGCCGGTCACCGCGGTGGAGGGCGCCTCGCGCGGCAACGCAGCGGCACGCGGCGCGAACGCCGCCGACGCCCTGTACGGTGAGCCGAAGGACATCGACCCGCGATGAGCGCCGCTGTCGAGATACGTCGCCTGACCAAGGTCTACGCGCACAAGCGTGTGCTGGACCGCGTCGACCTTCGGGTGGAGGAGGGTTCGGTCTTCGGGTTCCTCGGCCCTAACGGCGCGGGCAAGACGACCACTCTGCGCATCCTCACGGGACTCGCGCGACCGACGAAGGGCACGGTTCGCGTGCTTGGACACGACGTGGCCACCGTGGACAACGCCGTCCGGGCAGAGATCGGATTCCTGCCCGACGTCCCCGGCTTCTACGAGTGGATGACCGCCGGTGAGTTCCTTCGATTCGCCGGAGGGCTGTTCGGGATCGAACGTCGTGTGCTCGACCCGCGCATCGAGGTGCTGCTGGACCTGGCCGGGCTCACCGACGTCACCACACGCGTCGGAGGCTACTCGCGGGGCATGAAGCAGCGGCTCGGCGTCGCGCAGGCGCTGATCAACGCACCCAGGCTGCTCCTGCTCGATGAACCCACCAGCGCGCTCGACCCGATGGGCCGCAAGGAGGTGCTCGACATGCTCCAGTCGCTGCGCGGCCGGACCACGGTCTTCTTCTCGACGCACATCCTGGGCGACGTCGAGCGCATCTGCGACACGGTCGCGATCCTCGACCACGGCCGCGTCGTGGCGCAGGCGCGCATCGAGGAGCTCAAGGCCCGCTACGGCGCCGGCAAGGTCGTCGTCGAGGTGGGCGAGGGCGCCGACGGCCTCGCGGAGGCGATAGGTGCCGCTGCGTGGGCGGCCAAGGTCGAGCGTGACCCGACCGGGACGATCGAGATCACCGTGAGCGACGCCGAGGCGGCGTCCCGCGAGATCCCTGCGATGGTGGCCGCGCGCAACCTGCCTCTGCGTCGCATGGAGGCGGGGGAGATGGGCCTCGAAGAGGTCTTCGTGCAGCTCGTGGGAGGAGGACAGTCATGAACGGTTTCGCCGCGTTCGCCCGCAAGGAGGCGACGGAGATCGTGCGCACCTGGAGGATCTGGGTGCTCCCGGGCATGTTGCTCTTCTTCGCGCTGACCGGGCCGGTGATGGCCAGGTTCACCCCCGAGATCGTGGCAGCGGCCGGCGGCGACCAGCTCGCCGGCCTGGTGAAGTCGCTCCCCACGCCCACATATCTGGACTCCTACGCACAATGGGCGAAGAACCTCTCGCAGATCGCCCTGTTCGCGATCATCATCATCTACGGCGGGTTGGTCTCCGGGGAACGCAAGAGCGGCACTGCGATCCTGGCGCTCACCAAGCCGGTCTCCCGGTCGGCGTTCGTGGTGGCGAAGGCGGTCGTGCACTCGCTGTTCCTCGCTCTCACGGTCATCGCGGGCACGCTCGCCACGTGGGGGGTCACGGCGCTGGTGTTCGGGAAAGCGCCCGGCGAAGCGTTGTGGTCCTCGGCTCTGTCGTGGCTCGCGTTCGGGGTGCTCTTCCTCGCGATCATGACGCTGTTGTCGTCGCTCATGGGGTCGCAGGCGGGCGCCGCCGGCGTCGGTCTCGGAGCGTTCGCTCTGCTGTCCATCGCCGCTCTGTGGGAGCCGCTCGCGAAGTATTCGCCCGTTGGTCTCGCCAGCGCGCCGATGACTCTCGCGATGGGCAAGGAATCGGCGATACTGTGGCCCGTGGTCACATCACTCGCGCTTGCGTGCGTGCTCGTCGCGACAGCGGCGTGGGCGTTCCGAACGAAGGAGCTCTAGCAGGTGGATGATTCGCTCGCGGGACTCGACGGACCGGCGATCGAGGTCGCCGGTCTTTCGATGTCGTTCGGCCCCCTGGTCGCGCTCGACTCGGTGGATCTCGTGATCCCGCGCGGTGCGGTGTTCGGACTACTCGGCCCGAACGGCGCCGGCAAGACCACCACCGTCCGCATCCTCAACGGAGTGCTCGATCCCTCGTCGGTGGGGCGGCTGAACGTGCTCGGGCATGACGTTCGATCGGAGGCTGAGGCGGTCAGGCCTCAGGTTGGTGTCCAGACGGACACCAACCTCTACGAGAGGTTGAGTGCCCGGGAGAATCTGGCGCTCTTCGGGCGGCTCTACGGCATGCGCGAGGCGGCGATCGGCTCGCGCGTCGACCAACTGCTCGACATGTTCGGCCTCACGGACAGGGCCGCCGAGCTCGTCGAGCGCTACTCGAAGGGCATGAAGCAGAAGCTTCTCATCGCCCGCGCGCTGGTCGCCCGGCCGAGGCTCGTG
Organism: Coriobacteriia bacterium; assembly: GCA_036508075.1. Lineage (GTDB taxonomy): Bacteria > Actinomycetota > Coriobacteriia > Anaerosomatales > PALSA-660 > PALSA-660. The sequence continues at coordinate 30,781 of DATCIA010000025.1, forward strand.
TACCTCGACGAGCCGACGGCGGGGCTGGACCCCGAGGCCTCGCACGAACTGATGACCTACATCACGCGAGTCAGCCGTGAGGCGAACACCACGTTCTTCATCACCTCGCACCGTCTCGAGGAGATGGAGGGCGTGTGCACGGCCGTGGCGATACTGGCCGGTGGTCGAATCCGTGCCGCGGGACCGCCCGAACGCGTCGCGCGCGCGGCAGTCCCGCGCGTCCGCGTGCGGGTGACGCCTGTGCCGGGGTCGGGGATGAGCGCGGCGGACCTGTCCGCCCTCCCGGGCGTGAAGACGGTCACGGCGCTCCCGGGTGGTTTCGCGGCCGATCTGATCGATGAGGGTGCCGTCTCACCGTTCCTGCGCGCCGCCGCGGCGCTCCCGTTCGACCTCCTCGGGGTGGCCGAGGAGCCGCCCACTCTGCAGGAGGCGTACCTCGCGCTCGTGGGCACCCAGCGTGACGTCGGCGAGAGGCAGGGGGTCTAGATGCGCTGGAGCCGCGCGTGGGCGATCGCGCTCAAGGACATCCACGAGACGTTCTCGACGGTGCAGCTCGTCTTCCCGCTTGTCATCGTCCCGATCGTGGTCGTCATCGGCTATCCCACGGTGTTCCTGCTGGCGCTGCGCTACACGCCGGGCGCCGTGGGAGGGCTCGAGGACTTCATCGGTTCGTTCCCTGCGTCGGCCATCCCGGCGATACCGCACATCACCACGGCCGGGCGCGCCGCCTACATCGGGGTCGTGTACCTGTTCGCGGGGTTCTTCCTGCTGGTCCCGGTGATGGTGTCCACCGTCATCGCGGCCAACAGCTTCGCGGGAGAGAAGGAACGTCGCACGCTCGAGGGTCTGCTCTACACGCCGGTCTCCGACGCCGAGCTCGTGGTCGGCAAGATCGCCGCGGCGTTCCTGCCGACGATCGCGTTCACCTGGGCGTGCTATCTCGTCTACGCGGCCGTCGTCGCCTGGTTCGGGATCCCGGTGGTAGGGCAGCTGTTTTTCCCGACGGCCAACTGGTGGGCGCTGATGCTGCTGCTCGTGCCGGCCGTTTCGCTGCTGGTGATCTCGATCGTCGTCCTGGTCTCGGCCAAGGCGCGCGGCTTCCAGGAGGCCAACGCGATCGGCGGCTCCGTGATCCTGCCGGTCATCGGGCTGGCGGCCGCCCAGACGACCGGGATCATGGTGCTGTCGGTGAACGTCGTCGTCGCGACCGC